>DASWRQ010000081.1:0-11220 GCA_036403095.1 Kutzneria sp. | reverse complement strand
GTTCGATGCCGTCGATGGTGATCGACATCCGGGCGTCTGGGGCTGGTGCCACCATGCCCATCGCGACTGCCTCGTCCACGAAACCCGGAAACCAGCGGGCCAGTTGGACCTCGCCGGCCTTGAGCAGGGCGTGCACCTGGGTTCCCTGCGGGACTCCTGGACGGGGCAGCGTGTTGTCGGTTCCGTCGCGTTCGATGATGACCACTTCCTCGGCGTGGTCGCTGAGCACTCGGGCGGCCATCAGGCCGGCGACGCTCGCGCCGAGCACGACCGCGCGTCGCATGACCACAGGACTGTCGGCCGGCCGCAGCGGGGTGCCGATCTCGGCGAGCCGACGGGACCGTGACGAGGACAAGTGGAACCTCCAGCGGGAACAGGAGAGTGGGGACCAGGGGAGTAGGGCCGGGGGAGTGGGCCAGGGAAGTGGGGCCAGGGCGGGAGTCAGTCGGCCAGCACGCGGTCTCGGTCGGCCGGCGCGGCGACCGGCGTCGAACCCGCCGGCTCGGTGCGGCGTTGGGCGATGCGCAGGAAGGCCAGGACCGCGATGAAACCCAAGCCGTAGACCGTGGTCAGGGCGGATGTCTCGTAGATGTCGGCGGTATGCCAGGTCTGGCCCACAGCGTCGGTGACGACGGTGCGCGCGGCGGTGGCGTAGGTGACGAAGAAGCCCACAGTGATCGCGGCGTACAGCAACACCGCCTGGAAGTCGCTGACCTGCGGCCGCTCGGTGGCCTGCGGGCCGCGGGCATGCAGGTACAGGGCGAAGATCTGCAAGAACAAGTAGACCGTCAACGACCAGCCCAGGAAGTTCACCAGGGGCACGCCGAAGAAGCCACCGCTGTGCTCCCAGATCCAGATCTGGTTGATGGTCGAGGCGGCCGGGTCCAGGGACAGGTCCCAGGCGACCATGGCGAACGAGGCGACGACCGGGGTGCCGATCGTGGCCAGCCAGGTCGCGCCGCGGCGCACCTCGCCGATCAGCACCGTGCCCACGATCCAGGCCAGATAGCCGGTGGAGGCGTAGGCGATGCCGATGAACCACGGCACCTGGAAGATCTTGCCGCCGTCGGTGTAGTGGTAGTGGCCGAACGGGAAGCCGGTGCTGATGCTCAGGTTCTCCAGGATGTTGCTGACCAGGAGGACCACCACGACGTAGACCGCGATGGCCGGCCAGCCGTAGCGGCGGGCGCCGTGCAGCAGCACGAAGGCGAACGACACGAGCAGGGGCAGGAGGCCGAACGGGGCGGGGATGGCGAACCTCAGCAGCGACCCCAGCAGGGCGATGGCGGTGACGGCCCATACGGTCGTCGACGAGGTGAGGCGTTGGCTGACAGACATGGCGACCCGCTCAGATGAGGTGGACGAGGGGAAGATCCCGCGCGTCGCGGCATTATGGCTACGCCGTGACCGATAAATTCAGCGTGACCGAAAAATTGACGCCTGTCAAGGGAGCTTCATGAGCGACGATGCCGGCCGCTCGCAGCCGGGCGCGGACGCCCGGCCGTCGGCGTGCCGACCGGCCGCCCCGACGGTCGCCCGGCGCGGCCGTCCCCCGGTCGACCTGAGCCGCGTCGTGGCCGAGGCGCTGGAGCTCGTCGACGAGGTCGGCGTGCCGGCGTTCACCATGCGGCTGCTGGCCGACCGGCTGAACTCGGGCACGGCGACGCTCTACCGGCACTTCGCCGGCAAGGAAGAGATCATGGTCCACGTGTTGGACCTGGTCCTCGGCGAGGTCGAGGTGGCCGAGGCCGGCCTGGCCGGGCAGTCCTGGCAGGAGGCGGCCACGCTCGCGTCCGCCCAGTTCTACCTGGTGCTCAGGAGGCACCCGAACGTGCTGCCGCTGCTGGTCTCGCGGATCGCGGTGGGACCCAACGGCCTGGCCAACCGCGAGCGCGTCCTGCGCCTCCTGCTGGCCCACGGCTTCGGCCCGGACCTGGCGGCCCGAGCCTTCCTCGCCATCGGCCACTACGTCGTCGGCTTCGCGATCCAGCAGCACTCTCCCGGCGTGGCGGACACGGAGGCCGAGGATCTGTCCGGCTCCCTGGACGCCAAGACCTTCGCGGCCGTCACCACGACCGCCCCGTTCCTGCACGGCCGATCGCTCGACGAGGAGTTCCACTTCGGCCTGGGACTCCTGCTGATCGGCCTCGACCACGTCCGGTCGCGGTCGACCGACCCGGCCTGAGTGCGAGAACTCGGGCCGGGTCCGCGGCGAAGGCGATCTACTCGGGACGGTCACCGGCCGGCAGGCAGGAGTCCGTTGAGGACGACGGCGGTCAGCGCGTCGGCGATCTCGGTGAGGTCGTCGTCCCCCGCCGGCTCCGGGCGGCCGAGATGGCGGGCCAGCGGCGTCTGGGTGAGGCCGGCGACCGGGCCGACGACGGCGAAGTACAGCAGGTGCATGGGGATCGGCGCCAGCCGGCCGGCCGCGACCAGTCGATCGACGCTGGGGGCGACGGCGGCCACGGTCGGCGCCACGTAGTGCTCGTACAGGTAGTCGAGCCGGTCGGAGTCGCGGGAGAACTCGTCGGTGAGCATTCGGGAGAGCTCCGGATGCCGCGCGGCGTGTCGGTAGAAGTTGGTCACCGTGACCCTGATCCGGTCCACGTCGTCGGCGGCCGATTCGGGCACGGGGTGGCCCTTGTCCGGGAGGGCGTGGTCGACGACCGCCCGCCAGAAGCCCGCCTTGGATCCGTACCGGGTGTTGATGAAGTTGTGGCTGACGCCGAGTCGGCCGGCGAGCTCGCGCACCGAGGTGCCGTCGTAGCCGAGTTCGGCGAAGGCGGTCAGTCCTCGGCGCAGGATCTCGCCTTCGCTGGGCGCGGTGGGGTCCCCGATGCGGGGGCGGCCGCGTCCTCGCGTGGTGGTCACACGCATCACCTCCATCACTCGACACGGTACTTGACGGCTGTCAATTTCGGCGTAATTTGACAACTGGTAGTTTTTTTCTCCTGGAGTGAGGACAGGTCATGGCGGACAACTGGCCGACCGCGAGGAGCACGCGGTCGAGCATCGTGGCGCAGTTCGGCGAGGCCCGCGCCAACCTGGTCGGGTGGGCGCTGACCACCGGCGATCCGCTGGCCGACGCGGTCGTGGCGGAGATTCACGAGCACGGCCGCGAGGTGCGGACCGCGCTGGCCGAGGGGATCAGCCACGGTCTCGACTCGCTGAGCGATCCACCGCCGGCGGTGGCCGCCCTGTTGACCGCGACCGAGGCCGTGCCCGACTTCGTCGACGACGAACTGCTGGACGGCGCTTCGCGGCCGTACTTCAGCATGCCGCCGCCGGTGCATCTGATCTCGTTGAGCGCGGGCGCGCTGGTCCGGGTCTACGAGTCGCCGTCGATCGCCACGGTGTTGGCCATGACCGGCAAGCTGGTCGAGGGCGCCCAGCGGCGGATCGAGGAGACCGGCAAGTGGCACGCCGCGGTGATGCTGCCCGGTGCGCTGCGGGTCGGACAGCCGGGCTATGTGGCCACGCTCCAGGTGCGCATGCTGCACGCGCACATGCGTCGGCTCGCCCGCGGCCGCGGCTACGACGAGGCCGCGTTCGGGGCGCCGATCAACCAGGTCGACCTGGTGCGGACCTGGATGGACTTCACGCTCACCTCCTTCCGTGCCGAGGATGCGGTCGGGTTCGGCCTGACCTCCGTCGAGCTGGCGTCGCTGTACCGCTACTGGTGGCACGTGGCCCACGTGCTCGGCGTGGACGCCAGGCTCGTCGAGGGCATCTCGTCCAATGAGGACGCCAAGCGGGTCGACGACCTCATGGAGGCCGTCACCGGTCCGTCCATTCCGGAGTCGTCGGAGCTGGCGTTCGCCGCGCTCAGGTCGGTCGCCGGCAAGTTGAAGGAGATCTTCTCGCTGCCGGAGGGCATGGCGATGCCGGCGCTGTACGCGCTGACCCGCCGGTTCCACGGCGACCATGTCGCGGACGAGTTGGGGCTGCCCCGGGCAGCGGCAGCGGATGCGCTGCTGACGCCGGCGATCCGGGCGATCCGTACGCGCCGTGCGAAGCTGCGGCGTGATCCGGACCTGTGGCAGCGCGAACACGACAAGGCCATCGCCACCGTGCGGGAGATCGTCGCCGACGACACCGACCGCACCGCGTACCAGCACACGGCCGACCCCGCCACGGTCGCCCACTGAGACAGGATCGGCAGGAACAGGCATGGCTACCGCCACCACGACCAGCAAGATCCACGTCGAGCGGCCGCCGGTCGACGTGTACGCCTTCGTCACGACGCCGGCCAACTGGGTCGGCGCCCATCCGGTGACCGCCCAGGTCAGGGGCGCGCACACCGGCGAGCCCGCGGGCGTCGGCCGCACGTGGACCGAGGTGATCAGGCCCGGCGCGCAGGATCCCTTCGACGCCGAGTGGACGGTCACGGCGGCCGAACCCGGCAGCTCGTGGGTGATCGCGACAAACCGGCTGGGCGCCGACGAGGTGCGCTGCGAGATCGTGTACACGTTCGAGCCGGACGGCGGCGGCACCGACTTCCGCCGCGAGATGACCGTGACGTACCCCGACGGCGACGCCTTCGCGGAGTTCGGCCGTGACGTCCAGGATCCCTCGATCCACGACGCCTACCTGGCCAAGGTCAAGGCGGTGCTGGAGGGGCGGCCCTGATCGCCGGCCCGACAGGATCCACGCGGGCGCAACGGTTCGGATCGATCACCGGTGGACGGCGGTGTCGCGCAGCCCTGCGATGATGATGTCGGCGACCAGTCCGGCGTGCGCGCGGACGTGCTCGCCGTCGAGCGGGTCGGCCGGGTCGAATCGCCGGGCCAGCGGGGCCAGGCTGAACGGGGCGGCGCCGCCCGAGGTGATGAGGAAGTGCAGTGTGCGCAGCGGGATCGGGCGGATGCGACCGGCCGCGGCCAGCTGTTCGAGCGCCCGGCCCAGCGGTGCGGTCGCGGGCGCGACGTAGTTGTCGAAGATGTGGTCCAGCCGGTGGCTGTCGGTCGCGCCTTCGATGTTCATCAGTGCCAGCAGTTCGGGATGCGCGGCCGAGTGCTCGAGGAAGCGCCGGATCCCGGCGCGCAGGTCGTCCAGCGGGTCCGTCGGGTTCTCGCTGGCCGGCGGGGCCAGGTCGGCCACCAGGTTGCCGAAGCCCCAGTCGACGGCCGCGCGCCACAGCCGCTCCTTGCCGCCGAAGCGGTGCGGGATCATGTTGTGGCTGACGCCCAGATCCTGGCTCAGGGTCCGGATGGACACACCGTCGTAGCCGTGTCGGGCGAACGCGCGCAGGGCCGCCGCCAGCACCTGATCCGTCGTCGCCGGTTCGTCGCCGGTTCGGGGACGGCCACGAGGCCGGCGGTGGGCGGTCGGGCTCATGGGCCCCACCTTAGCCAGCTGGTGACGGTGGTCCGGCCGGACGGCGACCCTTGACCGCCCTTGCCCACGGACACGATCAAGTGGTTCACTCGGCATGCCGCCACGGGCCCCGCCAGGCCTGCCATCCCGTTTGGCACCGGACGGGCGACGGTCGGGTAGCCGCCTTCCGCGCCGACCGCTCGCACTCGTCCCGCTCGATGGAGGTCGACGTGCGAAAATCCCTGCTGGCGTGCGCCCTGACGTGCGCAGCCACCATCATCGTGTCGCTGGCCAGCCCCGCCGGCGTCGCGTCCACCGCCGCACCCGCGGCGTGGAAGCTGACCTGGTCCGACGAGTTCAACGCCGCCGCCGGCAGCGCGCCGGACAGCGGCAAGTGGAACTACGACATCGGCGGGAGCGGCTGGGGGAACTCCGAACGTGAGTACTACACCAACTCCCGCAACAACTCCTTCCAGGACGGCAGCGGGCACCTGGTGATCCAGGCCCGCAAGGACGACGCCGCCGGACACCAGTGCTGGTACGGCACGTGCCAGTACACCTCGGCGCGGCTGCTCACCTCGGGCAAGTTCTCCCAGACCTACGGGCGCTTCGAGGCCAGCGTCAAGATTCCCGGCGGCCAGGGCGTGTGGCCGGCGTTCTGGGCGCTGGGCACCAACATCGGCTCGGTCGGCTGGCCGGCCTGCGGTGAGATCGACACCATGGAGAACATCGGCAAGGAGCCGAACCTGGCGCACGGCAGCCTGCACGGCCCGAACAACTACAACACGACCAGCACCTACAACCTGGGCTCGCCGTTCTCCGCCGGCTTCCACACCTTCGCCGCCGACTGGTACCCGGATCACATCGCCTTCTCGGTGGACGGGCACATCTACAACACCCAGAACCGGCCGAGTTCCGGCTGGGTGTTCGACCACCCGTTCTTCCTGATCCTGAACCTGGCGATCGGCGGCAGCTGGCCGGGCGATCCCAACTCCTCCACGCCGTTCCCGGCCAAGATGCTGGTGGACTACGTGCGGGTGTACACCTCGGCCTGACCCGAACCGGAGACGGGCCCGGCGCGCGCCGGGCCCGTCTGCCGGGCCAGAACTCGCCGCCGAAACTGGTTTCGTCAGCGCCGGCACGCCAACCAGGTTGTCCTTGAGACAACCTTGCCGGGTTCGGCCGGCGTATGGGCGTGTTCGACCGATCGGGTCTCAGTGCCTTGCCCGTCACGTGCCCGCCACAGCGCCCCTTCCGCGGGTGGGAACGCGGGCTGGGCCGACAACAGCCGGGGGGAATCAGACGATCGGCGATCCGCCGGTCACCGCGATCACGTCGGCCGTGACGAAGCTGGATTCCTGTGACGCCAGGAAGACGTAGGCCGGCGCCAGTTCCGCCGGCTGTGCCGGCCGGCCCATCGGCGACTGCTCGCCGAAGGACTCCACCTTCTCCGCCGACATCGTGGCCGGGATGAGCGGTGTCCACACGGGGCCGGGGGCGACCGAGTTCACCCTGATCCCGTGGCCGACCAGATCCTTGGCCAATCCCTTGGTGAAGTTGACGATCGCCGCCTTGGAGGTGGCGTAGTCGAGCAGGTGCGGCGAGGGCTGGAACGCCTGGATCGAGGACGTGGTGATGACGGCGGCTCCCTCGGGCATGTGCGGCACCGCGGCCTTGCACAGCCAGAACAGCGCGTACACGTTGGTCTTGAGCACCCGGTCGAACTGCTCGGTGCTGATGCCGGCCAGGCCGTCGTCCTGCGACATCTGGTACGCCGCGTTGCTCACCAGCACGTCGATGCGGCCGAACTCGGTCACCGCCCGCTCCACGACCTCCTGGCAGACGCTCTCCTCCCGCAGGTCGCCCGGCACGCCCACACCGCGCCGGCCGGCCTCCTGCACCCAGCGCAGCGTCTCCTCGGCGTCGGCCTTCTCCTCGTCCAGATAGTTGATCAGCACGTCGGCCCCTTCACGGGCGAACGCGATCGCCACGGCCCGGCCGATGCCGGAGTCGCCGCCGGTGATCACCGCGGCCTTGCCGGTCAGGCGCCCGCTGCCCCGGTAGCTGTGCTCGCCGTGGTCGGGCTGCCGTTCGAGCTCGTCGGTGCGGCCGGGATGCGGCACCGTCTCCCCGCTGCTGACCGTGGACGGCTGCTGCCGGGTCGGATCCTGCTGGTCGTACTGGTCCTGGGGCATCTCTGGTCCTCACTCGGCTCGGCTGCTTCCGCGCGTCCGGATGCCCGTTCCCACGGCCGGTAACCGTGCCGGGCTCAAGATCCGGGCAACGGCGGCCCCGGCGTCCGCGCGACGACCGTCGCCGCGGCGAGCAGGTCCCACCCCGCCGCGTACGGACTGCCACTCATCTCCCGCTCGACCGCGATTTCGTAACGGTCGAGCAGCTGCGACACGGAGGCGAACACCGCTGCCCGCGGGTGCTCCGGGGGAACGCGGCAGGCGTGCCGCCAACGCCAGCATGTGCCCGGCGCCCTCACCCCGCTTGGCCGACTCCACCGCCGCCGCCAGATAGACGTACGCCCGCTCCAGCAGCGGATCCAGCGGCGCCGGATCGCCGGGAGGTTCGCTCGCGGGCGACAGGTCGGCCCGATCGAGCAGCCTGCGCAACCCGCCGCCCATCACCTCCGCCAACTCCGCCGCTTCGAGCCCGGCGTACCGGCCGCACCGCACGGTCGCGTGCACCGCCCAGACGGATCCGGCAGAAGGCGACCAGCTCGTCATGATCTGCCGCCGCGGCGAGCACTCGGTCGTTGGCTTCCGAGTATCCCTCGGGTTCGGCGAGCGGGAAGACGGCGGCCCGGCTGTGCACCGTGGCCAACGCGGCGACCAGCTCGGTCACCGTCGCACTGAAACCACTCGGATCGTTCGCGCCGAGGTGGGTGTGCACGTCGAAAGGCGACACGTCCGGCAGGTCGCGGAGCAGCCGTTCGGTCCATGGCCACAACAACTCGTCGGCGTACACCCTGGGCCAGTTACCCACAAGATCTTCGGCTGGCCGAAAGGGCCGACGGTTGTTCCCTGACGGCGGGCCCGGCCGATCCGATCGGCCGGGCCCGCGGTCACGGTCGACTCAGGCGAGGTCGAACCGGTCGAGCTCCATGACCTTGGTCCAGGCGGCCACGAAGTCGGTCACGAACCGCTCGCGGGCGGCCTGGCCGGCGTAAACCTCGGCCAGCGCCCGCAGCTGCGAGTTGGAGCCGAAGACGAGGTCGACCGCGGTGGCGGTCCACTTCACCTTGTCGGTGGCCAGGTCGCGGATCTCGTACACGTGCTCCTCGGACTCCGACGCCTTCCACCGGGTGCCCGGCGAGAGCAGGTTGGTGAAGAAGTCGTTGGTGAGCACGCCTTGCCGGTCGGTCAGCACACCGTGCTGGGCGCCGCCGACGTTCGCGCCGAGGGAGCGCAGGCCGCCGACGAGCACCGTCATCTCGGGCGGGGTCAGGTCCAGCATGTACGCGCGGTCGACGAGCAGCACCTCGGGCTGGAGCTTCTCGCCGGCCCGCAGGTAGTTGCGGAACCCGTCGGCCCGCGGCTCCAGGACGGCGAACGAGTCGACGTCGGTCTGCTCCTGGGACGCGTCGGTCCGGCCCGGGTGGAACGGCACGGTCACGTCGAAGCCGGCGTCGCGCGCGGCCTTCTCCACGGCGGCCGAGCCGGCCAGCACGATCAGGTCGGCCAGCGAGATCTTCGCGCCGCCGGCCTCGTTGAACTCGCGCTGCACGCCTTCCAGCGTCGCCAGCACCGACGCGAGCTGCTCGGGCTGGTTGACCTCCCAGTTGCGTTGGGGCTCCAACCGCAGCCGGGCGCCGTTGGCACCGCCGCGCTTGTCGGTGGACCGGAAGCTCGCCGCGGCCGCCCAGGCGGTGCTGACCAGCTGCTCGGTGGTGAGGCCGGACTCCAGCACCTTCGCCTTCAAGGCGGCGATGTCGGCGTCACCGACGAGCTCGTGGTCGACCGCCGGCACGGGGTCCTGCCACAGCTGGGGCTCCGGGACCCACGGGCCGAGGAAGCGGCTGACCGGGCCCATGTCCCGGTGCAGCAGCTTGTACCAGGCCTTGGCGTAGGCCAGCGCGAACTCGTCCGGGTTCTCCAGGAACCGGCGCGAGATCGGGCCGTAGGTCGGGTCGAAGCGCAGCGCCAGGTCGGTGGTGAGCATGGTCGGCTTGTGCTTCTTGGCCGGGTCGTACGGGTCCGGGATGATCTCCGGCGCGTCCTTGGCGACGTACTGCTTGGCGCCGCCCGGGCTGGTGGTGAGCTCCCACTCATAGCCGAAGAGGATCTCGAAGAACCGGTTGCTCCACTGGGTCGGCCGGTCGGTCCACGTGACCTCCAGCCCGCTGGTGATCGCGTCCGGGCCCTTGCCGGTGCCGTTGGTGCTCAGCCAGCCGAGGCCCTGCGCCTCCAGCGGCGCGCCCTCCGGCTCCGGGCCGACGTGGTCGTCGGCGACGGCGGCGCCGTGCGTCTTGCCGAAGGTGTGGCCGCCGGCGATCAGCGCGACGGTCTCCTCGTCGTTCATCGCCATCCGGCCGAAGGTCTCCCGGATGAAGTGGGCCGCCGCCAGGAAGTCGGCGCTGCCGCGCGGGCCCTCCGGATTGACGTAGATCAGGCCCATCTCGGTGGCGCCGAGCTCGGGCACCATCTCCGAGTCGGTGACGTAGCGCTCGTCGCCCAGCCAGGCGTCCTCCGGGCCCCAGAAGATCTCCTCCGGCTCCCAGATGTCCTCGCGGCCGAAGCCGAAGCCGAAGGTCGTGAAGCCCATCGACTCCATGGCCACGTTGCCGGCCAGCACCAGCAGGTCGGCCCAGGAGATCTGCTGGCCGTACTTCTCCTTGACCGGCCACAGCAGCCGGCGCGCCTTGTCCAGGTTGGCGTTGTCCGGCCAGCTGTTGAGCGGCGCGAACCGCTGCGCGCCGTCGCCGGCGCCGCCGCGGCCGTCGTGGATGCGGTACGTGCCGGCGGCGTGCCAGCTCAGCCGGATCATCAGGCCGCCGTAGTGGCCGAAGTCGGCCGGCCACCAGTCCTGCGAGGTGGTCAGCACCTCGACCACGTCCCGCTTGAGCGCCTCGACGTCGAGCTTGGCGAACTCCTTGGCGTAGCTGAAGTCCGGGCCCAGCGGGTTGCTCTTGGACGAGCGCGCGCGCAGCACCGACAGGTCGAGCTGGTTGGGCCACCAGTCGCGGCTGGTGCGCGGGCGGCCGGACGTCTTCGCGGTCGGCGAGTCGATCGCCGGGTTCTCGCTCTCGCTACCCTGCGCGGACACCGAGTCGTGCGCGACCGGACAGCCGGCCGCCGCCTTCTGGTCCACGCCCTGGGCGCTGGAGGGGTCGCTCATCTGGTTCCTTCCGAGCTGGCGGTTCGTTCGGTGATACGGGTGGTCGAGCAGTCCGGGCAGGTGCCCCAGTAGACGACCTCCGCCTCGTCGACCACGTACCCGTGGTCATCCGAAGGGGTGAGACAGGGCGCCTGGCCGACCGCGCAGTCGACGTCCGCGATCGCGCCGCAGGAGCGGCACACGATGTGATGGTGGTTGTCGCCCACCCGGGACTCGTAGCGCGCGGTCGCGCCGGCGGGCTGGATGCGCCGCACCAGGCCGGCCGCGGTGAGCGCCTGCAACACGTCGTAGACCGTCTGATGGGACACGGTGGGGTGGTCGGCACGCACCAGCGAGATCACCGCGTGCGTGTCGATGTGCGGGTGGGCGCGCAGCGCCGTGAGCACCGCCAACCGTGGCTGGGTCACGCGCAACGAGGCCGCCCGCAGCTCCGCCTCGAGGTCGGACTTCACCCCAGCCACCGTAGTACTGATTTGGAATGAGTCAAATTATGGTGACGATCGTCGGCGGAGCCTGCGGCCGAGTGCTGGTGGCCGGCGTTGTTCGGGCACACCCGAA
>DASWRQ010000080.1:0-100602 GCA_036403095.1 Kutzneria sp. | reverse complement strand
CCCCCGGTTGGGAAGGGACCATTCCTCCACTCGGAGTGGAGGAATGGTCCCTTCCCAACCGAACTGGGGGGGTCAGGCGTTGATCTGCTTGGGCTCCGGGTGGGCGCTGTCGATGGCGATCTTGCGCGGCTTGGCCTTCTCGGCGACGGGGATGCGGATGGTCAGCACGCCCTGCTCGCACTGGGCGGCGATGCGGTCGGCGTCGAGCGCGTCGCCCAGGAACAGCTGGCGCGAGAAGACCCCCAGCGGGCGCTCGGCGACCTGCATCTCGACACCGTCGCCACGCTCGACCGGGCGGCGCTCCGCCTTCACGGTCAGCACGTTGCGCTCCACGTCCAGCTCGATCGCCTCGGGGTCGACGCCGGGCAGGTCGAAGTGGACGACGAACTCGTCGCCGCTGCGGTAGGCGTCCATCGGCATCGCCGTCGGGCGGGACCACGTCCCCTGGCCGCCGAACACCTGCTGGGTCAGCCGATCGAACTCCCGGAACGGGTCGGTGCGCATCAACATCGTTCCACCTCCGTGTCCTTGTCTGGCTGTCAACGCGCACCACAGTTCTAACATGTCGTCCAACCGATGACAAGTGTGACGTCGTCCATAGGATGACAAATGGCGGAGTGATCGACGAGGCTCTAGGATGTCGTCAAATGGACGACATGACGGAGGTCATCGGGAGGGCGACAAATGGACGCGGGCAGCGAGCGCGAGCGGGCGAGACAGTGGCTGCAAAGCCGGGACCTGGACGGCGAGAACGACCACGGCGGCGATGCCGCGCACACCGATCTGAGCCTGATCAACCGGGTCGCGCATCGCCGGTTCGGGCATCAGGAGGAGGACGAGACGGGTATCACCGACGCCCTGGCCGCGCTCACCCTGCTGCGGCACCTCCGTGAGGAGCTCGCCGAGTGGGAGCCCCGGCTGATCGCGGCGGCCCGCGCGCACGGGGCGAGTTGGATCCAACTCGCGCCGGCCCTGGGCGTGGCCAGCCGACAGGCGGCCGAGCGCCGCTACCTGCGGCTGCGGCCCGACGGCACCGGCGAGGCGACGACCGGCGAGCAGCGCGTCCGCGCCGAACGCGACCGCCGCGCCGGCGACCGGGCGGTGACCAGGTGGGCCCGGGACAACGCGATCGGGCTGCGGCAGCTGGCCGCGCAGGTCAGCGCCCTCGACGGCGACCAGGGCCTGGACTGCGACGCCAAGCAGCACGTCGAAAGCGTGACCGCGGCGCTGGGTGAGCCCGACACCGCCGCGCTGCTCGGCCCGCTCACCGAGGCCAAGAAGCACCTGCACGCGACCCACCCCGACCTCGCCGAGAAGATCGCCGCCGTCACCGACGAGAGCAACGACGCCCGCCAGCCGAGGAGCTAGCCGAGCAGGTCCGCACTCATCAGGCGGCCAGTTCGGCGAGAAGCAGCAGCACGTCCAGTGCGGCGTCGCGGATCCGATGCCCCTGGTCGCCACGCGGGTCGTAGCTGGCCAGTGCGGCCGAGGTGATCCGGGTCCGCGCGGCGAGTTCGACGAGGAATCCACGGACGTCGTCGCCCAGCAGTCCGCCGGGCGCGGCGAACGAGTTGGCGGGGGCCAACGACGGGTCGTACACGTCGAGATCGATGTGCACATGGACGGTGTCGACGCGAGCCGCGAGCTCCGCCAGCACGGTCGACCGGCGGTTGACGTCGCGGACCTGGTCGGGCGGCAGCCAGGCGACCTCCGAACCGCGCAGCGCCGATTCCTCGGCGGGATCGAGACTCCGCGCGCCCACCAACACCACGTTCGGCTCAGGGACGAGGGCGACCTTCGGCACGGCGGCCGTCCAGCACCGTCCGACCGCCATCGCGAGTGCCTGCCCGTCGAGAAAACCGGTCGGCGAGGTGTCCGGCGTGTTGAAGTCGCCATGCGCGTCGAGCCACACCAGTCCCCCGCCGGCGAGCATGCCCACGGTGTGGTTGCAATTTCCCGCCAGCAGCAACGGGAACTGCCCGGCCTCCCGCGCCGCGGCGGCCTCGGCGGCGACCGCATGCTGCAACTCGAACGCGGTGGTGGTCTCCGACCGCCATTGCGAGGCCGCCTCCACCACCCGCTCCTGCACGGTGTGTCCACGCTCCCGCAGCCGCGCGGCGGCACCGGCACGCGCCAGCGCCAGCGGGCCGGACCCCATCCGCGCGTCCCGGTGGCCGGAGTCGTACGGGACCTCGATCAGCCGCAGTGGAAGGCTCGCTGTCACCGCACCAGTGTGCCGTCCTCGACCGACCACGTCAGGACGGCGGCCACCCCGGCGAGCATCTGCCATGCCGGCTGTCACTCACCCGGCACGGCCGCCGTTGCCCGGGGCAGCAGGCACATGCTCGTCACTGCCGCCGTCACCAGCACCGCGGCGAGGATGAGCCAGCCGCTCGCGGCCAGACCGGTGATGAGGACGCCGATCAGGCCCGGGCTGACCATCTGCACCACCGACTGCGCGGCCGCGGCGACGCCCTGGTAGGTGCCGGTGCGCCCCGACGGCGTCAGGTGCAGCGTGATCGTCCACGCCGCCGCGATGTAGAGCACCTCTCCGACGAGATGGAACAACGCCGCACACAGGATGACCGCGACCGCCCAGACACCGCCGGCGCCCTGGGTCGTGGCGAAGAGAAAACACGCCACGGCCAGGCTGAGGCCGGCGACTCCGACGGCCCGCCGCGCCGTCTTGACCGACCTCGTCCACCGGCCGGCGGACACCTGTAACGCGGCGACACCGATCGAGTTCAGCGCGACGACCGCGCCGGCGAGGCCGGTGGACAGGCGGGTGTGGTCGCCGAGCCAGAGCGGCAGGCCGGTGGAGACCATGCCCCAGCACAGGCACAGCACGGCAGTGGCCGCCGCCACGGCGACAAACCGGATGGTCAGGCCACTTCCCCGCAGCGGCGCACGCCCGGCAACCCGTCGCGGCGCCCCACTGGCCGGCAGCCGGCGCACGATCGCCGCGTACACCAGGGAGGTCGCCGCGTTCACCACGATCACCACGATGAACGCCGCACGCGTGTCGATCGTCAGACACAGGGCTCCCCCGGCCGCGCCGACGGCATAGCCGACATGGCTGGCCGTTCGCTGCCGGGCCAGTTCGACCGTGCGCTCTTCGCCCGGCACCAGATCGGCCACGTAGGCGGTCTTCAGGCCGCCGGCCGCCTGGCCCGCCGCGGTCTCCACCACGCGGATCACCAGCAGCAGGCCGAAGCTGTGCACCAGCGTGTAGCCGGCCAGCCCCAGCCCGTTCACGGCCAGCAGCACCGCCAGCAGGTCGCGGTGGCCGATCCGGTCACCCAGCCGGCCGGCCGGTCCGGGCGTCAGGCAGCCGACGGCTCCCGCGACGAACAGGGCGATGCCGACGTCCGCGATGCCGATGCCGGCCTGGCGCGTGAAGTAGATGGCCCAGGTCGTGTACCAGGCACCGCCGCCCGCGGTCGTGATCAGCACGCCCGCGGCCATCGTGCGCAGCGGGCCTCGGGACGGCGCCTGGCGGGCCAGGTACGTGAGCACTCCCATCACATACACATATCAGGGATACGTGAAGTATGCTTGTCGGCATGGCGTCCTGGGTGAGCTCGGATGAGCCGGTGCTGCGCACCGCGATCGGCACGGCCCGTGAGCTGGCCGATCCGATCCGGCTGACCGTGCTGCAGCTACTGGCCCATGAGGGGCCGCACGGCGGCCTGCAGTTGGCCGACATCCTCCAGGTCGCCCAGCCCCGCCTGGCCAACCACCTCAAACGGCTGCACGAAGCCGGCCTGATCAGCATCGAGCGCCAGGGCCGGCACGCCGTCTACCGCATCGCCGACGACCGGCTGCCGCCGCTGCTCGACGCCCTCGCCGAGTTCGCCGGCGGTCCCCTGCCCACGCCCACGCCGGCCGTGCCCGCCTTCCGCACCTGCTACGACCACGCCGCCGGCCCCTGGGCCGTCGCCGTGCTGGCCGACCTGCGGAGCAGCGGCGCGCTGACGCCCGCCGACGGGGACCGCCTGGACTACGGCCCCAATGCCGCAACCGCCTTGGCCGCATGGGACATCGACATCGCGACCATCCATCCCGGCCGCCGCGCGCTGGCCACCCAGTGCCTCGACCGCACGGTCCGCCGTCCCCACCTCGGCGGCGCACTCGGCGCCGCCCTGCTCGAATCCGCCACCCGCAACGGCTGGCTCCCCGACGCCGAGAGCTGATCCACGGAGCCTCGCAGGTGCCGGAAAGCCTCGCGGAGCACCGAAAACGCCGCTGCCTCGACAATGGGGCGACGAGGCAGCGGCGTCAATCAGGCACTTACCGGTTGCGGGCCAGGACGAACCCGCTGCGGGGCCGGGCCGGCACCCGGCGCAGGGAGATGGTCAGATCCTGCGGCGGCACCTCGTAATCCAGTCGGGCCAGGCGGGTGGACAGCGCCGCGAGCACCGAGACGGCGATGCCCTCGCCCGGGCAGCGGTGGCCGGTGTCGGGCCGCCCCGCGCCCTGCGGCACGAGTTCGAACGGGCCGATGTCGTGGCCGACGAACCGCTCCGGCGCGAAGGCGTAGGGATCCGCGAACAGCTCCGGGTCGTGGTTGTGGCCGTAGATGTCCAGCAGCACCAGGCTGCCGGCCGGAATCGGCTGTCCCTGCCACTCCATGTCCCGGGCCGCGAGGCCGCCGAGGAACGGCGCGAACGGGTAGAAGCGCCGCACCTCGTGCGCGAACGCCTCGGCGAAAACGCCGCCGGCGGCGAGATCGGCCCGGTGCTTGGGCCACCGGTGCAGGGCGTGCGCCGCGAACGTCACGAACCAGCTCAGCGCGACCGTCGGCCGGATCACGTTGAGCAGCTCGACGGCCCGCACGTGCGGGTCGCGGACATGAGCGGACATGACGTCGTACAGGAAGCCCTCGGTGACGCCGGCGAACCGCTTTTCCTGACGCCGGCGGGCAAAGCGGGCCTTGAAGTGCCGCGGGCCCGGCGTCGCGAAGCCGTCGACCATCGCGATCAGGTCGGCGGCCAGCGTCGGCAGCTCGGCCGGCGCCACCCGGATGCCGGCCCAGTCGCACACCGCGCGGGTCAGGATCCGGCTGGTCTCGTCGAACAACACCACCGGCCGGTCCCAGGTCGGCACCGTTTCGTCCCAGACCTCGGTCACGCGTTCGGTCAGGTCGGCGACGCCGTCCGGTCCCATCACCGATCGGAACATCGCCTTGCGAGCCCGGTGTTCCGCGCCGTCCAGCGTGTGCACGGCGCCGTGGCCGAACAGGGTGCTCAGCACCGGGCCCGGGATCGCGCCGTGCCGCCGGATGTTCTGCTCGTCGTAGAAGAACTGGGCCGCTTCCACGCCGCCGATGCAGACCGCGCGTTGACCCATCAACCGGGTTCGCACGGTGGGCGTCTCACGGCGCCGGTCCGGCAGCCACGCATAGCCCTCGGTCAGCAGCTGCACCGAGTTGTCCATCACTTCTCCGCACTGCCGGGTTCGCTCATCTTGCGGTGCATCGCGGCCATCGCCTTGTCCGGCAACACCTTCGCCGCCGCCGCTTGCGCCTTGTTGGCGAACGAGCCGGCGACCACGCGGTCCTTGCCGGCCATCATCGCCTCGTAGCCCTGCTTGGCCACCACGGCCGGGTCGTCCTTGTGCTCCGACGCCCCGAGCTTCGTGTCGCCCATGTCGGCGCGGTCGAAGAACTCCGTCTCCGTCGGGCCGGGCATCAGCGCCGTCACCGTGACGCCGCTGTCCTTGAGCTCTTCCCGCAGCGCCTCCGAGAACGACAGCAGGAATGCCTTGGAGGCGTTGTACACCGTCTGGAACGGGCCGGGCATCACCGCCGCGATCGACGACGTGAACAGGACCCGGCCGCTGCCCCGCGCCGCCATGGCCGGCAGCAGGCGCTTGGTCAGGTGCACCGCCGACCGCACGTTCAGGTCGACGACGTAGAGCTGGTCCTCGAGCGTCGAATCGCCGACGAACGCTCCCGAGACGCCGACCCCGGCGTTGACCACCAGCGCGTCCACCGGCCGTCCCGTGCCCGTCACGCGCTCGACCAGCTGCTCGACGCCGTCCGGCTTGGTGAGGTCCGCCCGCACGGCCTCCACGGCGACGTTGTTGGCCCGCAAGGCGTCCGCGGCGATGGCCAGCTCGTCGTCCTCCGCGCAGGCGATGATGTCGAAGCCGTTGGCCGCGAGCTGGTGGGCCAGCTCCAGCCCGATGCCGCTGGACGCCCCGGTCACCACCGCGAGCGGATTGAGGGGTGTGGTCACGTCTCCTCCTTCGATGGTCTCCACGAAGGCCATACCCCACAGCGCGGCCGCTAATCCGGCTCAGCTGACCAGCACCTGCGGCGAGAGCGTCTTGAGCATCGCGTTTGTCCACTTCAGCTGGCGCAACGTCTCCGGATGGCAGCGTCGGGTGAGTTCCACCAACTCGCTGTCCTTCACCGCCTGCGCCCCCTGGGCCAGCAGCTCCCAGTCCAGCGACACCCCGGCGGCCAAGCGGTACAGCTGCCGCAGGTCGGCCAGCAGCAGCACGCCCGGCGCGGACTGCCGACCCGTCACCACGCTGAACCCGGTTCGCAGCGGCGCGAGCAGGCCCGAACTGCGCGGCATCTGCCCGCCGACCTTGACGCCGTACCGCTCCCCCGCCCCGGCCAGATCCCGGATGTGATCCGCCGACCACGCGGCCAGATCCTTGGCCACGTAATGGATCTCGTGCTCGGCGTGATGCCGGTCCGCCGCCTTGAGCAAGGCTCGGGCCAGGGCCTTCTCCGACCGGTGCAGTTCCCGGATGGCCAGTCCGATCTTCATTGCCGACCTCCCGACACGGCAGCGTCGTCGTCTTCTCGGACGCGGGCGGCCGGGCCGCCGTGGGTGGGCTGGGTGTCGGTGGTGACCGGCGCCGCTGCCGCGGTGGTCGGCGCGGGCGCGGGCCGGTCCCCCGCCTTCACCCGCTGCACCGCTGCCGCCGCCGTCTTGAAGATCGGCTGCTTGGACACGGGATCCCAGTCCGTCGGCGTGAGCTCGTTGGCGGCCCGGTCATGGCCCGGATCGTCGGTGTCCCAGTAGCCGTAGTGGAACGGCAGGAACACCACGCCGTTCCGGATGGCCGACACCCGCAGCGCGGCATGGACGGCGCCGCGGGCGGTGCGCACCTCCACCACATCGCCTTCGACGGCCCCGATGCGCTCGGCGTCGTGCGCGGACATCTCCAGCCAGGGCTGCGGTGCGGCATCGCGCAGCTGCGGGGCGCGACCGGTCTTGGTCCGGGTGTGGAAGTGGTAGACGGTCCGGCCGGTGATCAGCACGAACGGGTGGTCCGGGTCGGGCTTCTCGTGCCGCTCCACGTACTGGGCGGCCTTCAACATGGCCTTGCCGTCCGGATTGGCGGCCCGGTACTCCACCGGTTCGGTCGGGGCGCCGGTCACCAGGTCGCGGCCGTAGCTCTCGCAGTAGTCGGGCCGGGCGAAGAACGTGCCGTCGGCGTAGAGCCGGTCGGCGCCGTCGGGGTGGTCCTCGTTGCACGGCCACCGCACTCCGCTGACCTCACGCAGCTTGGCGTAACTCAGGCCGCTGTAGTCGCAGGGCCGACCGGCGGACGCGCGTTTCCACGCCTCGAAGGCCGACTCCGCGTCGTGCCAGGGCGGGAACGGCTGGCCGTCACGGTCGCGGAAGTCCATGCTGCGGGCGTAGTCCAGCCAGATGTCGAGGTCGGCTCGGGCCTGGCCGGGCGGCTCGACGGCCTTGTCGTTCAGGTGCACGGTGCGGTCGGCGTTGGTGGCCACGCCGGTCTTCTCGCCCCAGATCGCCGCCGGCAGCACGACGTCGGCCAGCTCGGTGGTCTCGGTGGGGAAGGCGTCCTGCACGACCAGGAACAGCCGGTCCTGGCCGAGGATCGAGCGCACGCGCCGCAGTTCGGGCAGCGACACCGCGGGATTGGTCGCCGACACCCACAGCATCCCCAGCGTGCCGTTCTCGGCGTAGCGCAGCATCTGCATCAGGTGCGTCGGCGGCGCGAAGTGCGGGATCTGCGTGACGTCCAGGTTCCACAGCCCGGCGAGCTCGGCGACGTGGTCGTCGTTGGCCCAGTTGCGAAACCCGGTGAGGTCGCCGTCGGCGCCGCACTCCCGGGTGTTCTCCGCGGTCGGCTGCCCGTTCATCTGCAGCACGCCGGCCCCGGGCCGGCCGAGCATTCCCCTCAGCAGCACCAGGTTGTTGACCTGAACGGCGGCCGCGGTGGCTTGGTGGGACTGGTAGAAGCCCTGGAGCACCGTGCACAGCAGACGGTCGGCACGGCCGAGAAGCCTTGCGGCTGCCCGGATCTGCTCGGCGGGCACGTCGCAGATCCGCGCCGCCCGCTCCGGCGGGTAGTCGGCCACCAGCTTGGCGAAGTCGTCGTAGCCGACGGTGTGGGCGTCGACGTAGTCGTGGTCGACCCAGTCGTTGGCGATGAGCTCGTGCAGGATGCCGTTCATCAGTGCGACGTTCGTGCCGGGCAGCGGCGCCAGGTGCAGCGTGGCCGCCTGGGCGACCGGCGTCCGCCGCGGGTCGACGCACAGCAGCGCGGGCGGCGTCGGGCCGGCGAGCCGGTCCAGGATCCGGTCCCACAGCACGACCTGGGTCTCGGCGGCGTTGTGCCCGAACAGCGCGATCACGTCGGCGTGGTCGATGTCGTCGTAGCAGGCGGGCTGGCCGTCACAGCCGAAGGTCTCCTTCAGCGCCGCCGCCGCGGTCGCCGTGCACAGCCGGGTGTTGCCGTCGAGGTGGTTGGTGCCGATGGCCCCGTGCGCGATGGCCGACAGCGTGTAGTACTCCTCGGCGAACAGCTGGCCGCTGGTGTAGAAGCCGATCGAGCTCGGCCCCTGGTCGTCGAGCAGCTCCTTGCTGCGCTTGACGATGAGCGACATCGCTTCGTCCCATGTGGACTCGACGAGCCGGCCGTCGCGGCGGACGAGCGGGGTGGTGAGCCGGTCGGGGCTGTTGTTGGCCTGCCAGCCGAACAGGTCCTTGGGATCGAGCCGGCCGCGGTTGACGTGATCGTCGGCGCGGCCGCGGACGCCGACGATGCGGCCGTCCTTCACCGCGATGTCCATGCCGTCGCCGTTGGAGTGCAGGATCGCGGCCGCGCGCACCCAGGCGTCCACGTCCTGTTCGGCGATGCCGTCGGCGAGGTGGCTGTCGACACGGGCCGGCCACCGCTGCCCGGGTCCGTACGGGGTCCGGGCGCCCCAGGGATCGGCGATGCCGTCGCGCATCATCGCGAGCCTCCTCGTCGTCGTAGCGACGAGTACCCGGCCCCCGACCGGGCTACACCGGCGCCGTCAGGCGGCGCAGGCCAGGCGCACACCGGTCAGGTTCAACGCCTCGATCACGTGGGCCGGTGTGCACAGTCCGGTGCGCAGCACCACCACGGCCCCGCGTTCGTGGGCGTGGTCGTCCAATGCCATCAGGCTGCGGTGGTCGATGAAGCTCACCTTGGACGCGTCGAGGACCAGGCGGTCCCCGCGCGGATCGGGGTCGGCGCGGCGCAACGCCAGCGGGAACAGCTCGGCGCTGAGCAGGTCCAGGTCGCCGGCCAGCTCCGCCGAGCAGTCGGCGTCGGTCGATCCGTACAGCCGGAAGGGCGCGATGTCCCGGTTGCCGGCGGGGTGCATGCAGGCCAGCTGAGCCACCGCCCGCACGCCCAGCTCGGCCCGGTCGTAGCCGCACAGCGCGGCAAAGGGCTGCCCGGTCATGTAGTCGTCGATGAGGTGCTCGTAGCGGGCGAACGCGTCGAGTTGCGCCGGCCGGCGGACCATGGTGGTCACGTCCGTCGCCACCCGGAGCCCGGCGAAGCCGTCGGCCAGGGCCTGCTTGGTGGCCGAGGCGTACGTCGCGACCTGCGCCTCGGGTTCGATCACGGCGTCCGGCCGGTACGCGTCGCGGACCGACGTCACGCTCGCCGCCCCCTCCCGCAGCGCCTCGTCCATCCCGTCGGCCCGGCGCAGATCCGCCGTGAGGGCGTCCGCGGTGCCGTCGCCGATGTAGCAGACACGTTGGCCGAGGGCCAGCCCCTCGACGAGGAACTCGAGAGCACGGTGACGGAACTCGGCGACGACGTCGTAGCTCCAACACACGTGGTCGTGAAGCCCGAGGCCGCGCCCGTGCTCCACTGTTCCGCTGGCCCGCATCACCGAAGCGTACGCCGGTCACTGAGGGCACGCAGCGCTCAGCGACACGTTACTCCCGCCGGGACGCCATGAGTCTGCTGGATGACATCGTTGATTGTCAACGCCGCGATGACGCCGGCAAGGGCGAGGGCGGCGACGCACGCGGCGACGGTGAGGTAGAGCTCGGTCTCGAGGGGCCACTGCAGCCGGAACCGACCGCGGGCGGGACGCCGGTGTCGGCCGCCCCCGTTCTGATCGAAGCCGCGCTGATCGCCGCCGTGCAGATCGCCGCCGTGCAGATCGCCGCGATCAGCGGCAGCACGATCGAGGCCGCCACGGCCAGCGCGAACCGGTGGCCCGGCTCCTCCCACACGCAGTCCGACAGCCGGTGGCGGCCAGCCACGCCGATCACCTCGAGCGACAACCGGCGACGCCCCGACCGGCCCGGCCTAACCGCCATCAACCGATCCGATCCGCGCCTTCGCCTACGCCAGCCCGTCCCACCATCGCCCAGCCGACGACCGGCAACGCCCCGGCCCGTCCGGTCTGACCGCCGTCAATCCGACCGATCGGCGCCGCGGTGGATTTCCGGCTTGCCGTCGGCCCGGGTGCGGTCGGTCGTCTCGTGCCAGCGGGACGCGGCCTGCCGCGTCAGCGTGGTGAGCCACCGGAACAAGGCCGAGTCGGTGGCGACGGCACGTCCGGGCTGGGCGGTGGAGTTCTCGTTGGCCGGCAGCATGCGATCGACCAGGATCAGCGCACGGGTGGTGAGCTCGGGCAGCAGCCCGTGGACGCGGGCGGCCACCTGCGCGGCCGGCGTGAGGATGATCTCCGACCGGCCGCGGAGCCCGGCGCGGACGATGGCGCGCGCCGCGCGTTCGGCGTCCATGGTCAGCAACGGCAGGCTGTCGGCGATGGCGAACCAAGCGTGCTCGGCGGTCTTGTTCCCCTTGAACAGCGCGTTGTCCGGTGATCCCGTCCGCATCAGGCCGGGCACGGCGGTGGTGACGCTGATGCCGTACTTGGCCAGCTCCACGCACAGCCCCTCGGAGAACCCGACGGCCGCGTGCTTGGCCGCGGCGTAGGGCAGCAGGTGCGGGGCCGGCACCTTGCCGCCCAGTGAGGTCACCGTGATGATCCGGCCGTGGCCGGCGCGGCGCATCACCGGCACGGCGGCGAGCGCCGGATAGGCCACGCCCCAGTACATCGTGTCCATCGCCATGGCGAAGTCGTCGACGTCCATCGCCGCCACCGGGCCGACCTGGATCGTGCCGGCATTGGTGACGAGCACATCCAGGCGGTTGAAGTCGGCCACCGCCCGCGCCACCAGCGCATCGGCGTCCGCCCGCACCGAGACGTCGGCGACGACCGCGCTGACGGTCGCGCCCTCCCGGCGCAGCGCCTCCGCCGCCTCGACGATGCCCTCAGCCGACCGCGCGCACACCACCAGGTCGAATCCCTGCCACGCGAGTTCACGGGCGAGCAGGAAACCGAGGCCCCGGCTGGCCCCGGTCACCACCGCCACCGGACGGCCCTTCATCGCGCTCCCTCCGATCGGCGCACCCATCGCCGGAGCAGGCCGTCATGCGGCCGCACGGCGATCGACAGCTGGCGGCGGGCCCGATGGGCCAGGCTGCCCACGGACATGAGCAGCAACTCCTGCTCCACCGTCGGGCAGCCGTCGGCCATCGCCCGCTCGGCGCGGACCAACTCCTCGAGTTCGAGCAGCCGTTGTCTGACGGCCTCGGTTGCGACAGCGGGAACCTGGTGCACGGTCATGATCACGCCTCCGGCCGCTCGGGAATCAAGCGGGCTGTACCCGTGGCGCACCGGCCCAACCGCGCATCACTCGAACGGACCACGACAAAAAGGCGACGCCGCGTTTGTTTCGGCGCCGGATAGGTAGCCCGGGCCGGCATCAGACCACCTCGTGAGGGAGCGGGCATGTCCACCACGATCGAGCAGACCCCGGTGCCGCTCGCGCCGGCGATGCGCGCGCCCAAGGGATCCGTCCTGCTCAGGCTGCTGCGCACGACCGATCACAAGCAGATCGGCATCATGTACCTGACCACGTCGTTCTTCTTCTTCGTGGCCGGCGGCGCGATGGCCCTCCTGATGCGGACCGAGCTGGCCCGGCCGGGGCTGCAGTTCCTGTCGCAGGAGCAGTACAACCAGCTGTTCACCATGCACGGCACGATCATGCTGCTGCTCTACGCGACGCCGAACGTCTTCGGCTTCGCCAACTTCATCCTGCCGCTGCAGATCGGCTCGCCCGACGTGGCCTTCCCGCGGCTCAACGCCTTCGCCTACTGGGCCTACCTGTTCGGCGGCCTCATCGTGCTCGGCAGCTTCGTCACGCCGGGCGGCGCGGCCGACTTCGGCTGGTTCGCCTACACCCCGCTGTCCGACGTCATCCACTCCCCCGGCATCGGAGCCGACCTGTGGATCACCGGCCTGATCCTGTCCGGCCTCGGCACCATTCTCGGCGCCGTCAACATGATCACCACCGTGGTCTGCCTGCGCTGCCCGGGCATGGTCATGTTCCGGATGCCGATCTTCACCTGGAACATCCTGATCACGTCCATCCTGGTGCTGCTGGCCTTCCCGATCCTGACCGCGGCCCTGTTCGGGCTGCTGGCCGACCGCCAGCTCGGGGCGCACGTGTTCGACCCGCACAACGGCGGCGCGATCCTGTGGCAGCACCTGTTCTGGTTCTTCGGCCACCCAGAGGTCTACATCGTGGCCCTGCCCTACTTCGGCATCGTCTCCGAGGTCTTCCCGGTCTTCAGCCGAAAACCGCTGTTCGGCTACAAGGGCCTGGTGTTCGCCACGCTCGCGATCGCCGCCCTGTCGGTGACGGTGTGGGCGCACCACATGTTCGCCACCGGCGCCGTGCTGCTGCCGTTCTTCTCGTTCATGACCTTCCTGATCGCCGTGCCGACCGGGGTGAAGTTCTTCAACTGGATCGGCACCCTGTGGCGGGGACAGCTCACGTTCGAGACCCCGATGCTGTGGGCGCTGGGCTTCCTGCTCACGTTCCTGCTCGGCGGCCTGACCGGCATCCTGCTGGCCTCGCCGCCGATCGACTTCCACGTCACCGACAGCTACTTCGTGGTGGCGCACTTCCACTACGTGCTCTTCGGCACCATCGTGTTCGCCACCTTCTCCGGCATCTACTTCTGGTTCCCCAAGATCACCGGCCGAATGCTCGACGAACCGCTGGGCAAACTGCACTTCTGGACCACGTTCATCGGCTTCCACACCACCTTCCTGGTGCAGCACTGGCTGGGCGCGGAAGGCATGCCGCGCCGGTACGCCGACTACCTGGCCAGCGACAACTTCACCACGCTGAACACGGTGTCCACCATCGGCGCGTACATCCTGGGCGCGTCCACGCTGCCGTTCATCTGGAACGTCTTCCGCAGTTACCGCTACGGCGAACGGGTGGAGGCGGACGACCCGTGGGGTTTCGGCAACTCCCTGGAGTGGGCCACGTCCTGCCCGCCGCCGCGGCACAACTTCACCTCGCTGCCCCGGATCCGCTCCGAGCGGCCCGCCTTCGAGCTGCACTACCCGCACATGATGGACCGGTTGCGCGACGAGGCCCACGTGACGGCGACTCCCGCGCCGTCCGAGATCGGCGCGGCGACCGTGCAGTCCGACACCGGCGCGGATCAGGGCGACCCGAGGAAGAAGTGATTGCGTACTACCCGACAAGGCGGGTAGTCGGCGGCACCGAAGAAGAATCGAGGTGTTCTCATGAGCAGCCAGCCAATTTTCCCGCCGCGCAATCCGGCCAGCATGCTGGCGCTGGTTGTCGGCGCGGTGTTCCTCCTGGTCGGCATCCTGGGCTTCATCCCGGGCGTGACCACCGACTACGACATGATGAGCTTCGCCGGGCACGACTCCATGGCGAAGCTGTTCGGCCTGTTCCAGGTCTCCGTGCTGCACAACATCGTGCACCTGCTGTTCGGCGTGGCGGGGATCGCCCTCGCCCGCACGGCCCGCACGGCGGCGGGCTATCTGGTGGTGGGCGGTGTGGTCTACCTGGTCCTGTGGATCTACGGTCTGGTCGTCGACCAGGCCAGCCAGGCCAACTTCGTGCCGCTCAACACCCCCGACAACTGGCTGCACTTCGGCCTCGGGGTGGGCATGATCGCGCTCGGGGTGCTCGGCTACCGCGCCGTCCGCGCCGGCACGGTCACGGGTTCGGGCACCGGTTCGGGCGCGAGCGACGTCACGGGGAGGCAGGCGTGAGCACAACCTCCGACGACGCCCTCGACGTCGTCGAACTGCTGGAGCGGCAGCACCGGGAGATCAAGGGCCTGTTCAGCAAGGTGGAGATGTCCGCGGGCGACCAGCGCCGGCAGGCCTTCGAGCAACTCGTGCACCTGCTGGCCGTGCACGAGACGGCCGAGGAGGAGGTCGTGCACCCGGCGGCCCGCCAGGCCGGCGTAACCGAGGTCGTGCGGGAGCGGCTGCAGGAGGAGCACGATGCCAAGGAGGTGTTGCAGCAGCTCGACAAGCTCGGCCCCGACGCCGAGCACTTCATGGATGCCTTCCGCCAGCTGCGCCAGGATGTGACCGAGCACGCCGAGCACGAGGAGCGTGAGGAGTTCCCGGCGCTGCGCGCCTTGCACGACCGGGACCGGCTCAAGGCGATGGCGGCGGCGGTGCGGGCGGCGGAGGCCGTCGCGCCGACGCATCCGCATCCCGGCGTGGAAAGCGGCGCCGCGAATGTCGTCGTCGGCACGCCGACGGCGATCGTGGACCGGGTCCGTGACGCGATCCGCAAGGCGATGGGCCGCAGCACCACCGGCACATCGGACTGATCAATCAAGGGCTGACCGATGGATGAGGGACGCCGATCGGCGTCCCTCATCCCCACAGCACCAACAGCAGGTTCAGGGCACAGACGACCGCCGCCACCGTGGTCCCCAGCACCACGGTCGGGCGGCGGTTCACCGCCTGCCCCATCACGTCCGGCCGGCTGGTCAGCACCACCAGCGGGATCAGCGCGAACGGCAGGCCGAAGGACAGCACGACCTGGCTGATCACCAGCGCCGCCGTCGGGTCGACACCCGTGCACAGCAACACCAGCGCCGGCGCCATGGTCACCAGCCGGCGCACGGAGGTCGGGATTCTCGTGCCCAGGAACCCGGCCATCACCATCTCGCCGGACCGGGTGCCGACGCAGGCCGACGCCAGCCCGGCGATCAGCAGGGCCAGCGCGAACACCAGTCCGACCGCCGGTCCCAGCGCGGCGGCCAGGCCGCCGCGAATCTCGTCGATGGTGTCGAACGGCCCGCCCCGACCGTGCAGCGCGGCGGCGGCGATCATCAGCATCGCCAGGTTGGCCACGCCGGCAATGCCCAGCGCGACCACGATGTCGCGGCGGATGTCGCGCAGCCGGTGCCCGCCGCCGTCGCTGGTCAGTCCGGAGTGGAGGTACACGGCGTGCGGCATCACCGTCGCGCCGACGATCCCACAGGCGAGCAGGATGCTGTCGCCGTCGCCGATCCTCGGCACCAGGCCGCCGAGCACGTCGCCGCCGATGCCGGCCCGGCCGATCTGCCACAGAAACGCCGCCACCACCGCCATCAGCAGCACCGCGATCATCACCGTGAACCGGCGACGGCCGGCCAGCAGCAGCACCGACGTGCCGACCGCCGTGGCCAGGCCCGCCACCGGCATGGGCAGGCCGAACAGCAGGTGCAGGGCCAGCGCCGCGCCGACGAACTCGGCCAGATCCGTTGCCATCACAACAACTTCGGCCTGCGCCCACATCAGCCGCACCACCGGCCGCGGCCACCGCTGCCGGCACAGCTCCGGCAGGCTGTGACCGGTGGCCGCGCCCAGCTTCGCCGACAGGTACTGCACGAACATCGCCATCACGTTGGCCAGGCCGATCACCCAGAGCAGCTGGTAGCCGTGCCGAGCGCCGGCCGCCATGTTGGTGGCGAAGTTGCCGGGATCGATGTAGGCGACGGCGACCACGAACGCCGGCCCGACCAGACGCCAGCCAGGGCGCGGAATCCGGCCACGCCGAGCCGGTGCCGGGGTGACCGCCTGATCGAGCCCAGCCGATGCCGAACCGACCACCTTGCCGCGCCCAGCCGATGCCGAACCCACCGCCCGGCCGCGTCGAGTCGGCGTGGGACCGGCCGCCGGTGCCGGGGTCGAAGCCTCGAGCGCCCGGCCGGGCGCCGGGTCGGCCGGCGGACCGGTCGGCTCGGCGCCCACGAGAATGTCGGTCATGGCCCGGTGCTCACTGCGCCGGCGTCGGCCCGGTGCCGTACAGCAGCGGGTCGGGCGGCGGGGCCTGGCCCACTCCGCCCAGTGGCGTGGGCGTGGCGACGAACTCGAACTCGTGCCGGCCGTCGGGGGTGGGCCCGGCGGCCCAGCGCCCGTTCTGGCTCTCGGCGCCGTCGGACAGGTGCCACAGCGTCGCGGCGTGCTCGCTGACCTCGACCTCGTGCAGCGAGTCCTCAACGGTGCCCGCGAGACCGTCCTCCCGCAGCTGCTCGATGCCGGCCAGCCACTGGTTCTGGTGCGCGGTGTCGCGGGCCAGGTTGAACTGCAGCATCGCCTTCACGCCGGCGTCGTCGGTCATCCCGTACAGGCGAGCGGTCTGCAGGCGGCTCTGCGCCTCCGCGGCGACGTTGGCGTAGAAGTCGGCCAGCAGGTTGCCGCTGGCCATCACGTAGCGGCCGTTCCACGGCACGCCGTTGCTGTCCGCGGGCAGCGCCCCGCCGCCGCCGATGATCGCCTGCTGCGGGTCCATGCCGCCGATCACGGCCGCCAGCACCGGGTCCTCGCCGACCGCCTCGGCGGTGACCTGGGCGGGCGCGCCTTCGAGCAGCCGGGCCACCATGGTGGCCAGCATCTCGACGTGGCCGATCTCCTCGGTGGCGACGTCCATGATCATGTCCTTGTACTTGCCGGGCATCCGGCAGTTGAAGCCCTGGAACAGGTACTGCATGGTCACGGTGATCTCGCCGGCCGCGCCGCCGACCAGTTCCTGCAGCCGCCGCGCGTACACCGGATCCGGCCGCTCCGGCTTGGCCTCGAACTGGAGTTTGCCGGTGTGGAAGAACATCGCGTTCTCCTCTCGCTGTCGATGACCGGACGCTAGGCGGCGCTTGTCACCCCGCTGTCACCAGCGACGGCCCCATCGACGCGGGCGGCGACGCCCCGACGGACCCGAGCATGTCGAACGCCGGCAACACGATTAGTCCCCAGCCGGCCGGGCACCTCGTGCGGACGGGATCAACGGTGACGCCGACCAGCGCTGGGGGCATCGATGGATGGGGAAGGCCGGGAAGCGGTCGAACTGCGGTTGCTGGGCGGCTTCGCGCTCGGCGTCGGCGGCCGACGGGTCGCCGTCGCGCCGAACGCCGAGCGGTTGCTGGCTTACCTGGCGTTGGAACAGCACTGGATCACCCGCTCGGCGATGGCCGCCGCCCTGTGGCCCGACACCTCCGAGCGCCGGGCCTCGGGCAACCTCCGGTCGACGCTGTGGCGGATCACCCGCGTCGCCGGCCAGGCCGTCGTCGTGCGCCGGACCCACGACCTGCGCCTGGACAGCGGAGTGCAGGTCGACTTCGTGCACGTCAGCCACCAGGCCGGCAACGTCGAGAGCCTGACGACGGCGGACGCGCTCACGGCCGATCTCCTGCCGGGATGGCCGCAGGACTGGGTCGCCGTGCACCGGGAGTGCTTCCGACAGCTCCGGTTGAGCGCGCTGGAATCCCTGTGCGCGCACCGTCGCGACCACGGCCGGCTGCGCGAGGCGCTGTCCGTCGGCCTGTCCGCCGTCGCCGCCGATCCGCTGCGGGAGAGCGCCTACCGGGAGCTGGTCGCCGTGCACCTGGCCGACGGCAATGCCGCGGAAGCCTTGCGCCAGTACCACTTCTACCGGCAGCTGCTCGGCTCCCAGCTCGGCCTGGCCCCGTCACGGGTGATGTGCGACCTGATCGCCCCGCTGCTCGATCCGAGGTGACCTCACGCCGTGGCGATGGCGAACAGGCCCGCCACGCCCAGCGCGTACAGCACCAGGACGGCCAGCGAGTCGACGCCCATGCCCGCGATGCGCCGGGAGGGCCGGAACAGCAGTCCGGCCGCGTACACCAGGGTGAGCAGCACACCGAGCGCGGTCAGATAGATGTCGGTGTGCTGGGCCTGCGGCAGCACCGACTTGCCCGACAGCAGCGTCGCGAGCAGGAAGAGGACGGGCAGGAAGGCGTTGCCGCCGAAGATGTCGCTCACCGCGAGCTGGTAGTCGCCGTTGCGCACGGACGTCAGGCCGGTCGAGACCTCCGGCAGCGAGGTGGCGGCGGCGAGCACCGTCGCCCCGAACAGGACGCCGGAAAGCCCGATGTGGTCGGCGATGGCGTCGCCGCTGCGCTCAAGCACCACGCCGGCGACGAGGGTGATCACGGCGGCGACGCCGAAGACGACGGCTGCCTTGGCGGTGCTGGTTCCCTTGCTGGTGGCCTGCTGCTCGGCGTGCTTGCGGCGATGCCCCCGCGGCCGCTCCTGGCCGTCGGGCGCCTGACCGGACTCCTGCCAGGGCAGCGAAGTGCCGGCCCGCCGCAGGAGCAACAGCCCCGCCGCCCACAGCACGGCGATGAGGACCGGCCCCGGCGTCAGGCGGAACGCGATCAGGTCGGACGGGAGCTGCGTGCCCGCCACGACCACCGCCAACACGGCGATCACGAGCATGGCCTCCAGCACCAGCACGAGCGAGGCGGCCCGGTAGGTGAGCGGCCGCCCGCCGCGCGTGCCGGCCACGTCCAACACGACCAGCACCACGGTCTGGATGGCGATGCCGCCGAGGATGTTGCCGACCGCGACGCCGAGATTGCCGGCGACCGCCGCACTGGCGACGATGGCCAGCTCCGGCAGGTTCGTGGCCACCGCCAGCAGGATGAGACCGCCCAGCGCCGATCCGAGGTGTAGCCGGGTGGACAGCACGTCGGTCTGGTCGGACAGCTGCACGCCGGCGACCCAGATGGCGGCGGCCGCCGCGGCGAACACGGCCAGCAGCGCCGGCAGCGGCAGTCCAGACATTCACGGCCTCCGTTCCTCTCAGCACAAGTATCCGGATCTCCCCGACCCCAACCCGGGTGTTGTCCGATTCACGGTTGGGTATCCGGCGGTCACCACCGGTTCATGGACAGGAGCGCGAGATGAACGCGAAGGATCAGGCGGCGGAGCTGCGCGAGCAGGCCGAGCGCACCCGTGAGGCGTTGGGCGAGACGGTGCAACAGCTGTCCGACAAGCTCGACGTGCAGGCCCGGGCCAACGAGGGCCTGCAGAAGGCCGGCGCGAAGGCCCAGCAGGTGGCCGCGACCGCGGCCGACAAGGCCCAGCAGGTGGCCGCCACCACAGCCGGCAAGGCCCAGCAGGTGGCCGCCACCACCGCAGGAAAGGCTCAGCAGGCCACGGCGCAGGTGAGGGACACCGCGATGCACACCATCATCGAGGCCGAGCGCAAGATCGACGACCTGCCCGAGGCGGTGCGCGAGCCGGCCCATCGCACGATGGACGTGGTCCGCCAGCGGCCGGCGATGGTGCTGCTGGGCATGGTCGGGCTGATCGTGCTGCTGCGGCTGCTGCTGCGTCGGTCCCACGACTGACTTCTCGAACCACGACGGGCTTCTCGAACAAGGTTTCGAGGCCGGCTCGCCCGGGCACTCCCGGCGCGTCGAACCCGATGCGTGTGGGAGGTGCGCGATGAGCGAGCCGGACCTGAACCCGGAGAAGCCCGTCGAGCAGTGGACGACCGGCGAGGAGCCGATGACCGGCCCGCAGGCCTCGTACCTGGGCACGTTGGCCCAGCAGGCCGGTGAGGAGCCGCCGCCCGAGGATCTGACCAAGGCGGAGGCGTCTCGCCGGATCGACGAGTTGCAGCAGCGCACGGGACGGGGCTGAGGCCCTCACCGTGCCGTCGGAACACGCCAGAACACCGCGGACCGCTCAGCGCGGGCCGCGGTGTGGCGTTCGACGACCAGCCACACCACGCCGATCACGGCCAGCACCGCGAGGCCACCCCAGCTCAACACCGTGAACAGGTTGGCCTGCAACGGTGTCGGCTGCGGCTGGTAGCCCTGCTGCAGCAGTTCGAACTGTCTCGGCGTGCCGGTCAGCAGCAGCGTCAACGCGAGGGCGATGCCGTGCATGGCGTCCCACAGCGCGTGCAGCAGCGACACGCCCAGATACGACAGCAGCAGCCGGCGGCTGAAGGCGAAGTGCCGGTGGTCGCTGGCCGAGAACAGCACACCACCCAGGATCGCCGTCCACAGGCCGTGGCCCACCGGCGCGAGCAGTCCTCGCAGGATCTCCGTCTCGACGAGGTCGACCAGCGACAGTCCCTGCTCGGTGAACAGCGCCGTGAAGGCGTAGCCGGCCGACTCGAACGCGGCGAAGCCGAACCCGACCGCGGCGCCGAGGATCATGCCGTCGAGGGCGTACTTGCGGGCCAGCCGGCGGGTCAGCACGGCGAGGGCGGCCAGCTTGACGGCTTCCTCGACCAACCCGACGCCGATGAACAGCCCGGTCGACGGGTGCAGCAGGTACGTCTCCAGCAGCGAAGCGCCCAGCACACCGAGCACGCCGCCGGTGACGAACGTGGTAAGCAGCAGTTCGGCGGTGACCTCACCGCTGTGCCGGCGCCCGAAGGCCCAGGCGACGAACGTGACGGGGACGAGAAAGCTGCCCAACAGCACCAGGGTCGGCACGAGGGTGGGATTCCCGGTCAGGAACGTCACCACGACGGTGAGCAGCCAGAGCACCAGGCCGGTGCCCAGGATGCGAAGCCAGGTCCGGCGGCCCCGGACCGGCGTGGGATCGACAGCGCGCATGCCCCGGTGTACCCGCACCGGGCTCGACGATGCCGCCTACGACCTGTTGTCGGAACCGGGTTTGGCGGCATCCCGCACGATGTGCTGGACCCCCCGTTCCCGGGCCAGGCGCCGGCCGAAGGCGACCGCGTCACCCCGGTCCGGGCTGATCCGCGAGGCCCGGCTGTTGCCCTCCACCCGCGTCTTCCAGACACCGTCCTCGTTGTACGTGATCACGTCTCCGGACACCGCTTCCCCTAGGCCGTCTTGACTTCGAGTCGGCTGCCCCGCACCCGGCTGTCCAGGCGCTGCTGCGGCGCGGTGGCGGGCCCGTGGGCCGGCCGGCCGTCGTCGAGCCGGAAAACGCTGCCGTGCCAGGGGCATTTGACGCAGTCGACGCCGCCCACCTGGGTCAGCTCGCCCTCGCTCAGCGGGCCGGACATGTGGCTGCACTGGTCGTGGAGCACCGCGAACTCCTCGCCCCGCCGCACCACGAGCACCGGGATGTCGCCCGCCAGCCGCCGGGTCGGCGTCTTCTCGGGGAACTGCTCGACGTAGCCGATGTCGCACCAGTCGGCCGGGCCGACGCGGGAGGCGTGCTCGGAGTGGTTGGCGCCGACCGCCCGGCGGAAGGCGAGGTCGCCGCCGAGGGTGGCCCCGGCCATGCTGAAGGTCAGGCCGGCCAGCGCCGACCACACGCCGGCGCGCTGCCGGCCCTTGGCCCGCAGTGCCAGCGAGGTGACGTAACAGACGAGGGCGGTCGCGTTCACGGCGGCGTGCACGACACCGACACGCCGGTGGTCCTGCTGGCTGTCCGCGTAGTCGGCCAGTCCCGCCGCGGCCGCCGGCACGCTGCTGAGCACGCCGAGCCCGATCAGGCGGGTGGCATCGCGGGAGCTGCCGGCCACGTCCAGCACGGCGGCGCTGGCGAAACAGCCGATGGGCAGCTGCACCAGCGCGGGGTGCAGCGGGTGGCCGAGGAACACGCCGTGCAGCAGGTCCTTCACCACGCCCGGGCGCAGGATCGCCTGCACCCCTTGGCGCAACGCGTCGCCGACGGCGTCCAGTCGCTTGTCGTCGGCGATCCGATCGAGGAAACGAGGCTGCTCCATGCTGCCGGCATGCCCAGAATCGGGGCCGTTAAACAAAGGTTGACCCAGTCCTCGGACGGGTACCAGAGCGCGGTGAGAGGCAAAAGACGGCTGCGGGTGGCGATCGTGGGCTGTGGTCCACGCGGGCTGGCCGTGCTGGAACGGCTGCTGGTCCGGTTGCGCCGCCGCCCCGGCGGCCACGAGGTCGTGATCTGGGCCCTCGACCCGGTCGAGCACGGCTCGGGCCAGGTGTGGCGGACCGACCAGCCCGAGTGGTACGCGACCAACGCCACCGCCGCCGAGTTGACGGCGCAGTCCCCGGATCATCCGGCCGGGTCGACGTCGTTCGCCGAGTGGGCCGGGCTCGACGCCGACACCGGCCGGCAGACCTACCCCAGTCGGGCCGAATACGGCCGGTACCTGCGGGAGACGTTCGCCCGGCTGTGCGCGTCCGCGCCGCCCGGTGTGCGGGTGTTCCCGCTGACCGGCACCGCGACGGCAGTACGCCGGGTGGACGGTCAGCTGCACCTGACCGTCGACAATGGACACCGCGACCTCGTTGTGGACAAGGTGGTCCTGGCGACCGGCCACAGTGGTCTCGAACCCGACGACGAGGAGCGCCGGCTGCTCGACCATGGCCGGTACATCCGCGGCGGCATGGCCGCGACGATGCCGTTGGACGACATCGAGGCGGGCAGCACCATCGCGATCCGCGGCCTCGGCCTGACGTGCTACGACGTCACCCGAGCGCTGTCGGTGGGCCGGGGCGGCCGCTTCGTCCGTCAACAGGGTGAATTGCGCTACGTGCCCAGCGGCGCCGAGCCGCGGCTGGTCGCCGGCTCGCGCAGCGGGCTGCCGTTCCGCGCCCGCGCCGAGCTCAACGAGCCCGCCGAGCTCGCGCCGCGGCCGGTCATCCTCACCGAAGACCGACTGGCCGAGCTGCGGGAAGCCGCCGCCGCCCGTCGTGGCGACGGGAAACTGGACTTCGCCGCCGAGGTGGAGCCCCTGGTCCGGGCCGAACTCGAACACGCGTACTACCGGTGCATCGTGCGTCAGCGGCACGGCGACGAGGCGGCTGCCGCCTTCAGCATCGAGAAGCTGGCCGACTTCGGACTCGACGACGTCGCGCCCATCGACATCGGCGCGCTGGCCGATCCGTTCGCCGACCGGCGTTTCGCCGGCCCGGACGAGTTCCGGTCGCAGCTGCTCGGCGTCCTGCACGAGGACGTCGCCCGGGCCCGCGCCGGGTCGACCGTCGATCCCGTCAAGGCCGCGCTGGAGGTGATGCGCTCGCTGCGGCCGCTCATGCCGGACGTGGTGGACTTCGACGGCCTGCTGCCGGATTCGCAGCGGGATTTCCTCAGCCGCTGGGCGCCGATGAGCTTCCTGCTGTCGGCCGGCCCGCCGGTGGCCCACGTCGAGCAGCTGACGGCGCTGATCGAGGCCGGCGTGCTGGACGTGGTCGGACCGGGCGCCCGCTTCTCCGCCGCGGAAGCCGGCCTGTTCGCGGTGGAATCGCCGGCGGTCAACGGTTCTCGCCGCCTCGCCGACGTGCTGCTGGACGCCCGGGCGCCCGGCGCCGACCTGCGCCGTGACACCAATCCGTTGCTGCGCCGGATGATGGCCGACGGCATGATCAGCGAGCACGTCAACGCGGATCCGGCCGCCGGGCAGCGGTTCGCCAGCGGCGGCCTGGCGATCACCAGGTCCCCCTTCCACGTGGTCGACGCCCGGGGCCGGCCCGACCCCGATATCCACGCCATCGGGGTCGTCACCCAGAACACCCGCTGGTTCACGCAGGTCGGCACCGGCCGGCCCGGACAGGACAGCCCGTTCCGCCGCGACGCCGACGCGATCGCCGGCGCGGTGCTGGCCGGGGAGGTGCGATCGTGGCCGGTTCCGGCCTGACCTTCGGCGTGGAGGAGGAGTTTCTCCTGGTCGACGCGGCCGGCCGGCCCGTACCCGCCGGCCGCGCGGTGCTGGCCGGTTCCGGCGGCGAGACCGATGAGCTGCAGCCCGAGATGATCGCCTGCCAGGTGGAGTCGGCGACGCCGGTCTGCACCGGCGTCGGCGAGCTGCTCGGCCACCTGGGCCGGCTGCGCGAGACGTTGTCGGCGTCCGCCCGCGAACGGGGCCTGCGGCTGATCGCCAGCGGCACGCCGCCGCTGCCGGAGGCCTCTCCCCCGCCGCTGACGTCCGAACGGCGCTACCACCGGATCGCCGGCCACTTCCGCGGTTTGATGAAGTCGGCCAACGTCTGCGGCTGCCACGTGCATGTCGGCGTGCCCGACCGGGAGGCCGGCCTGCACGTGCTCAACCACCTGCGGCCGTGGCTGCCGGTGTTGCTGGCGGTCAGCGCGAACTCCCCGCTCAGCGACGGCGCGGACACCGGCTACGCCAGCTGGCGGCACATGCAGATGTCGAACTGGCCGTCCGCCGGTCCGCCGCCCTACCTGCGGTCGCCGGCGGAGTACGACTCGACGCTGGACACCATGACCCGGGCCGGGGCGTTGCTGGATCCGGCGATGGCGTACTGGGACATCCGCCTCTCGCCGACGTATCCCACCGTGGAGGTCCGCGTCTGCGACGTGACCGTCACCGCCCAGGAGGCGGCGCTGATCGCCGTGCTCGTACGAGGGCTGGTCGCCCGAGCGCTGCGCACCGACGACAGCGCGCCGGACGTTGCCCAGGAGGTGATCCGCGCGGACCTCTGGCGCTCGGCCCGGGACGGGCTCCGCGGACGCTGCGCCGCGCCCAGCGGCAGCCCGCCCCAACTGCACGCCCTCGACCGGCTCGTGGCCGAGGTCCGTCCGGTGTTGGACGACGACGACCGGGACTTCGTCGATCGCGTGACGCGCCTGCTCGGCCGCGTCGGCGACGGCGCCTCGCGGCAGCTCGCCGCCTACGCCCGGGCCGGCCGGCCCGAGGACGTCGTCACGATGCTCGCCGAAGCCGCGGCGCCGTGCGACACGCCGGCCTGCCCGTGACCGGTCACGGCCGGAAGACCGCCCGCACGCAGCCGTCCGTCTTCTTCTTGAACATCTCGTACCCGAGCGCCCCCTCCTCCAGCGGCAGCAGGTGGGTGGCCAGGTGACTCGTGCTCAACTCGCCCTTGGCGATGCGGTCGAGCAGCATCGGCACGTAGCGCTGGCCGTGCTGCTGCGCGGCCCGCAGCGTCAGTCCCTTGTTCATCAGCGCGCCGAGCGGGAACTTGTCCACGAAACCGGTGAACACGCCCAGCACGAACACCGAGCCGCCCTTGCGGCAGTTGTGGATGGCGTCGCGCACCGCGATCGGCCGGTCGGTCTCCAGCTTGAGCTTGCTCTTGACCTGGTCGTACACGTGCTGCGGGCCGTCGCTGTGCGCCTCGCACCCCACAGCCTCGATGCACACGTCCGGCCCGCGCCCGCCGGTCTCCTCGCGCAGCGCCGCGCCGATGTCGACGGCCTCGTAGTTCAGCGTCTCCGCGCCGAAGACCCGTTCGGCCTGGCGCAACCGGTAGTCGAACCGGTCGATCACGAAGACCCGCTCGGCACCGAGCAGCTGGGCGGACCGGGCGGCCATCTGCCCCACCGCGCCGCTCCCCCACACGGCGACGACGTCACCGGGCCGCACGCCGCCGAGGTCCGCGCCCATCCAGCCGGTCGGCGCCGAGTCCGACGCGAACAACGCGCTCTGGTCGTCGACGCCGTCCGGGATCGGGATCGCGGTGTGGTCGGCGAACGGCACCCGGACGTACTCCGCGTGGCTGCCGCGGAAGCCGCCCATGGCGTGCGAGTAGCCGAAGATGCCGCCCGGGTCGGCGCCCCACAGCGCCTGCGTGATGCCCGGATTGGTGTTGGTGTTGTCGCACAGCGACCACAGGTCGTGCTGGCAGTACCAGCACCGGCCGCAGCCGATGAACGAGCAGACCACCACCCGGTCGCCCGGCTTGTGCCGGGTCACGCCGGGCCCCACCTCGACGACCTCGCCCATGAACTCGTGGCCGATCACGTCACCGGCCTGCATGAACGGGATGTGCCCGGTCAACAGGTGCAGGTCCGAGCCGCACACGGTGCTCAGTCCCACCCGCAGCACCAGGTCCTCGGCGTCCTGGATGCGCGCGTCGGGCACGTTCTGCACCCGAACGTCGTTGATGCCCTCCCAGCACAGCGCCCTCACAGCCGGCCCTCCTTCTGCGCCCGGCCCACGACCGCGCCGAGCAGCCGCCCGGCCGGTCCCGGATGCGCCGAGCCCGGCGAGTCGGGATGGATCACGAGTCCCGTCTCGATCAGGGACTTCGCCTGCCGTAACGCCACCCTCAGGTCCGGCCGCGACAGGCTCTCGTCGGTCGGCCGGGCGAGCAGTTCCGTGCCCTTGTCGCCGGCGGCCGGCCGGACCCGCAGCTCGACGCGATCACGCAGCCGGGCCAACGGTTCCGGCAGCGACTCCGGCGGGGTGAGCTGGTCGGGCGAGCAGTTGACCGTCACGGCCAGCCAGTGGTCGTCACGGCTGTCGTTCGCGGCCTGGAGACGTCGTCCCAGCGCGATCGCCGCCGCGCCGACGCCGGCGAGGATGCCCGCCTTGGCTGCTGTTCTCATGCCCGTTGCCTTTCTTCAGTGGACGGTGCCTTCAGTGGACGGTGCTGATCTGATGGGTCTGGCCCCGCTCCAGGTAGTGCACCGAGGTCGACAGGCCGCTCGCCGCCATGACGTCGCGGAACTGCGACAGCGGCGTCTTGAACACCCCGTAGTCGTCGTAGTGGACCGGCACGGCGTGCCGCGGCCCCAGCATGGCCAGCAGGTCACGACCCTGGTGGCCGTCCATGCTCACCAACGCGCCGAGCACCCTGGTGCCGCCGAGATGGACCACGGCCAGGTCGATCTCGGGGAACTGCCGGCCGATCTCGCGGAGCCCGTCGTACATGAGGGTGTCGCCGGTCAGATAGATCCGCAGCGGCCGTGCCCCGGCATGCGAGCGGTATTCCAGCAAGGTGCCCATGACCGGCGGCATCAGGCCGCCGACCAGGCCGAACGAGTGCCGGCCGGGCAGCGACGTCAGCAGCAGCGAGGCCGGCCCGCTGCGCAGTTCGCGCTGCTCCCACGTGTGCAGGCCGACGGCCTCGCCGAACCCGAAGCTGTGCAGTCGGCGCGCGGCCTTCGGGGTCGTGACGACCGGCGTCGCGCGGTCCAGGCCGCGGCGGGCCGTCCGGTCGAAGTGGTCGCCGTGCAGGTGGGAGAGCACAACGGCGTCCAGCGGCGGCAACTCGTGGACCTGGAGGGCCGGCTCGGTGCGCCGCCGGCTGACCAGCCCCTTGCCGAGGTAGGCCCACTGGCCCCGGTGCAGGAAGTTCGGGTCGGTGAGCACGGTGAACTCGTCCAGCCGCAGCAGGGTGGTCGCGGTGCCGATGAAGGTGATCGAGCAGGCGGCCATGTCACGCGTGCCGGTCGGCCTTCGGCCGGGCCGGCTGCGCGGGATTGCCGTGCGGTGGCGGCCCGACGGGCGGGGCGGCGGTCTGGGCGGTGACCGAAGGACCGGCGTCGACGCCCGGCGATTGCTCCGGTCGCCGCGCCGTGGGGTCACCGCCGGAGGGCTGTGCGCCTTGCCGGAGCGCGTCGACCCGCGCATCGATCATCTCCAGCACGGCGACGCGCTGGGCGTGTTCGTTCTCGTACCCGCGCAGCGCGGTGAGTTCGTCCTCGCCGAGGCTGCGGATCCGGTGCTGTAAGGAGGAAAACGGCAGGTGGTCGTAGTCCGGCAGCGGGAGTTCGTTGGTCGCCATGGGACGGCGGATACCCGGTTGCCCTGCCGACAACCGCCCGGTTAGCGATCGAGGGACACGGGTAGCCGTTCGCATGGCTGAACCGGGTTCCGTGGCACGGATGTTGGCCGGGCTGTTGGAGGCGAGCCACCTGGCCACCTTCGACGACCTCGCCGGCCTCGTCGCGCGACACGGGGCGGCGGCCGGTCTCAAGGACGTCGTGGCCTACCTCGCGGACATCCGTGAGGAACGGCTTGTCCGGTTGGACGACACCGAGCAGCAACTGGCGGTCGACACCACGGCGGCGGGCTGGGCGTTCCGGAAGGTGGAGGTGGTCGCCAGCCAGTCCACCCTGTGGGTGCCGATGCTGGACGGCACCGAGCGGATCGGCGTGCTCGGCGCGTCGGTCGGGAGCACCGACACGGCCACCGGCCTGCGGGCCCTGGCCTCGTTGGCGGCCCTGTTGATCGTCAGCAAGCGTCCGCACAGCGACAGCTACGCGGAACTGGTGCGGGCCCGGCCGATGTCGCTGCCGTCGGAGGTCATCTGGCCGCTGATGCCCCCGCTGACCTTCGCCACCAAGGACGTCGCCGTGACGGCGGTCCTCGAACCGGCCTACGAGATCGGCGGCGACGCGGTGGACTACGCGATGTCGCCGGACCTGCTGCACCTGTCCGTCTTCGACGCGATGGGGCACGACCAGTCCGCGGGCCTGACCGTCGCCGTCGCGACCGGCGCGTGCCGCAACACACGGCGGCGCGGCGCCCGGTTGCCGGAGATCGGGGACGCGATCGACGACGCCATCGCCCGGCAGTTCGACCGCAAGCGGTTCGCCACCGGCGTGCTGGCCAAGATGCAGCCGTCGACCGGCCTGCTCACGTGGGTCAATCGCGGCCACCCGCCGCCGCTGCTGATCCGGCAGGGCCGGTGGCTGACCACGCTGCGCTGCCCGCCCGCGCCGCCGATGGGCTTCGCCCTGGGCATTGCCGCGACCGAGTGCCGCTACCAGCTGGAGCCGGGCGACCGCGTGCTGTTCTACACCGACGGCATCACCGAGGCGCGGGACGAGCTGGGCCGCGAGTTCGGGCTGCAGCGGTTCACCGACCTGGTCGCCCGCGGCGCCGCGGACGGCCTTCCGGCACCGGAGACGCTACGCCGGCTGATGCGTGCCGTGCTCGCGCACCAGCGCAGCCGGCTGCAGGACGACGCGACCGCGCTGCTGCTGGAGTGGCGCGGCGACCAGCAACATCGCTTGACGCTCGGTTCCCCCTGAGCAGAACGGGTATCCCGCCGCCATGCGGTTGAGACGGAGCCGGTTGACCGGCGAGTGCATCACCCGGCGGCGCCGTGGCCGCGGGTTCGGCTACCAGCACTACGACGGCTCGCCGGTGACCGATGCCGAGACCCTCGACCGGATCCGCGCGCTGGCCATTCCGCCCGCCTGGCGGGACGTGTGGATCTGTCCGTGGCCCAACGGGCACATCCAGGCCACCGGCACCGACGACGCCGGCCGCAAGCAGTACCTCTACCACGCCCAGTGGCGGGAGGACCGGGACCGGCAGAAGTTCGAGCGCGTCCGCCGGCTCTCCTCGAAGCTGCCGGCCCTGCGCCAGCAGGTCGCCACCGATCTCGACGCCGACGGCCTGGCCCGTCAGCGCGTCACCGCCGTCGCCCTGCGCATGCTGGAGCAGGGCGTGTTCCGCATCGGCAACGACGAGTACGTCGAGTCCAACGGCACCTACGGCGTGTCCACGCTGCTCCGCTCCCACGTCGCGGTCCGCCGCAACTGCCTGGAGTTCTGCTTTCTGGCCAAGGGCAAGAAGGAACGCCGCGTCACCCTGGAGGACCCCGAGCTGGCCAAGGCCGTGCTGAGCTTGAAGCGCTCCCGAACCGGCAATGACCGACTGTTGATGCACCGCAACGGCAAGGACTGGCGTCCCCTCGACTCCCAGGACGTCAACGAGCGCCTGCACGAGCTGGTCGGCGACGAGTTCACCGTCAAGGACCTGCGCACCTGGAACGCCACCGTGCTGGCCGCCGTCATCCTCGCCGGCCGCAAGGGCCAGGGCAGCAAGCGCACCGCCGTCCGCGAGATGTTCAAGCAGGTCGCCCACCACCTCGGCAACACACCGGCCATCGCCCGCAAGTCCTATGTGGATCCCCGGGTCGTCCGCGCCTTCGAGCAGGACATCACCATCCGCCCCACCACCGACCTGGACCGCGTCGAACGCTCCGTGTCCCGCCTCCTCTCCCGCATCCCCTTCGACACCTGAGCCCCCCGCGAGTCACGCTCTCAGACACACCGAAACACAGTTTCGGGCAGATCCGAGACCTGAGGCTCAGTTCTGCCCGAAACCTACATTCGGTGGGTCCCAGAGCGTGACTCGCGGGGGTTGGGGAATCTGGTTTGGACTGTTGGTGGCGGGTTATTCCGGTGGCGTGACCACGTTTGAGGAGCGGGCTCTGGCCCTGCCGGCGGTGCGGCTATTGCGGTCGCCGGGCGTGTACCGGCCGCAGTCGGACACCTGGCTGCTGGCCGAGGCCGCGGCGGCGGCCGGCATTCCGCCGGGTGCGAAGGTGCTGGACATCTGCACGGGGACGGGGGCGCTGGCGATCACGGCGTCCATGCTGGGGGCCGAGGACGTGGTGGCGATCGACGTGTCCCGGCGGGCGGTGTTGTCGGCGCGGCTGAACGCCTGGTTGAACGGCCAGCGGATCCGGGCGCTGCGGGGCTCGATGCTGGCGTTGCCGGCGGCGGCGTCGTTCGACGTGGTGCTGGCGAATCCGCCGTACGTGCCGTGTCCGCCGGGGACGGCGACGCGGGGACGGCGGAGGGCCTGGAACGCGGGGCCGGACGGCCGGGCGCTGCTGGATCCGATCTGCCGGTCGATGCCGCGGCTGGTGAAGCCGGGCGGGTTCCTGCTGATGGTCCACTCAGCACTGTCCGATGCGGACAAGTCGCTGCGGCAGCTGCGCGACGGCGGCCTGGCGGCCGAGGTGGTGTCTCGCAGCACGATCCCGTTCGGACCGGTGATGTGGAGCCGGACGGAGTTCCTTGAGCAGGCCGGTCTCGTCGAGCGCGGCCAGCGGCACGAGGACCTGGTGGTGATCCGTGCCGACCGACCGTGAGCACCGCCGCGTGGTCGTGGAGCCGACCGGACCCGTCCTGGTGGACGGGCCGGTCGAGATCGTGTTGCCGGACGGCAGCACGGCCCGCTCGGACCGCTTCGTCGTCGCGGTGTGCGCCTGCCGGCGCAGCAAGCGCTACCCGTTCTGCGACACCAGTCACCGCAAGAGGGTTCGCGACTCCTGACGCAGGGAGGACCGGTCGGCCCGCCATGCGGACAGCAGGTGGTCGGCCAGGTGCTGCTCCAGCAACTCGGTGGCCTGGACGCCGAACACGATGTCCCCGGCCAGTTCCGGCTCCCGTGCGAGCAGGTCGCCGATGACGTCGTGGCGCAGCACCTGCTCGTGCACAGCGTCGGCCTCGATGTGCTCGGTGTAGAACAGCCGACAGGCGTCGGGGGCGCCCAGCCGGATCAACGCCTGCTCCATACGCTGGGCACTGGGCCCGGTGCTGATCTCGGCGGCGGCGAAGTGGCCGACCAGGGCGCCACGCAGCCGGCGGTGCAACCCGAACAGGGACATCATGTTGACGGTGGCCAGCGAGCAGGCCGGCACGTCGTCGAGGTAGTGCAGGTATTCGGCGGAAAGCCCGGCGGCGTCAAGGAGATCGGCGTACAGCTGGGCATGCACGCGCTCGGCCCGGCCGCCGCCGAACTCGTCGAACTCGACGGCCACGAGCGCGGCCTTGGCCCGGCCGCGCAGCCGGGGAATCACCCACGCGTGCGGGTCGGCCTCCTTGAGGTGGTAGATCGAGCGGTGCACGAAGAACTCCCGCAGCTGCCACCATTCGCCGTCGTCCCGCAGGAAGTGGCTGAGCCCGCTGCCGGGCACGTGTTCGACGAGCAGCTCGTCGATCTCGGCGGTCACGTCGTCGCCGCCGGCAACCGCGGCGTGCAGGGCGTTCTCGAACACGCGTTCCATGCGACCGCGTAGCCGCAACAGGTCCGGATCCCACTCCCATGCCGGGTCGACCTCGGGAAGGCCCTGGTAGTGCAGCTCGTAGCACAGGTGCAGGGCGAGCTGGAGGTCCTCGCCGAACGGATCGGCGTCGTCGACCGGGCCCGACGGCCGCACCGAGCCGACGGGCCGGCGCAGCACGCCGATGACCTCGTCGGACAGCGGTCCCCTAGCAATCATCTTTCCCTCCCAAGGAAAGCTGCCGGACGACGGCGGCAAGGCCGACCGCGGCCAGCAGCCGCTGGCGGGTGGCGCCGGTCGCGCGGTCCCGCAGCAACCGGTGCACCTCGGCGAGATCGCCGGCGTCGACCAGCGCGTCCCGGACGTGGTCGACCAGGCTCGCCACCATGGCCGAGGCCGGGATCTGCTTGCCCAGCACCGGATCGACGGCCGGACCGTCCATTCCGTACCGGGATGCCGTCCACACGGCCGCGGCGGCGGTCTGGGCCGGCAGCGCCTCGACCCCGCGATCCAGCTGGCTCAGGGCGGTGTTCACCAGCGCCCGACACAGCAACGCCTGCAACATGGCATCGTCCACCGTGGCCGCGGTGTCGGCGACGCGGAACTCCACCGTCGGCCATCGCGGCGACGGCCGGGCGAACCAGAAGGTCTGCTTCTCGTCGACCAGAACCCCGCAGTCCACCAGGCGTGAGACCTCCTGCTGCCACCGGGCGTGGTCGCCGCACCAGGGCGCGATGCCGGAGCCCGGGAACCGCGACTGCTGCACGATCCGCCAGCTCCCGTAGCCACGGTCCTGTCCATTGTGGAACGGGGAGTTCACCGACAGCGCCAACAAGGTCGGCAGCCACCGGCCCACGTGGTTGACCACCGCCACCGCGGTGTCCTTGTCCGGCACGCCGACGTGCACGTGACAACCGCAGGCCTCGTAGTCGGCCGCGATGTCCTCGTAGAGTTCGTCGACCCGGCCGAACCGTGGGTCCGCTGCCTTCTCCGGCGGCGCGGAGCCGACCACCGGCGTGGCGGCGGCCAGCACGCGGGCGTCCACCCGGGTGGCGGCACGGGCCAGGGCCCGGCGGCCGGCCGCGAGTTGGTCCCGCAGGTCGGCCGCGCTGGTGCACACGCCGGTAGCCACTTCCACCTGGGTGTCGCGCAACTCCCGTTGCACTGTCATCCCGGCCGGCAGCGGTCCGGTGCACCGCGCCAACACCTCGGCCGCCAGCGGCGTCGTGATGCCGGCCCGGTCGATGAGGAGGAATTCCTCCTCGACTCCGATCGTGCTCGTCACCCCGCCGAAATACCCGCCGGACACCGCGCTCAACCGGCCGCGTGGAAGTCGCGCCACGCCCGGTCGAGCAGGTCGGGCCGCGTCAGCACGTCGACGGCCGTGTCGGCCAGTGCCCGCGCGGCGGCCAGCATCACCGCACGCCCCCGTGGACTCGCGGCCGCCGCGGCGAATTCCGGGGTGTGGTCGGACTGGTCGGCGTCCGCGATGGCCACGAACGGGTGGATCGCCGGCAGCGTGTTGCTGACGTCGCCGATGTCCGAGGAGCCGAGGAAGACGCCCGGCGTCGGCTCGGCCAGCGTGATGCCGGACTCGGCGAGGTGGCGGGCGAACGCCTCGGACAGGGCGGCGTTGTCGCGGACGTGCTGGTACCCGTCGCTGGCCGGCCAGACCTCGGCGGTGGTGCCGGTGGCCCGGGCGATGCCGTGGGCGCACTCGGTCAGCTGCGCCACCAGGTCGTCCCGGGCGGCGGTCGTCAGGCCGCGCACGCCGAACCGCCCCTCGGCGAGGTCGGGCACGATGTTCGTGGCCTTCCCGCCCTCCGTGACGATGCCCTGCACGTGCGACCCCAACGGCAGCCGCGCGCGCAGCATGGCCAGCGCGCCGAACAGCTGCACGAGGGCGGCGAGCGCGTCCACGCCCTCGGTCGGGTTGCCGGTGGGATGCGCGGCACGGCCGTGAAACCGGACGCCGATCTCGATCTGCGCGGTGAGCGGCGCGTACCGCCAGTCGTGCACGCCGGGGTGGAACATCAGCGCGGCCTCGATCCCGTCGAAGACGCCGGCCTTCAGCTCCCGCACCTTGCCGCCGCCGCCTTCCTCGGCCGGCGTGCCGACGACCATCAGCGTCCCGGCCAGATCGGGCATCGCGTCCCGCACGGCCAGCGCGGCGCCGAGGCCGGCGGCGGCGATGAGGTTGTGCCCGCAGGCATGCCCGAGTCCCGGCAACGCGTCGTACTCCAGCAGCAACGCCACCCGCGGCGGCGCACCGGTGCCCCACTGGGCACGGAAGGCCGTCGGCAGGCTGGCGACGCCGTGCGTCACCTCGAACCGCGCCGCCGCGAGGGCGGCGGCCAGCTCGGCGCTGGCCAGGTGCTCCTCGAAGGCGAGTTCCGGCTTGTCGTGCAGCAGAAGACTGATCCGCCACAGCTCGTCGGCGTGCCGGTCGATCGCCTCCCGCACCCGCTCGTGCACGGTCACGCCGGATCCTTGACCACCCGGACCGATTCCAGGTCCGAGTCGGCCGGGTCGGGCAGCTGCATGCCCGCGTTCAGCCCGCTGCGCAGGTAGTCCAGCACCTCGCGGGTGATCACCTCGCCCGGCACCAGCGCCGGCGCGCCCGGCGGATACGGGCTGATCATCTCGGCCGCCACCCGTCCGACCGCCTTGTCCACGTCGACCTGCTCGGTCTCGCCGAAGAAGGCGTCCCGGGGCAGCATCACCGTGCGCAGCTCCAGCTCGTCGGGCCAGGGCAGGTCGACGGCCGGCGGGCGCTTCATCCGCTCGGCCGCCTGCGTCAGCTCGCGCAGCGCCTCCACCAGCACCGACGCCGTGTAGTCGTCGTCGGCGACGGTGAGGATCGCGACGATCCGCCGGTGGTCGGAGAGGCCGACCGTGACCCGCTTGCGCGCCCGCAGCCAGTCCGCCGCCTGGTAGCCGCTGATGCCCAGCCCGGACAGGTCGACGACCACCTTGAGCGGATCGAAAGAAGCCGCCAGGTCCGGGCCGACGAACTCCCGCTCCCCCATCACCCGCAGCCCCGGCAGCTCGTCGATCTCCCGCCGCACGCGGTGGGCCAGCGCCAGCGCGGTGGACAGCAGCTTCTCCCCGTCCTCGACCATCTGCCGCCGCCAACCGTCCAAAGTGGCGTACACCAGCGACGAGGCGCTGGTGGTGCCCAGCAGGTCCTCACGAGCCTTGAGCACCGTGGGGTCCACCCGGTCGCCCTGGAGGTGGAAAACCGAGCTCTGCTCGACCGCCGAGCCCATCTTGTGCACGCTCGTCACGCACAGGTCGGCGTTGGCGTCCATGGCCCACGGCGGCAGGTCCGGGTGGAACGGCAGGTGCGCGCCCCACGCCTCGTCCACGATCAGCGGCCGGTCGAACTCGTGGCAGACCTCGGCGATGGCCGCGATGTCCCCGCACGTGCCGTAGTCGGTCGGCGTCACCAGCAGCATGCCCTTGGCCTCGGGCTCGGCCTCGAACGCCGCCCGCACCTCGTCCGGGCCGGGCGGATGCGACAGGTGCCGCTCCCCGTCCCAGTGCGGATGCACCCACACGGGCGACACGCCGCTGAGGATCAGGCCGGAGATCACCGACTTGTGCGCGTGCCGCACCACGATCAGCTTCTCGTGCGGGCCGGCGACCGCCAGCATCGCGCTCTTGACCGACAGCGAGCTGCCGCACGTGGAGAAGAACGTGTGCTCGGCGCCGACCGCGTCGGCCATCAGCTCCTGGGCCTCCTGCAGCACGCCGTGCCGCATCAGCCGGTCGTCGAGCCCGTTCGGTCCGAGCACGTCACTGCGGAACACCCCCTCCCCCACGACGTCGACGACCCGGCGGTCCGCCCCGCGCCCCTGCTTGTGGCCGGGAGGGTTGAACGGCGTGATGCGCTGCTGGTGGTACTCGACGAGCGCATCGAGCACCGGCGCCTTGCTGTGGTCCATGCGCCCGGATTCCCGCGCTGCCACCAGCGGAAACCAAACGCGGGTCAGCCCGTTGTCCAGGCCAGGGCGTCGAGCACGTCGGCCAGGTTGTCGGACTTGTCGTGGGCGGCGCGCTGGCGTTGCGCGCCGTTGCCCGAGGCACGCACCCGGGCCAGGGTCTGGGTCACGAATTCGGCGTCGTCACCGAGCCACGGGTCGAGACCGGCGACCAACTCGTTGACCAGCTGCCAGGCCGGCACGAGGTCGCCGGTGCGCGGATGCACACAGTGACCGGTCAGGCCGTCCCGGGCCGAGCGCCACAGCCACGCCCTCAGGACCTCGGGCGGCGGTGTCGCGGTGGGCACCGAGTCGACCGCCTGACGGGCCAGGCCGCGGATGAGCGCGGCGAGCAGGGCAGCCTCGACGGGCGTCGGGAGCACGTCGGCGATTCGCACCTCGACGGTGGGCTGGTGCGCGGAAAGCCTGATGTCCCAATAGAGCATGGCGCGGTCCATGGCCGCGCCGGCCGCGGTCAGGGCGTCGACCCGTGACTCGTACGCGTCGACCGAGTCGAAGTGCGGCGGTGGCCCGGCGGAGGGCCACCGGGTCCAGAGCACGTGCCGCCAACTGGCGTAGGCGGTGTCGTCGCCGTTGTGGAACGGGGAGTTGGCGGTCAGCGCCAGCAGCACCGGCAGCCACGGGCGGATGTGGTTGCTGATCCGCAACCCCGTCGCGGCGTCGGGTATCGAGACGTGGACGTGACAGGCGCAGGTCAGCGAAGCCTGGGCGATACCGCCGAACTCCCGGGCCATCCGGTGGTAGCGCACGTCGGGGGTGAAGCGGGGCGGGCGGTCGTCGGCCATCGGGGCCGTGCCGCTGGGCAGCAGCCGCAGGTCCTGTTCCGCCGCTTTGGCGGCCAGCCGGTCGCGCAGGGTGTGCAGGCCCTTGACCACCTCGTCGATCGTGTCGCAGACGCCGGTGGCCGACTCGACCTGGCAGCGGCGCAGCTCGTGCTCCACCTGACCGTCCAGGTCGTCGACCTGCTCGGAGATCTCCGGCCCGGCCGCGGCCAGCCGGCCGCTGCCGTCGACCAGCAGGAACTCCTCCTCGACGCCGAGCGTCAGACTCGATCTGTCCTTCATGCCGGGAAGGTGCCCGGTGACGGTGGTCGTTCAAACGCGGTGTCAGCCACCGAGCACGATCCGCGCAAAGCCGTCCGGATCCAGGTACGGGAACGCGTGCGGCAACCCCGGCAGGGTGATGACCTTCCCGCCCCGCCCCAACTCCGCCACCCACGCCGGCGTGCACAGCGGGTCCCGCTCTCCCCGCACCACGGTCACCGGGCACCGCACGTCGGCGACCATGTCCTCCAACGGATGCCGGAGCATCGACCGCAGCAGCGCCGAAATCCGGCGGAGCCCGGCCTTCCCCCACTCCGGAAACTCCTGCCGGCCCAGCGATCCCGGCTCGCGGGCGCCGTCGACGAGCCACCGCGCCACCACCTTCGGCACGCTCCGGTACGCGGGATCGACGGTCGGGCTGCCGAGCACCAGTCGCGTCACCGGCGCCTCTCGCGCCACGGCCGCCGCCACCTGCGTCCCCGACGAGTGGCCCACCAGCACAACCTCGCGGCCACGGATCCGTTCGGCCACAACGGCCGCGTACTCCGGGATCCCCACCGGCGGCCCCTCGGTCGGCAGCCGCACGAGCTCGCACCGCGAGCCGGCCGCCTCGATGCACCGCACGGTCGGCTCCAGATAGCGCGACACGGCCAGCCCCGGCACGATCACGACGTCAGCTGGCACGGGCGTGGTCCAACTGCTCGAGGATCTTCCGCACGCCGATCCGCACCAGCCGGTCGTCACCACGGGGGATGGCCGACGAGTACGCCGCGAGCGCCGCGAAGTCGGCCGGGTATCGCGCGGTATCCGTGGCCGGCAACCGCACAGCGGCGCCGTATTCGCGTAGCCGCAGCCAATCCTCCGGCTCGGCGATGCCGGCCGATCGGACGCCGTGCGGGAACATCAGCACATCGACGTCCCGGTACCGCCGCTCCCTCAGGTATGCCGCCACCGCGTGTAGCGCGTCCCGCACCGGGAAAGCGGTCCAGAACGGCACCAGCCCGGCCTGGTTGACGCCGACCGGGTCCAGCATCACGAACGACTCCACCAGCAGCCGGTCCGCCGGCCGGTCCGCGGCCAGCAGCCACTCCCGGTGCATGTCGGCCACCGCGGCGGACAGTTCGTGTGGATCCGTCAACTTGATCCGGTGCACGGGATGGCCGTGCGCGGCGGCCCAGCGGTCGATGTCGACGCCCAGCGAGGGCTCGAATCCCCATTCCGCCTCCGGCGCGTGGTCGTCGGCCGCCGGGGCGTCGAACGACCGCAGCACCGATCCCTGCTCCGCCAGGAACTCCGCCACCCGCGGACCGCCCCCGAGATACTCGTCCGGGCGAAGTCCGCCGTACGCGCCCGTCTGGAACACGTGGCGGTCGCCGATCCTGGTCACCGGCCAGGACAGTTCGCAGTCCACCAGCACGATCGGCGCGCCGGGCATCAGGCGGGTGGCCAGGAACTCCTCGTACGCCCGGGGCAGCCGCAGCCACTTGAGCCGGAAGTAGGTCATGAGGTCGATCATCAACCGGTCCTGGTTGCCGTCATGCATGTGGTGCAGCGCGACGTCCGGGTTGTTGGCCAGCAACGGATCGGCGACCTCGGCGCCGAACTGCGCGGCCAGCACCGGCCGGTCCGGGTCGTTGCCGGACCACCGCACCGGCACCAGCATCGTCTGAGGCAGCCACGGCATCCCCGCGGCGGCGCACAGATGCGTCATCGCGCCGTTGCTGGACCCGATGACCACCCCCGGGTACTGCGGCGGCAGGTCGTCGTAGTGGCTGGTCATCCAGGACGCCACCTGCTGCATGTCGATCGACGACAGCATCGACGGCGTGACGCCCTCGGCCGCGCCGGAGATGCGGTACAGCTGGGTACGCAGCCCCTCGGGCAGCAGGTTCGACAGGCGCAGCGGCGCCGACATCAGTCGGCTCTGGCCCAGCACCGTGAACCGCTTGCCCCGCAACGCGAGCGAGACAGCCCGCAACATCGCGGTGGCGGAGTCGAAGCCCGCCACCGCCCGGCTCGGTGACACCGTGGACACGACGGCCTTCCTCAGGCGCTCTGCAACGCCAGCGGGTCGCTCGGCGCGTCCGGCTTGGCGTCGGCCATTCGCGCGCCGAGCTCCTGCAGCTGCTTGCGTCCCATCGCCTTGCGCACCTCGGGGAACCAGTCCTGTTCCTCCTCCTCGACGTGGTGGCGGACGTTCTCGATCAGCACCGTCACCTTGGCGTCGAAGTTCTCCGCGTCCGGCTCCAGCTTCGCCAGCTCCGAGAGCATCCACACCACCACGTGGTGCTCCTCGATGCTCTCCAGCACGTGGTCCTCGGTCTCCGGCACCGCCTTGCGGGCCTCGGGATAGAAGATGGTCTCCTCGATGTAGGCGTGCGTGGTCAGTTCCCTGATGATGGAGTCGACCAGTTCGCGTTTCGTGGCGAACGCCTCGTCGTCGGCCTGCTCGAATTTCTTGAACAGCCGCTCGACGGTCTTGTGGTCTTCCTTCAGCAGCACGATCGCATCGGTCGACACGGGCTCACTCCTCCTGGCACGGGTAAGACGAGACACCCACGGATACCCCGGCCCATCGGGGACAAACGACGGTTTTCGACCGGCCGCCGACGAGGTACCCCAGGTCGTACGAAGTCGACATGGGAGAGTGATGGCCATGCCCGGGGCGAAGGAACTGCCCAGCACCCTCAAGCGGTCGCCGCAGAAGGCGCAGCGCACGTGGATCAAGGCGCACGACTCGGCCGTCGAGGAGTACGGCGAGGGCCGGCGCTCGCACCAGACCGCGTTCGCCGCGCTCAAGCACGGCTTCGAGAAGGTCGGCGACCACTGGGAGGCCAAGAAGAACAAGGGGCCGTCCGATCCGCAGGCGGCCCAGCAGGCGGCCCAGCAGGCGACACAGGGCAATCGCGCCAAGGCGAAGAAGACCGCCGGCGGTGTGGACGCGAACGCCAGCAAGAGCCACCTGTACGAGGTGGCCAAGAAGCTGGACGTGGCGGGACGGTCCACGATGACCAAGCAGCAGCTGGTGAAGGCGATCGAGAAGGCCAACGACCGCAAGACCGCCAAGGCCAGGTCGTGACCGCAGGTGCGGGGCAGCCGGGCGGCTGCCCCGCACTCGTCAGGCCCGCACACGTCAGGCCGGGATGCCGCTCGTCTCGCGAGTCCAGATCCGGTGTCCGGCAAGCAGGGCGGCCACCGCCTCGGCGAAGTCGTCCGGCAGGTCGTCCGCGGCCCGGGTCGTGGTGACGACGCCCTGGTCGATGACGATCGAGTCGCCATCGGCGAGGTGGGCCTCGATGCGGGCGGCCCGCAGGAGATCGATGCCCGCCCCGAACGCGGCCACCGGCTTGGCGTGCCGGTAGGCCTCGGCGACGAAGTGCACGGCATAGCCGTCGGCGGACAGGGTCTGCGTGCTCTCCGGGCCGCACGGCACCACCACGGCGTCGTACAGGACCGAGGCCATGGTGCTCATGGCCCGGTCGGCCAGCACGTCCTCGCCGTCGGCGCTGCGGACCAGCCCGTCGGTCGGCGCCAGCAGCTCCACCACCGCCCCCTGGGCGCGCAGCGCCTCGGCCAGCTTGGTGGTCCCGACGCCGTCCACGCCGCCGGCGACGAGCACGGCGACGCGGCGGGTGGCTATGCCGAAGTCCGCCTCCGCGGCCCGGACGACCTGGCTCAGCGCCGGCGAGCTCTGTCCGTGGTTGGCCGGCGTCTCGCCGGTCGGCGCCTGGACGCCGACGCCGGCGGCGACCCGGGTGGCCAGCTCACGGTCCACCTTGTCCAGGTGGGCGACGACGTCCGCGCGGATCTCCTTGGTCTCCACCTTGCCCAGCTCGAACCGGAACGCGGCGACGATGTGGTCCTTCTCGACGTCGGTCATGCTGTTCCAGAACAGCGTGGCCTGGGAGTAGTGGTCCTGGAAGCTCGCCGACCGCTTGCGGATCTTGGCCCCGTCGACCTTCTCCTGGTAGTGCGCGAACACCTCGGGGAAATCGCCCTCGGCGACCGGGCAGCCGCCCGACAGCGTGTTCTCGGTGTAGCTGGTCCGTCCCTTGTGGATCCGGTGTTGCGAGTACCCGTCACGTTGGTTGTGCCGCACCGGCACGACCGGGCGGTTCACCGGCAGGTGCCCGAAGTTCGGGCCGCCGAGCCGGATCAGCTGCGTGTCCAGGTACGAGAAGTTGCGCGCCTGCAGCAGCGGGTCGTTGGTGAAGTCGATGCCCGGCACCACGTTGGCCGTGTGGAAGGCGACCTGCTCGGTCTCGGCGAAGAAGTTGTCCGGGTTGCGGTCCAGCACCATCCGCCCCACCGGCCGGACCGGCACCAGCTCCTCGGGAATGATCTTGGTGGCGTCCAGCAGGTCGAAGTCGAACCGGTGCTCGTCCTGCTCGGGCACCAGCTGCACCCCCAGCTCCCACTCCGGGAAGTCGCCCGACTCGATGGCCTCCCACAGGTCCCGGCGGTTGAAGTCCGGGTCCTTGCCGGCGATCTGCTGCGTCTCCTCCCACACCAGCGAGTGCGTGCCCAGCTTCGGCGTCCAGTGGAACTTCACGAAGGTGCCGCGCCCGTCCGCGGCCACCAACCGGAACGTGTGCACCCCGAAACCCTGCATCATCCGGTAGCTGCGCGGCAGCGCCCGGTCGGACATCAGCCACATCATCATGTGCATGGTCTCGGGCTGGCGCGCGACGAAGTCCCACAGCGTGTCGTGCGCCGACTGGGCCTGCGGGATCTCGTTGTGCGGCTCCGGCTTCACCGCGTGCACGAAGTCGGGGAACTTGATCCCGTCCTGGATGAAGAACACCGGCATGTTGTTGCCGACCAGGTCGTAGTTTCCCTGCGCGGTGTAGAACTTCGTCGCGAAACCACGCACGTCCCGTACGGTGTCGGCCGAGCCGCGGGAGCCGGCGACCGTGGAGAATCGCACGAACACCGGGGTCCGCACGGACGGGTCGGTCAGGAACTGCGCCGCCGTGAACTCGGCGAGGCTGTCGTCGTACGGCTCGAAATACCCGTACGCGCCGGCCCCACGCGCGTGCACCACCCGCTCCGGGATCCGCTCATGGTCGAAGTGGGTGAGCTTCTCCCGGAAGTGGAAGTCCTCCAACAGCGTCGGCCCGCGCTCCCCGGCCCGCAGCGAGTTGTCGTCGTGCGAATCGGTGTCGGCGCCGATCCGCACGCCCTGCTCGGTGGTGAGCCGGGTGTCCGCCGGGTCGATCCGGTGCGCGTCCAACTGACGCTGCTTGTCGTCCTCACGGCCGTTGGTCTCGCTCATCAGGCTCCCTTGATCGCTCAGTCGCGGCGCATCACGCTGGACGGCCAGTCCGGGTCGCTCAGGGCCCGCGGGAACAGCCACAGCACCAACACCAGTCCCAGCACCGCGACGGCCAGATAGGCCAGCGAGCCCCCGGCGTCGTAGCCGAACAGCGCCTGCCACGGGCCGGAGTCGCGCACCGCGGCCGAAACCACGAACAGGACCCAGAACAGCGACGCCTGCACGCCGGACAGCAGCGCGGCCGCGCGACGGCGCAGCGCACAGGCCAACGACACCAGCCCGGTCGCCGCGATGACGCCCGCCTGCACCGCCGGCACGTGCACGCCGGCCACGGACACGTACCCGCCGCCCATGAGCGCCATGGCCAGCGCCCAACCGCCGGCCAGCGCGAACACGACCCCCTGCCCGACGAGAATCCAGCGGCCGCGCCGAAAGGCGAGGTCGTTCGAGCCGTTGGCGATCGGGTCGATGATGGCGTGTCGTGTCGGCACCGCGGACGCACCCTCCCTGCTCGCTTCCCGAGTTGTCGCTTCCGAATTGCCCACCCGCGACGGCGTCAAACGCATAGCCCGGCCCGCGCCGGGTACGCCAGGGTCATGACTGCAAGCGAACGCGAAGCACGCCCGCTGACCGCCGTCGTCACCGGCTCCGACTCCGGCATCGGCCGCGCCGTCGCGGTCGCGCTGGCCGGTGGCGGCGTCGACGTCGGCATCACCTACAACCGCGACAAGGACGGCGCCGAGCAGACCGCCCGGGAGGCCCGCGAGCAGGGCGTCCAGGTCGCGGTCCGGCACCTGGACCTCACCGACCTGCCGACCGCCGGCGCGGTGGTCGACGAGCTCGCCGACGAGCTCGGCGGCATCGACGTGCTGGTCAACTGCTCGGGCACGGGCACCCACGAACGCGTCATGGACCTGGACTTCGACAAGTGGCGCGAGGTGCTGGCGGTGGACCTGGACGGGGTCTTCGTCTGCTCGCAGCGGGCGGCCAGGCACATGATCGAGGGCGGCCGGGGCGGCCGGATCATCACCATCACCAGCGTGCACGAGCACGCGCCACGGGTCGGGGCCGGACCGTACTGCGCGGCCAAGGCCGGGGCCGGCATGCTGACCCGGGTCCTCGCGCTGGAGCTGGCGGAGCACGGCATCACCGTCAACGCGGTGGCGCCGGGCGAGATCTCCACGCCGATGACCGGCCAGGAGGACGTGGACCCGCACACCGAGCGCCGCCCGGGCATCCCGCTCGGCCGACCGGGCGCGGCCAAGGAGGTCGCGGCCGCGGTGGCGTTTCTCGCCACCCCCGCGGCGGGCTACATCACCGGCTCCTCACTGGTGGTCGACGGCGGCATGCTCCAGATGGGTCCGCAGGCCGGTTCCCACCTGACCAGCGACGACTGGCGCACACCGTGACGGCTTGACCGACTCACCGTCTGGTCGGCCACACCGACGGCGCATGCGTTGCCGAGCAGCCGGACCTGCCTCAAGCTAAAAGCATGGAGTCCCGTCGCAGAGAGGCCGGCCGGGTCGGTGAGTGACGTTTTCCCGGGCAGCAGCGAGATGGCCGCGCGGATGCGCGCATTCGACTGGTCGACGTCGGCCCTTGGCGCGCCCGACGAATGGCCGGAGTCCCTGCGCACCGCCGTGCGGATCTGCCTGACCTCCCGGTTCCCGATGATCCTCTGGTGGGGACCCGAGTTGCGGTTCCTCTACAACGACGCGTACCTGCCGCTGCTCGGCTCGAAGCACCCGGCGCTGGGCAAGCCCGGGCGCGAGGTCTGGACCGAGATCTGGCACATCATCGGGCCGATGCTGGAGGGCGTGCTCACCACCGGCGAGGCGACCTGGTCCGACGACCTGCTGCTGCCGATGAACCGGCACGGGTACTGGGAGGAGACGTACTGGACGTACTCCTACAGCCCGCTGCACGACGATTCGGGCACGGTCACCGGCGTGTTCACCGCCGTCAACGACACCACCGACCGGGTCGTCGGCACGCGACGGATGGCCGCGCTCGGCGATCTCGGCGCGCAGGCCGGCGCCACGACCGTCGAAGACGCCTGCCGGCGCATCCAGGCCTGGGCCGGCCGGCACGGCCCGGACGTCCCGTACGTGTCGACGCACCTGGGCGAATCCGCCGACGACCGCTGGCCGCTGGCCGAGGTGATGCGCAGCGGCGAGCCGGTGGTCGTCGCCGGCGTGAGCGGGCTGCCGTCCGGCGGATGGTCGACGCCGCCGTCCGAGGCCATGGTGCTGCCGCTGCGCAGCGACGCCGGCGACAGGCCGCTCGGCACCGTCGTGCTGGCGGCCAGCGGCGGCCGCGCCCTGGACGAGGACTATCGGGCGTTCCTGCGCCTGGTCGCCGACCAGTGCGCGACGCTGATCAACGGCGCCATGGCCTATCAGGCGCAGCAGCGGCGGGCGGAGGAGCTGGCCGCCCTCGACCGCAGCAAGACGGTCTTCTTCTCCAACATCAGCCACGAGTTCCGCACGCCGCTGACGCTGATCACCGGCCCGCTGCGGGAACTGCGGGAGCAGGCGCCGCCCGAGATCGACGACCAGCTGTCGATGATCGAGCGCAACGCGATGCGGCTGGGCAAGCTGGTCAACGCGCTGCTGGACTTCTCGCGCATCGAGGCCGGCCGCGTGCAGGCCCACTACGAGCCGGTGGACCTGGCCGTGCTGACCACCGAGCTGGCCAGCGTGTTCCGGGCCGCGATGGAGAAGGCCGGCCTGGTGCTGGAGGTCGACTGCCCTCCGCTGGACCGGCCGGTGCACGTGGACCGGGACATGTGGGAGAAGGTCGTGCTCAACCTGCTGAGCAACGCCTTCAAGTTCACGCTGGACGGCTCGGTGCGGGTCACGCTGCGGGCCGACGGCGATCACGCGGTGCTGTGCGTGCGCGACACCGGGGTGGGCATCCCGGAATCGGAGATGCCCCGGCTGTTCGAGCGCTTCCACCGCATCGAGCAGCCCCGTGCGCGGTCCACCGAGGGCAGCGGCATCGGGCTCGCGCTCGTGCGGGAACTGGTACGGCTGCACGGCGGCGACATCTCCGCCGAGAGCGTCGACGGCGAGGGCGCGTGCTTCACCGTGCGCATCCCGTTCGGGGAAGGCCGGGAAACCGAGCCTGCCGCGGTTCCCGCGCCGGAGTCGACGCCGTACGTGGAGGAGGCGCTGCGCTGGCTGCCGCCGGACGTGCCCTCCGGCGGGCCGTTCGATCGCGGACCCGGCTACGTGCTCGTCGCCGACGACAACGCCGACATGCGCGACTACCTCGCCCGCCTGCTGGGCGAGCGGCACACCGTGCGGACCGTGGGCGACGGCAGCCGCGCGCTGGAGCTGATCCGGTCGGAGCCGCCGGACCTGCTGATCAGCGACGTGATGATGCCCGGCCTCGACGGCATCAGCCTGGTGCGCGAGCTACGCGCGGACCCGCGGACGGCGCGCCTGCCGGTGCTGCTGTTGTCCGCCCGCGCCGGCCAGGAGGCCGCGGCCGAGGGGCTGCGGGCCGGCGCCGACGACTATCTCGTGAAGCCCTTCGCCGCCGGCGAGCTGCTCGCCCGGGCCAACACCCACGTGCGGCTGGGCCGCGTGCGCCGGCAGGGCGAGGAGCGGTTCCGCACCATGGCCGACGTGGCGCCGGCGATGATCTGGGCGTCGGACCGGGCCGGCAAGCGGGTGCTGGCCAACCGGGGCTGGTCGGAGTACACCGGGGCGGCCGGGCTGGGCGACCAGTGGCAGGAGGCCCTGCACCCCGACGACCGCGACATCTACCTCGCCACCTTCCGGCAGGCGACCCGCGACGGCGAGCCGTTCGACATCGAGTACCGGCTGCGCCGGGCCGACGGGGCGTATCACTGGGTGCTGGAGCACGCGGTGCCGATCGGCAGCGGCGAAGAGTTCGGCGGGCACGTGGCCAGCTGCGTCGACGTCAACGAGCGCTATCGGGAGAGCGAACGCCAGCGGCTGCTGGCGCTGGTCGGAACGGCCCTGGACGCCGAGACCGGGGTGCGGCGGCGACTGGACCGCCTCATCGGGGTGCTGCTCGAAGGCGGGCTCGCGGACGGCTGCGCGGTCACCCGGATCACCGACGCCGGTCGCCCGGTGATCATGGCCCGGGCCGGGGCCGCCATCTCCCCGACGGCGCCGGCCGTCGACGAGCCGACCTTGGTCAGCAGCAGCGAGATGGCGGTGCCGCTGCGGGCTCGCGGCAAGGTGCTCGCGGTGCTGAGCATGTGCCGCGCCATCGACGGCTACGCGTACGGCGAGGCGGATCTGGCGCTGGCCGAGCAGCTCGCGGACCGTGCCGGCATCGCGCTGGACAACGCCCTGCTGCTGGCCGAGGAGCAGGCCACCGCGCGTCGGCTGGCGCTGCTGCAGCAGGCCACCGCCGACTTCTCCGCCGCGACCTCGCCCCAGCGCGTCGCGGAGACGGCGGCCACGCACGGACTGCGGCTGTTCCTGGACCACGAGTTCGCCGTCTTCGAGGTGCGCGACCCGCATCGGCTGGAGCCGTTGACCGTGCCCGGCCAACAGTACGGGCTTGAGCGGCTCGACCTGCGTGAGCACTCGCCCGTCGCCGACGCCGTCGGCAGTCGGTCGCCGCTGTGGCTGGACCGGATCGACGACTGGCGGGCCGAGTACCCGGACTTCGTCGACCGGGCGCGGTCGGTCGGCTTCCACTCCGGTGCGGTGATTCCCTTGATGGCCAACGGGAAGTGCATCGGCGTTCTCACGCTGGGCAGCCCCCGCGAGTGCCCGCTCGACGCCGGGGACAAGCGGGCCGCGTTGGCGCTGGCCGAGCAGTGCGGGCAGGCGTTGGACCGGGCCCGGCTGTACCAGGCCGAGCACGAGATCGCCGAGACGCTGCAGCGCAGCCTGCTGCCCGCTCGGCTGCCGCAGCTGGACCGGCTCGCGCTGGCCGCCCGCTACCTGGCCGGCGCCGCGTTCAGCCAGGCCGGCGGCGACTGGTACGACGTGCTGCCGCTCGACGACGGCCGGGTCGCGCTCATCGTCGGCGACGTCGTCGGCCAGGGCCCGCGCGCCGCGGCCGCGATGGGCCAGCTGCGCAGCACGCTCGCCGCGTACCTGCTGGAGGGCCACCCGCCGGCCAGCGCGCTGGCCCGGCTGGACGAGTTCGCGGCCCGCATCCCCGACGCCCTGGCGTCCACCGCGGTCTGCGTGGTGATCGACTGCGCCGCCGGGGAACTGCGCTGGGCCAGCGCCGGCCACCTGCCACCACTGGTGATCATGGACGGTCGCGGCGAGTTCCTGAGCGGTGCTCGCGGCCCGGTGCTGGGGCTGGGCATCGGCATGGAGTTCACCGAGGGGCGGCGCTCGCTGTCGCCGCAGGCCGGCATCGTGCTGTACACGGACGGCCTGGTCGAGCGCCGGGACGCCGATCTCGACGAGGACCTGGCGCGGCTGGCCGCCACCGCCGCCGACCTGCCGCCCGAGGAGCTGGCGGTGTGGCTGGTCGACCACCTGCTCACCGACGAGGGCCCCGGCGACGACGTCGCGCTCGTGGTCGCGCGCCTGGTGCCGGCGCCGCTGCGGCGGTCCCTTCCCGCACGCCCCGACCAGCTGGCGGTCGCCCGGGCCGACATCATCGAGTGGGCCGAGCGGTCCGGACTGCCGCGGACGCTGCTCGAGGACCTGATGATCGTGCTCGGGGAGGCCACCGCGAACTCCGTCGAGCACGCCTACCGGGGCCGTCCCGCCGGCGAGTTCGGCTACGAGTTGCACTGCACCCCGGACGGTGGCGTCACGGGCGTGGTGACCGACGGCGGCTGCTGGCGGCCGGTGCCGACGGACAACGGCACGCGGGGCCGCGGCCTGACCATGATCAAGGCCGCGTCGGCGCACTCCGAGGTGCGCGGATCCGAAGCCGGCACCCGGGTCGAGTTCACGCTGTCACCCGCGGTTGCCGGCCCCGACACCCCTGGTTATCGTCGAGGCCATGGGCAGTGACGGAGCTTTTCCGACGCCCGCAGGCGCGATCCCGCCGGCGCTGGCCGCTGTCGACACCATGGGCCGGGTATGCGTCGTGCACATCAGCGGCGAGATCGACATGACCAGCCGGGACGCCGTCGAGCGGGTGCTCACCCGCACCGTCGACGGCCGCCCCGAGGTTGTCGTCGTCGACCTGTCCGAGGTGACCTTCTTCGGCTCGTCCGGGCTGCAGATGCTGGCCGAGGCCCGGGCGCACGCCATCGCCAACGCGGTGCCGCTTCGTCTCGTGGCCAGCTCCCGCAAGGTGCTGCGGCCCCTGGAGATCACCGGCATGACCACCGCCTTCCCCGTCTACGCCAGCGTCGCGGAGGCCATGTCCGGCTGACGATTCGCGGGCCCGCCGTTTCGCTCTCGCTGTGAGGGGAAGCCGCTGGTGTCGGACCCGTGAACGAGGAAGGCGGCAGGCATGACCAGCAGCAAGACCCTCCCCCGGCCGGTCGCCGCCGACTGGGCGTGGCAGCTCAGCGGCGCCTGCCGCGGCGCCGAGGACGCGGTGTTCTTCCACCCGGACCTCGAGCGCGGGTCGGCCCGGCGGGTCCGGGACGAGCAGGCCAAAGCGGTGTGCGCCCGCTGCCCGGTGATCGTGCAGTGCCGCCGGCACGCGATCGCCGCCGAGGAGCCGTACGGCGTGTGGGGCGGGCAGGACGAGAACGAGCGTCGGACGGCGATCGCGCGTCGGCGGCGGGAGGCCCGTCGGGTCGGCCGACCGGCCCCGTCACGGCGCACCGACGGGCGAACCGGCCTGCGTCAGAACGTGTGAATTTACCTGAACGGGGTAGCCTCGGAGCCGAGACCCAGCGGCTGAGGAAGGTGACGATCTTGTCGCAATGCCGCGACGTGGTCGTGGTCGGAGCGTCGGCCGGCGGCGTCGAGTCCCTGCTACAGCTGATGTCGGCACTTCCCCCGGATCTGCCGGCCACCGTTCTGGTGGTGCTGCACATGCCCAGCAGCGGCACCAGCGCGTTGCCGGCCATTCTCGACCGGGTCGGCCCGCTGCCGGTGCGGCGGGCGGCGCACGGCGAGCCGCTGCTCCCCGGGCACGTCTACACCGCGATCCCGGACCACCACCTGCTGGTCATCGACGGCGTCATGGGCCTGTCCAAGGGCCCGACGGAGAGCGGGCACCGGCCGGCGGTGGACTCGTTGTTCCGATCGGCCGCGCGGGTGGCCGGGCCACGGGTCATCGGTGTCGTGCTGTCCGGCGCCCTCGACGACGGCACGGCCGGCCTGATGTCGATCGTCGCCCGCGGTGGGGCGGCGGTTGTCCAGGATCCGTCTGAGGCGCTCTATGCCAGCATGCCGGAGAACGCGCTGCGGGAGGTGCCGACGGCTCATGTCGCGCCGGCCGCGAAACTCGGCGAGGTGGTCGCCGCGCTCACCCGGGAGGAAGTGGACGGCCGGCCGCGACGCACGATGTCGGCGTCCGACGTGTTGGAGACCGAGATCGCCGAACACGGCCTGGGAAAGGGGGAGCTGGGCATGGAGACCATGAGTGAGCCGTCAGGCTTCACCTGCCCGGACTGCGACGGCAGTCTGATGACCATTGCGGACACGCAGCGCTACCGCTGCCGGGTGGGGCACGCGTGGACGCTGGAGGCCCTGGCCGACCAGAAGGACGTGCAGCTGGAGCGGGCCCTGTGGACCGCGCTGCGCACCCTGGACGAGAAGATCAGCCTGAACCGGCGGATGGAGCGAACCGCCGTTCAGCGGGGTAGTGGTTTGGTCGCCCGCCGCTATGCGGCGTCGGCGGCCGAAGCGACCCAGGCCGCGGCCACCCTGCGCGACTTCCTCCGCATCGACGTGCTCAGTGAGGAGACGACGTCGTGACGGGGACGCTGGATCTGTCCATCGACGTCACCCCGCGCGGGGCGGCCGTGGTCGTGCGGCTGGTGGGCGAGCTGGGACTGGCCAGCGTCGCGCGGGTGCGCAACACGCTGCTGAAGTGCGTGGCCGACGAGCCGTCGGGCATCATCGTCGAACTCGACCGGACGACCGTGGTCACACCGCTGGCGCTGAGCGTGTTCGGCATGGTCGCCCGCAAGGCCGCCGCCTGGCCCGGGCTGCCGGTCGTGCTCGTCGCCCGGCCCGGCCGGACGCGGGAGTTGCTGCGGCGCGGCGCCATCGACCGCTTCGTGCCCACCTTCGCCCTCGTGACGGAGGCGGCGCGCAAACTGAACGGCGCCCCGGCGCGCGAACTGGCCACGCTCGAACTGCCGCCCGCGATCGGCAGTCCCGCGGCGGCCCGCCGCTTCGTCACCGACACTCTCGACAGGTGGCAGCTCAAGGCCATCATCGACGACGCCTGCCTGATCGTCTCCGAGCTCGTGGAGAACGCCATCCTGCACGGCCGTTCCAGCGCGCGGGTGCGGCTGGAGCTGCGCCGGGGGCTGCTCACCGTGGCGGTGCGCGACTCCAGCGGCACGCCACCGTCGCGCCTGGAGCCGGGCTCCGCGGAGAGCGGCGGCCGCGGCATCTTCCTCGTCGACGCGATGTCGAAGGCGTGGGGAACGGCCCCGACCTGGGACGGCGGCAAGGTGGTGTGGGCCGTGCTCGCCGTGCCGGCCACGGACTGAGCGGCGAGCCGAGTACGGTCAGTCCCGTGGTGGACACGACCGCCGATGGCAGCGCGAGCGACGGGTTCGAGGCAGTTCTGCTGTACCTCAAAGAGGCTCGCGGCTTCGACTTCACCGGCTACAAGAGGACCAGCCTGACCCGGCGCGTGCGCAGGCGCATGGCCCAGGTGGGCATCGACGACTACATCGAGTACATCGACCATCTGCAGGTCAACGCCGACGAGTTCGAGGCGCTGTTCAACACGCTGCTGATCAACGTCACCGGCTTCCTCCGCGATCCCGACGCCTGGGCGCACCTGCGCGAGGACGTGCTGCCCCGACTGCTCAGCGAGATGGAGCCGGACGCGCCGATCCGGGTGTGGAGCGCCGGCTGCGCCTCCGGCGAGGAGGCCTACAGCCTGGTCATCCTGCTGACCGAGGCGCTGGGCGTCGAGGCGTTCCGGCAGCGCGTGAAGATCTACGCCACCGACGTCGACGAGGAGGCGCTGATCCAGGCCCGGCAGGCCAGCTACGGCGACCGCGAGGTCGAGGGCGTGCCGCCGGACCTGTTGGAGCGCTACTTCGAGCGGCACGGCAGCCAGTACGTGTTCCGCCAGGACCTGCGCCGCTCGGTCATCTTCGGCCGCAACGACCTCGTCCAGGACGCGCCGATCTCGCGGATCCACCTGCTGCTGTGCCGCAACACGCTGATGTACTTCAACGTCGAGACGCAGGCCAAGATCCTCACCAGGCTGCACTTCGCGCTGCTGCCCGACGGCGTGCTGTTCCTCGGCAAGGCCGAGATGCTGCTCAGCTACGACACCCTGTTCACCCCGATCGACCTGAAACAGCGCATGTTCCGCAAGGTGCCCTCACCGGGCGTCGCGCAGGGCAGCCTGTTCGCCCACGCCGCGACGCCGGCCCGCCGCCAGCTGCCGGCCGACACCGACGCGCTGCGCGCGCACGCGTTCTCGGCCGGACCGGTGGCCCAGGTGGTGATGAACGCCGACGACGACGTGGCACTGATCAACCACCAGGCGGAGGCGCTGTTCGGGCTCACCTCCCGGGACGTGGGCCGGCCGCTGCGCGACCTTGAGCTGTCCTACCGGCCGGTGGAGCTGCGCGCCCAGGTGGAGCGGGTCAAGGTGGAGCGCCGTGTGCTGCGGCAGAAGGACGTGGAGTGGCAGCGCGGGCCCAGCGACACTATCTGGCTCGACGTGGAGCTGCATCCGCTGGTGAACGAGCGCGGCCTGCTGGGCGTCTCCGTGGTGTTCCGCGACGTCAGCGCCGCCCGCCGGCTGCTCGACGAGCTGGAGCACGCCAACCGGCAGCTGGAGTCGGCCTACGAGGAGCTCCAGTCCACCAACGAGGAGCTGGAGACCACGAACGAAGAACTGCAGTCCACTGTGGAGGAACTGGAGACGACCAACGAGGAACTCCAGTCCACCAACGAGGAACTGGAGACCATGAACGAGGAGCTCCAGTCCACCAACGACGAGTTGCAGGCGATCAACGACCGCCTCAACGAGCGGTCCACCGAGCTCGACGACCTCAACAACTTCCTCGAGTCCATCCTCACCTCGCTGCGCTCCGGAGTCATCGTGGTGGACCCGGAGATGCGGGTCATCGTGTGGAACCGCGGCTCACAGGAGCTGTGGGGGCTGCGTCGGGACGAGGCCGACGGGCAGCATCTGCTCAACCTCGACATCGGTCTGCCCCTGAGCGAACTGCGTCCACTGGTGCGCGCGGCGCTGTCCGACACCGAGACCGCCGGGGAGATCTCGATCGCGGCCGTCAACCGCCGTGGCCGGCATGTGTCCGTGCGGGTCGTCGCGAGCCCGCTGCGCAGCCGTGACGGCGGGGTCAACGGGGCCATCCTCGTGTTGGAGGAGAACCGCGTCGCCTGACGACACCGGTCACACAGCGGTGTTCCCGTCGTCGACGCGCACGATGAGGATGGACGGGAGCAGGTCGACGGCCCCGTCCGACAACCTCACCGGCGCCCACCAGTCGTGCGTGCGGGGATCGATGATCTCCGGACCGGTGGCGGTGGCACGGCAGAAGAAGTCCGCGACGGAGGGCTCCGGATCGAAATAGACGACACCCGTGCCGACGTTCAGGCGCGGAGTGTCCACAGGCGATTCCACCTCGGTCGGACCACTGTCCTCCGGAAGCATGCGTGTCATGGCCTGGAATACCCGGCGGGTGGGTGCGCAACCGCCGTGAATCCGGGGTATCCGGGGCCATGGTTGGTGTCCTGCTGGCGGTGTTGGCCTCGGCGATGAACGCGACGGCCTCGGTGTTGCAGCGCAAGGCGGACCGCGACGAGCCCGCGGAGGTGGCGTTCTCCGTCCGGATGCTGTGGGACCTGGTGCGCAGACCGGTGTGGCTGGCCGGGATCGGCGCGGTGGTGCTGGGCTTCGCGCTGCAGGCGGTCGCCCTGGCATTGAGCCCGGTGTCGGTGGTGCAGCCGCTGTTGATCAGCGAGCTGCCGATGACGCTGGTGTTGGCCTCGCTGGTGTTCCGGCGGTCGATCGCGGCCCGCGACTGGTGGGCGGTGCTGGCGATGGCGGTGGGGCTGGCGGTGTTCTCGTACTGCCTCGAACCGACCGGCGGCCAGCCGCTGCGGGCCCCGCTGTGGGCCTGGATCGTCGGCCTGGCGGCGAGTCTGGTGCTGATGGGCGCGTTGACCGTGGCCGGCCGCCGGACGAAGGGCGGGCGTCAGGCGGCGCTGCTGGGGCTGGCCACCGGGGTCGGGTTCGGCACCACGGCGGTGCTGGTGGCCGCCGTGGGGGCGGCCGGGGTCGGGGTCCTGCTCGTGACGTGGCAGACCTACGCGGTGGTGGTGATCGGCCCGGCGTCGTTCTTCCTGCTGCAGAACACCTTGCAGGCCGGCGAGCTCGTGGCGTCCCAGCCGGGCATGACGTTGAGCAATCCGCTGGTGGCCATGGCCTGGGGCTTCACGGTGTTCGGCGAGCACGCCCGCGGCGGCGGCTGGCTGGCCGGCGAGATCCTCGGCGCGGCGCTGATCGGCGCCGGCACCCTCATTCTGGTTCGGTCTCCGGTGTTGAAGCCGGACTCCTGACTTCTGGTTCGGTCTCCGTTGAGGCCGGACTCCTGACGGCCCGCACCCCGGCGTCCACGCAGGCCGTCACCGGCACGGCCAGCAGCGCGCCGACGACGCCGGCCTCGGCCGCGCCGATGGTGACCACGACCACCACCACCAGCGGATGCAGCCGGACGAAGTTCCCGGTCAGCAACGGATGCAGCACGTTGCCCTCCAGCTGCTGCACGCCGACCACGACGGCCAGCACCAGCAGCGCGGTCAGCGGCCCGCCGGCGAGCAGCCCCATCACCACCGCCGCCGCGCCCGAGGCGAACGCCCCGACGTACGGCACGAAGGCGCCCAGGAACACCAGCGCCGCCAGCGGCACGACGAGCGGCACGTGCAGCAGCGCCAGTCCGATGCCGATGGCGATCGCGTCGATCAGCGCGACCAGCCCGGTCGTGCGCACGAACCGCACCAGCGCGTCGAAGGCGGCCCGCCCCGCGCGGTCCATGCGGTCGGCGGTCCGTTCCGGCCACAGCGCGACGACGTGCTGCCACACCCGCTCGCCGTCGTACAGGAAGACGATCAGCATGAACAGCGTCAGCAGGACGCCGGCCCCCACTTCGGCGACCGCCGCCACGGTGTTCAGAGCGGTGCTCGCCACGACGTCCCGGTGACTGTCCACCCAGGACCGCAGCTGGTCGAAGACCTGGGTCAGCTCCCGGTCGTCCAGGTGCAACGGACCGTGCACCAGCCACCCATGCGTCTGGTCTATGCCCTGGGTGAGGCGGGAACCCAGCTCCTGCCAGTCCGAGGCGACCGAGACGGCGATGAACGTGACCAGCCCGCCGACCACGACGAGTCCCGTCAGCAGGGCCACCAGCACGGCCGGCACACGGGGCCAGCCGTGCCGCCGCAGCCAGCCGGCCAGCGGCGCGAGCAGGGCGGCCAGCAGCATCGCCACGGCCAGCGGAATGACCACGATGCTGAGCTGCGCCGCGACCATGCTCAGCGCCCACAACGCGCCGAAGATGACCAGGATCTGAAACGCGCGCACGGTCGCCCGGCCGAGCAGACCGGAGCTGAGCACCGGCAGCCGGCCGCGAGAGGGAGACGCCGCCATGCTCCCGGATTGCCGCCCGCGCGGCCGCGAAACGCGTTTGTGCGCAGGTCACCCGGGTACTCGCCGGTCGAAACACCGGCTACAACCTGGAGCGCCGACGATGCAGGCAGTCGTGTGGCACGACATCGGGGACAAGAACCTGACCGTCAAGCTCGGCAACTGCAACCACCGTCGCTACCTGCCGAAGCTGATGGACCTGGTCGCCGCCGGCACGGTCGACCCGTCGGCCCTGAGCACCCGGCGGGCGGAGCCGGCATCGGCCATTGAGGCGCGCCGCAGTCTCGACCGGCGCGAAGAGGGCTGGCTCAAGACCGTGCTCGACGTCTCCTGAACCGGAGGTGTGTCATGCATACGGCAATGGACGCGGCCAAGCGTCCCCGCACCGTGTTGGCCGGACCGTACGGCCATCCGTTCCACCCCATCGCCGTCACGGTGCCCATCGGGGCCTGGACGTGCGCGCTGGTGTTCGACGTCGGGGCGTTGTTCGTGCGGCCGCCGGGCTTCCTGGAGCTCGGCGCGGTGTGGCTGATCGGCATCGGCATCGCCGGCGCGCTGCTCGCCGCCCTGCTGGGGCTGCTCGACTTCACCCGCCTGCGCCGGGGCGATCCCGCCTATCGGGTCGCGGCCGTGCACATGGTGCTCAACGTGTTCGTGCTCGCGTGCTGGGCCGTGAGCTTCTATCTGCGCTTCCTGGGGCAGTTCAACGACTCCCGCACTTGGACGGTCATTTCGGACGTCGTGCTGCTCGCGATCCTCGGCGTCTCGGGGTACCTGGGCGGCATGCTGGCCTACCGGTACGGGGTTCGGGTGGCGACCGAGGCGGCCCAGCGTGACGGTTTCAATCCGGCGCTGGACTCGCCGCGTCCGGACCCCCGTGGCCGTCAGAGCTGAAGCCGTCAGAGCTCGGGCCGTCAGAGCTGGGGCCGGACGCCCGGCTCGTGCGGCGGCTCGGTGAACTGGTCGTGCGGCCCGTCCGTCAACGCCTGGCGGGCGGGTCCGCGGCGCAGCATGAGCCCGCTGCTGCCGCGGAAGTCCTCGACCATGAACACGACGCCGGCGTAGCAGCCCAGCACGACCAGCAGGCCGGCCACGACGCCGCTGACGGTGTCGGTCCAGTGGGCCGCACCGAACTGGTAGGCCGCCTGAAAACCGGCGCGGGCCGCCGAAACGGTCAGCACGATAGCCAGCAGGGCCTTGCCGAACAGCGCGCCGACGGCCAGCGGTATCAGCACCACGGTGAATGCCGCGAGATACAGGCCCAGCGCACGGCTGGTCTGCTGGCCCGGTTCGAGGACGTAGAGCACGCCGGTGGCGAGCCATGACGTCGAGTACAGGCCCAGCGCCGTCGCCGCCGCGGTGTCCCTGGTCAGCATGGCGAAGATGGTCGACATGAGCTGGAGCGGGAACACGAAAAGCGCCATGATCACGCCGACGGTCGTGAGGTCGCCCTGTCCCAGCCAGCGCAGGGCGACACCAGCGATCAGCGCCATGCCGACGGCGAAGGAGAGAAACCCGAGCGGCAGCGGGCTCGCATAGGGCCGCAGCGTCACCTGGGTCCGAGGTTCATCAGCCATGGTCCACCACCTCAGGTGTCGGCGTCTCGTGCCCAGGAATCCGCAGCGATGGCCGGTCATCAAGCATGCCAGCGGACTACCCCCACACCCCCCCCGCAACCCCCTCCCCTCTCCCTCCTCCCCCCGTCACATGCGGTCCGCATGTGACGCGTAGCGGCGACTACGACGCGCATGTGACATTCGAATGTGCCGGAAATCGGCATTCGGTGTGCCGGAGAGCGCGACTCGCGGGGGTTGGGCCAGTTTGGCTTCGATCGGCTCGGGTAGCCGTCGGCATGGCCACAGCTAAGGAAGTGCGGGTGCTTGCCCTGGTCTGCACGCTCACGCCGTCACCGGCCGCGTCCAGCAGCGACCTGCTCGCCCAGCTGGTGCTGGACCAGTTCGCGGCCCACGGCGTCAAGGGCGAGATCATCCGGGTCGTCGACCAGGAGGTGAAGCCCGGCGTCGCGGTGGACATGGGCGAGGGCGACGTGTGGCCGGCGATCCGGTCCCGGCTGCTGGAGTCGGACATCCTGCTGCTGGCCACGCCGATCTGGCTCGGGCACCCGTCGAGCATCGCCCAGCGGGTGCTGGAACGGCTGGACGGCGAGCTTTCCGAGACCGACGACAGCGGCCGGCCGCACATGTACAACAAGGTCGCGACGGTCGCCGTGGTCGGCAACGAGGACGGCGCGCACAAGGTCAGCGCCGACCTGTTCCAGGCGCTGGACGACATCGGCTTCACCATTCCGGCCGGCGGCGTCACCTACTGGGTCGGCGAGGCCATGCACGGCACCGACTTCAAGGATCTCGACGAGGTGCCGGAGCAGGTCGCCGACACCACCAAGCAGCTCGCGAGCAACGCCGCCCACCTGGCGCGGGTGCTGCGTGAGAACCCGTACCCGGCCTGAGGAGGCAGCCCCGATGGCGCTCACCAAGAACCCGGCCCGCCCGTCCATCGTGCTGGACGGCAACCCGCCCGAGCAGCGGCGGCGCGCCGCCCGGCACATCGCCAGCCGGGCCGACAACGCCGAGCAGTGCGCGGAGCTGCTGGACATGCTCGGGCTGCGCGCGGACGACGGCCTCGCGCCCGAGGAGTGACGCACGATGCGAGTCGTGGTGGTCGGCGGTTCCGGCAACATCGGAACCGCCTTGCTGCATGCGATGGCCGGTTCTCCCGACTTCGACGTGGTCGGAGTCTCGCGGCGCGCGCCGGCGGTGGAGATCCCCTGGCATGAGATCGACATCTCCCGCGCCGACTCCGATGTGCTGCTGCGGGCGGCTTTCGAGGCCGCCGACGCCGTCGTGCACCTGGCCTGGCTGCTCCAGCCCAGCCGGAACATCCCGCGGCTGGCCCGGACCAATGTGGACGGCAGCCGTCGCGTGTTCGAGGCCGCCCTCGCGTCCGGCGTGCGGCAGTTGGTGTACCTGTCCTCGGTCGGCGCCTACTCCCCCGGTCCCGAGGACAAGGCGGTCGACGAGTCCTGGCCGACCGACGGCGTGCCCTCGTCGACGTACAGCAGCCAGAAGGCCGCCGTGGAGCGCATGCTCGACCTGGTGGCGGCCGGCGACCCGGAGCTGACGGTCACTCGCTTCCGTCCCGGTCTCGTGCTCCAGCACGCCGCGGCCAGCGAGATCCAGCGCTACTTCATCGGCCAGCTCGCGCCGCCGGCCCTGTTCGACCTGGCGGCCCGGGCCAAGTTGCGGCTGCTGCCGTTGCCCAGTCACCTCAAGCTCCAGTTCGTGCATTCGAGCGACGTCGCCCGCGCCATCGTGCTGGCGTTGCGGGGCAACGTCTCCGGCGCGATCAACCTGGCCGCGCCGCCGCCGCTCACGCCGCGCAAGCTTGCGCGGCTGACCGGCGCCCTGCACATTCCGATGCCGGCCGGCGCCCTGCGCGCGCTCGCGGCGACGAGTTGGCGGCTGCGGCTCCAGCCGACCGAGCCGGGGTGGCTCGACCTAGCGCTGTCGGTGCCGGAGATGGACACCACACGTGCGTCGACCGAACTCGGCTGGCAGCCCGAGCACTCGGCCCAGGAGGCCGTCACCGCGCTGCTGCGGGGACTGGCGGAGGGAGCCGGCGCACCGACTCCCCCGCTCGTGCCGCGCTGAAACCGCCCGGCCACAACGTTCCACGGGCCACAACCGTCAGAGCCCCGGTCAGGGCCGGAATCGTCAGGCCCGGGGCCGGGGACGGGGCTCGCCGAGCGTCGGCTCCGGCGCGGGCTGCGGCGCCATGCCGGCGGACGGGTCGTTGGTCACCGCGTAGCCGTTCGGGTGCTCCCGCTCGTGCCTGAGCTCCCGCACCTGCGCGTCGAAGCCGGAGACCACTTCCTCCTGCTTGCGCCGGGTCAGCATGCGCAGCGCGATCGCGTAGGCGACGGCCACCAGGATCAGCAGCAGGCCGATCCGCACCAGGAAGACCTGGGTCAGGTCGCCGCCGAACGGAATCGCCGCCAGCAGCGCGAGCAGCCCCAGCGTGACCAGGTGGAACAGCATCGACACCAGCATCGCCACCGAGCCGGCGGACTCGCGTTCCGGCGCGGCGACCGTGGCGCCGGCCAGGTAGCGCTTCCCGCTGAAGGCGAGCAGCCGTCCCACGACGACGATGGCGATGACGCCGGCGACCAGGTAGTACACCGTTCCGGTGTCCACGAGAACCACCTCTCTTCGGGTTGGCACCGGAATACCCCGGCGCGGCGATCCCGAATCACCCCCGAGAACCCGAATCAGCCGGGGCGTGCCTCACCCGAGGACGAGGCTCGCGGGCCAGTACACGAGCGCGGCCACGAGCGCGGCGGCGGGCAGGGTCAGCACCCAGCCGGTGACGATGTCCCCGGCGATGCCCCAGCGCACCGCCGACGGCCGCCGGGTCGCGCCGACGCCCATGATCGCCGTGGTGATCACGTGCGTGGTCGAGATCGGCGCCGCCCAGGCGAACGCCGTCACGTACAGCACGGCCGCACCGGACAGCTCGGCCGCGAAGCCGTGCGGCGGCGTCATCGGGAACACTCGACGGCCCAGCGTCCGCATCACCCGCAGGCCACCGGAGTAACTGCCCAGGGCCATCGCCCCGGCGCACGACAACACCACCCACAACGGCACCGTGTGGCCCTGCCCCACGCCCGACACGGCCAGCGCCAGCACGATCACGCCCATGGACTTCTGCGCGTCCTGGAGCCCGTGGCCCAACGCGAGCGCGGCCGCGGACACGATCTGGGCCCGGCGGAACCCCCGCCGCACCTTGTGCGCGTTGACGCGGCGGAACGCCCACAGCATGGCCGTCATGACCAGGTAGCCGAGCACCAGCCCGACCAGCGGCGAGATGATCATCGGAATGATCACCTTGTCGATCACGCCGGTCCAGTGCACCACGCTCGAGGCGGCCAGCGCCGCGCCGACCAGGCCGCCGATCAGGGCGTGCGAGGACGAGGACGGCAACCCGAAGTACCAGGTCGCGATGTTCCAGACGATCGCGCCCACCACCGCGGCCAGCACGACGGCGAGCCCGTTGGACCCGTTCGGCGGCGTGATCACCCCGTCGGCGACGGTCACCGCGACACCGGTCGACAGCAGCGCCCCGATCAGGTTCATTGCCGCGCCCATCGCCAGCGCCCACCGCAACGGCATGGCGCGGGTGGACACGGCCGTGGCCACGGCGTTGGCCGCGTCGTGGAAACCGTTCGTGTAGTTGAACACCAGGGCGAGGGCCACCACCACCCAGAGGCCGAGCACCCTCAGCTCTCCTTGACGGCGATCGTGTGCATGACGTCGGCCGCGTGCTCGAAGGCATCCGCGGCCGACTCCAGGCCGTCCACCAGGTCCTTGAGCTTCATCACCGTCAGCGGCTCGTACTCGCCGCCGAACAGCAGGCTCAGCAGCCGCCGGTGCACCTGGTCCGCGTCGTTCTCCACCTGGCTGACCTGCTGCCAGTACGGCACGAGCTCCTTGGGGGTGCGCAGCTTGGGCATCGCCTCGGTGGTCAGCGCGGCGGCCTTCCCCAGCAGCGCCACCTGTTCGAACACCCCGTCCGGGAACTGCTCGCAGCCGTAGAGGGTGGACAGGTCGACCACCTCGTCCACGTAGTCGACGACGTCGTCCAGCCGGACCGCCAGCCGGTAGATGTCCTCGCGGTCGAAGGGGGTCACGAACGTGACGTCGATCAGCTCGATGATCGCGTGCGTGTGGTCGTCCCCGACGTGTTCCAGCCGGCGCATCTGCTGCGCGAGCGGATCCCGGTCGGCGACGTCGGCGCGGACGAACTGGTCGAGGACCGCCACCGCGTCGCCGATGTTGCGGGCGGACGCGGTGAGCAGGTCGTAGAACCGGGTGTCGCGTGGCGCGGCTCGCAGCCTCACTCGGCGGCCTCCCTGGGGTCGAGGAACGGTTCGTGGTCGGCCGGTTCCCCGACGGCGAGCTGCCGGCCGCGTGCCAGCTCGGCGTCGAAGGCGGCGCCGAGCAGCACCGCCAGGTTACTGATCCACAGCCAAACCAGAAACACGATCACCCCAGCTAGGGTGCCGTAGGTCTTGTTGTAGGATGCGAAATTCGCGACGTAGATCGCGAAGCCCACCGAGGCGATCAGCCAGAGCAGCACCGCGAGCACGCTGCCGGCGGTCAGCCAGAGGAACCGCGGCTTGGGCTGGCGCACGTTCGGCGCGGCCCAGTACAGCAGGCAGATCGCCAGGCTGACGAGTATCACGATCACCGGCCACTTGGCGATGCCCCAGATCAGCAGGCCGGTGGACCCGATGCCCACCCACTGCCCCACCTGGTCGGCGATCGGCCCGGACACCGCCAGCCCCAGCGCCGACACGGCCAGCATCACCATCAGCGCCAGGGTCAGCCCGAGTTGCAGCGGCACCGTCTTCCACAGTGGACGGCCTTCGGCCACGCCGTACACGGCGTTGTTGGCCCGCATGAAGCCGCCGATGTAGCCGCTGGCCGCCCACAGCGCGCCGAGCAGACCGATCACCGCCAGCAGGCCGGCCCCAGTGTGCGCGTTCTGGATCGCGCCGACGAACAGGTCCCGGCCCTGGCCGATCGGCACGGAATTGATGCTGTCGGTGAGCATCTTGGTCGCTTCCGGCCCGAGCAGGCCGACCGCGCCGGTGATCACGATCAGGCCCGGGAAGATCGACAGCACCGCGTAGTAGGTCAGCGATGCCGCCCAGTCCATCAGGTGGTTCTCCGGGATGGCCGTCACCGTGCGTTTCAGCGCCGCCCACCACGAGTCAGGCGGCATGTCCAGCGGTGTCCCGGGCGCGTGCGCGTGCGTCGCCATGCCCCCGACTTCCCTCGGTCACCGCCGGTGAAACTACCGGCGCCGCTCAGCCTCACGCAGCGCCTTCGCCCGCCGCTGCGCCTCCTGCCGCGCCTGCTTGACGGCCTCGTCGGCGTCGTCGCGGGCGACGCGGGCGTCGCTCAGCTCGGCTTGCAGCCGGTCCACATCCTCGCCGCGGGACCGGAGCTCCTCCTCCGCGGCCGCCAGCGCCCGCTGCGCCTCGGCGTCCGCGGCCGCCGCCTCGTCATAAGCCCGCTGCCGTTCCTCGTCACGCTTGGAGTCGCGCTTGTGGGCAACTGCGTCCGGCATCGGCATCGCCGCGTCGAAGCCCCAGCCACTGCCCTCCGGCGCCGTCACGACCCGTCCGGCGAGCAGGTCCTCGGCCGCCGCCGGGTCCGTGTAGGAGCGCTCCAGCAGGTCCCGCAGACCCGGGTTGGCGTTCGACACCCGTCCGACCAGATTGTCCAGCACCTCGCTCCGCCGCCGGGACAGCTCCCGCAGCTCGGGCCCGTCCAGCGTCTCCTGGGCCGCCCGCATCCGGCGGCCGAGATCCACCAGCGCGGCCACGTCCTTGCGGTGCTCGCGGGCCAGCTGGTTGGCCTGCGCGGCGGCGACGGTCGGCTTGCGCAGCTTGCGGACCTGATCGGCGATCTTCGGCTCGGCCTTGGCGATCTTGTCGCGCTCGGCGGTGAACCGTTCCCGGGGCAGTCCGTAGAGCCGGTCGACCGCCGCCTCGAGGTCCATGTGCCGCAGGCTATCCCGCGCCGCGGTTGCCCGCAGGTCAGGACGGGAACACCTGGTGTCATGGACACCTTCCGGCATGAGCTCGCCATCTATCTCAACGACCACCTGGCCGGCGCGACCGGCGGCGTCGAACTGGCCCGCCGCATCGCCCACGAGCACGACGACGCCGATCTGACCGGCGTCGCCCGTGACATCGAACAGGATCGGGAGAGCCTGCTGCGCATCATGGACGCGCTCGGCGTGCAGCAGGACCACCTCAAGGTCGCCGGCGGCTGGCTCGGCGAGAAGCTGGGCCGCCTCAAGCTCAACGGCCGGCTGTTCAGCCGGTCGCCGCTGAGCTACGTCATCGAGCTGGAGGCGATGCGCCTGGGCGTGGACGGCAAGGCCGCCGGCTGGCAGACGTTGCGCCGGCTGGCCGACCACGACGACCGTCTCGACCGGACACAGCTCGACGAGCTGCTCGCTCGAGCCCAGTCGCAGAAGGACACTCTGGAGAACGCGCGCGTGCGGGCCGTCGAGGCCGTGTTCGTCGAGCCCGGTGGATCGGTCTCTTGACCGGAACAGTTGAGGCCGCCGCTTGTTTGCCGCCCGCCCGGGTATTTGGCTGTGGCTACCGAGGTGGGTGACGAGCGTGATGGAACTGGACTTCGACGACTCTGCGTTACGGGACCTGTGGGACTACGTCTACCGGGTCAGCTCGGCAATGGGACTGCGCTGCGAGTGCGCGTGTGTGCTGACCGAGCGGCCGGTCAGCGTCTATCTGGCGGTGGACGGACACCTGGCCGGCTACCCGGACCGTGACGCCGCGCTGCTGTGGGAGGAGGACCGGGGCTGGTCGGCGGCGGTGGAGACCTACAGCGGCGAGGACCTGCTCGTCATCGCTGACATGGGCCCCGAGACCCGGCCGGCGCCGGCCCGGGTGGCCGCGTGGGCGACGGGGCTGCTGGCCGGGGTCCCGACCCGGATTTGAAACCTCGCGCCTGGGTACCCGGCTGTCGACACCGGCAAGCTCACGCGAGGAGGAATCATGGCCGAGACCGTCGGCGACTACCTGCTGGGACGGCTGCGTGACTGGCAGGTGGACCAGGTCTTCGCCTATCCAGGGGACGGCATCAACGGCATCGTCGCCGCCTTCGGCCGGGCGGACGACACGCCGCGCTTCATCCAGGCCCGCCACGAGGAGATGGCCGCCTTCGAGGCGGTCGGCTACGCCAAGTTCAGCGGCAAGGTCGGCGTCTGCATGGCCACCTCCGGACCCGGCGCGATCCACCTGCTCAACGGCCTCTACGACGCCAAGCTCGACCACGTCCCGGTGGTCGCGATCGTCGGGCAGACCGCGCGCAGCGCGATGGGGGCCAGCTACCAGCAGGAGGTCGACCTGCAGGCCCTGTTCAAGGACGTGGCCAGCGCCTATCTGGTCGAGGTGAACGTGCCCGAGCAGCTGCCGAACGCGCTGGACCGGGCCATCCGCGTGGCCGAGGCGGAGCGCGCGCCGACCGCGCTGATCATTCCGAGCGACCTGCAGGAAATGCCGTACTCGCCGCCCGCGCACACGTTCAAGCAGTCCCCGTCCAGCCCGCCGAGCCACCCGCGCACCGTCACGGTGCCGGACGCCGCCGAGATCGAGCGGGCGGCCGAGGTGATCAACTCCGGGTCGAAGCTGGCGATCCTGATCGGCCAGGGCGCTCGCAACGCCGCCAACGAGGTCCGCGAGCTGGCGGAGCTGACCGGCGCGGGCGTGGCCAAGGCGTTGCTGGGCAAGGACGTGCTACCGGACGATCTGTCCTATGTGACCGGTTCGATCGGACTGTTGGGCACGCGGCCGAGCTACGAGCTGATGACCGACTGCGACACCCTGCTGATCGTCGGCTCCAACTTCCCGTACTCGCAGTTCCTGCCGGAGTACGGCAAGGCGCGCGGCATCCAGATCGACATCGACGGCAAGTTCATCGGCATGCGCTACCCGACCGAGGTCAACATCGTCGGCGACGCCGCCGCCACGCTGGCCGCGCTGCTGCCCAAGATCGAGCGCAAGCAGGACCGGAAGTGGCGCGAGACCATCGAGGCCAACGTCTCCCGCTGGTGGGAGACGATGGAACGCGAGTCCATGGTCTCGGCCGACCCGATCAACCCGATGCGCATCACGTGGGAGCTGTCCTCGCGCATCCCGGACAACGCCATCGTCACGGCCGACTCCGGCTCCGCCGCCAACTGGTACGCCCGCACCCTGCGGATGCGCGGCGACATGCGCGGGTCGCTGTCCGGCACGCTGGCGACCATGGGACCCGGTGTGCCGTATGCGATCGGGGCCAAGTTCGCCCATCCCGACCGGCCGGCCATCGCCCTGGTCGGCGACGGCGCGATGCAGATGAACGGCCTGGCCGAGCTGATCACCATCCGCCGCTACTACGAGCGCTGGTCCGACCCGCGCTGCGTGATCTGCGTGCTGCACAACAACGACCTGAACCAGGTCACCTGGGAGCTGCGGGCGATGACCGGCGCGCCCAAGTTCGAGGAGTCCCAGGTGCTGCCGGACGTCGACTACGCCGGCGTCGCCCGTTCCTTCGGCCTCGGCGGCATCTCGGTCACCGACCCGGACCGGCTCGGCGCCGCCTGGGACGAGGCGCTGGCCGCGGACCGGCCGGTGGTGCTGGACGTGCACTGCGATCCCAATGTGCCGCCGATCCCGCCGCACGCCACCTTCGAGCAGGCCAAGGCGGCCGCGGAGTCGGTGCTCAAGGGCGATCCGGACGCCTTCAGCCTGATCACCCAGGGCATCAAGACCAAGCTGCAGGAATTCGTGCCCGGCAGCCGCAAGTGACCACCACCAAGCCACCGACCCTTGAGCTGCCGCCGGTTCACGCCCGGCGGCAGCCCAAGGGCAGCGTCCTGGAGGAGACGCTGTTCACCACCGATCACAAGCGGATCGGGCAGATGTACCTGATCACCACGTTCGGCTTCTTCCTCGTCGGCGGCGTGCTCGCGCTGCTGATGCGCACCGAGCTGGCGCAGCCGGGACTGCAGTTCCTCTCGCAGGAGCAGTACAACCAGCTGTTCACCATGCACGGCACGGTCATGCTGCTGCTGTACGCGACGCCGAACGTGTTCGCCTTCGCCAACCTGGTGCTGCCGCTGCAGATCGGCGCCCCGGACGTGGCATTCCCGCGCCTGAACGCGCTGTCGTACTGGCTCTACCTGTTCGGCGGCCTGATCGTCGTCTCCGGATTTGTCACGCCGGGCGGCGCGGCCGACTTCGGCTGGTTCGCCTACGCGCCGCTCAACGAGATGGTCTTCTCCCCCGGCGTCGGCGGCAACCTCTGGGCCGCCGGCCTGATCGTGTCCGGCCTGAGCACCATTCTCGGCGCGGTCAACATGATCACCACCGTGGTCTGCCTGCGCGCCCCCGGCATGACCATGTTCCGGATGCCCATCTTCACGTGGAACATCCTGTTCACCTCGTTCCTGGTGCTGGCGGCCTTCCCGATCCTGACCGCCGCGCTGTTCGGCCTGTTGGCCGACCGGACGCTGGGCGCGCACGTGTTCGACCCGCACAACGGCGGCGCGATCCTCTGGCAGCACCTGTTCTGGTTCTTCGGCCATCCCGAGGTCTACATCGTGGCGCTGCCCTACTTCGGCATCGTCACCGAGATCTTCCCGGTGTTCAGCCGAAAACCGTGCTTCGGCTACAAAGGACTGATCTACGCCACCATCGCCATCTCCGGCCTGTCCATGACCGTGTGGGCCCACCACATGTTCGCCACCGGCGCGGTGCTGCTGCCGTTCTTCTCGTTCACCAGCTTCCTGATCGCGGTGCCCACCGGCATCAAGTTCTTCAACTGGATCGGCACCATGTGGCGCGGGCAGCTGACCTTCGAGACGCCGATGCTGTTCGCGATCGGCTTCCTGCTCACGTTCCTGTTCGGCGGCCTGTCCGGGGTCATCCTGGCCTCGCCGCCGCTGGACTTCCACGTCACCGACACGTACTTCGTCATCGCGCACCTGCACTACGTGCTGTTCGGCACCATCGTGTTCTCCACCTTCGCCGGCGTCTACTTCTGGTTCCCCAAGATCACCGGCCGGATGATGGACGAGCGGCTGGGCAAGCTGCACTTCTGGACCACGTTCATCGGCTTCCACACCACCTTCCTGGTGCAGCACTGGCTGGGCGCGGCCGGTATGCCCCGCCGGTACGCCGACTACCTCGGCAGCGACGGCTTCACGGTGCTGAACTCGATCTCCACCGTCGGCTCGTACATCCTCGCCCTGTCCATGCTTCCGTTCCTGTGGAACGTCATGCGCAGCTACCGCTACGGCGAGATCGTGCACGTGGACGACCCGTGGGGCTTCGGCAACTCGCTGGAATGGGCCACGTCCTGCCCGCCGCCGCGGCACAACTTCCACGCCCTGCCCCGGATCCGCTCCGAGCGGCCCGCGTTCGACCTGCATTACCCGCACCTCAAGGAGAAGACGGCGTGAGCGGGCCGGAGCCGGACAGTCACCAGCGTCTGGCCCGCAACGTCGGCGAGCTGCTGCAGGAGCTGCGCGTCGCCCAGAACGGCGTGCAGGTCCTGTTCGGCTTCCTGCTGTCGGTCGTGTTCACCGACAGCTATCGCAAGGCCGGCGACTTCGTGCACGTAACCCACGTGGTCGTGGTGCTGCTCACCGCGGCCTCGGTCGGCTTCCTGATCGCCCCGGCGGCCTGGCACCGGGTGTTGTTCCGGCGCGGCGCGCGCGAGGCGATCGTGGACCGCTCCAGCCGGTTCGTCATTCTCGGGCTGATCCTGCTGGCGGCGGCGATGGCGGGAACCGTGCTGCTGATCGGCTATGTCGTGTTCGGCGGTGTCGTCGGCGGCGTGCTCGGCGGCGTCATCGGGCTGCTGTTCGCGCTGCTGTGGTTCGTGTGGCCCCAGAGGTTCGGCGATCAGAGGTTCAGCGACCAGTCATCCGGCGACCGGCCGGTCGGCGATCAGTCGGTCGGCGATCAGGAGCGGTCGCGGTAGTTCTCCGGTTCGACGCCCGGCATGTCGCCGAGCACCGGGTCGGTCTCCGGCGGCTGGTCGGGCCGCGGCTCCTGGGCGGCGTGAGTTTGGGGAGACATTGACACGTCGCCGCGCCACGAACCGGTCGCCTGGCCCCGCTTCTCGATGAACTCCTTGAACCGCTTCAGGTCGCCGCTGATCCGGCTGTCCACGATGCCGAGCGCCGTGCCGGCCTTCTCGGTGAGGCCCTCGGGCTCGTACTGCATGGCCAGCGCCACCCGGGTGGTGGCCTGGTCGATCGCCTGGAACGTGACGACGCCACCGTGCGTCGGCCCGCCGACGGTGTTCCAGGCGACCAGCTCGTCCGGGTGCTGGGCGACGATCTGGGCCTCGAACTCGCGGAAGACGCCGCCGATCTTCGTCTCCCAGCGGGTGAGCGTGTCGTCCACCTGGATGACCCGCTCCACGCCCTCCATGAACTCCGGGAAGGACTCGAACTGGGTCCACTGGTTGTACGCCGTGCGTACCGGGACGTTGACGTCGATGGACTTCTCGATCGTGGTCATAGCGTGTCGAATACCCGCGCCGCCGCCACCCAACCGGGTTTCGGCCGGTCATGACCAGGGCATCCGGCGGGCATGGCAAGAGCCGTCGAATCGGTCGTGTGGTGGGCGGTGCTGGTCGGCGTCTGGCTGACCACGCTGAGCGCGGTGAACTGGCAGGATCTGCTGGTCGCCGCCGTGCTGGCCGTGCCTTGCGCCGTCGCCGCGACGCTGCTGCGCGGCGCCTACGACGGGCGCTGGCGGCCCGCTCAAGCGTGGACGTTGCCGGTCGAGATCGCGCGGGGCTGTGCGGCGTTGTTCAGCCGGCGGACCGAGCTGCGGCGGATTCCGGTGTCCACGCTGCGCAAGGGCGTGAAGACGGTGGTCGTGTCGGCGTCGCCGGGCACAGTGGTGCTGGACGACGACGGCGAATCGCTGCTGGTGCACGCGTTGGGGGACGAGTGAGCGGCTGGGAGATCGCGACGATGGCCCTGCTGCTCGGCGGCATGGTCCCGGCGCTGGCACTGGTGGCCCGGGGCGGTCCGGTGGATCGGCTGGTGGGCCTGGAACTGGCCTCCGTGGTCGGCACGTTGACGCTGCTGGTGGCGATCCAGGGTGACGGCCAGTCCAGCTACCTGATCGTGCCGCTCGTGCTGGTGCTGCTCGCGTTCGCCGGCACGCTGGTGTACACCCGGCTGCTCGGGCCGAAGCCGTGATCGCCACGGTGTTGCTGGCGGCCGGCAGCCTCGTGGTCGTGGCGTCGTCCATCGGGGCCTTGGTGGTCAAGGACTTCTACCGCCGGCTGCACTGGCTGACCCCGGTGACGTCCATCGGCGGGCCGCTCATCGGCTTGGCACTGGCCGTGACGAACGGGTGGAGCCTGACCACCGCCATTGTCCTGCTGACGGTGGCGCTGCTCGGGATCACCGGGCCGGTGCTGACCGCGGCGGTCGGGCGGGTCGCGGCCCAGCACGACGGGATCGTGGACTCGTGACCCCGCTGCTCTTGGCGGCGTTTCTGCTGGTCGCGGCCGGTGCGACGGTCGTGGTGCTGACCCGGGAGCCGGGGCGGCAGGCCGTCACGCTCTCCGTGTACGGAGTGCTGCTGACGCTGCTGTTCGTGCTGTTGCAGGCCCCGGACGTGGCGCTGTCACAGGTGGCGGTCGGCTCGGCGGTGGTGCCGCTGATGGTGCTGCTGGCCGTGCGCAAGGTCCGGGGAGGCAAGCAGTGACGCGGTCGGTGCGCTGGCTCGTGTTCTGGCTCGGCGCCGGCGGCGTCGGCACGCTCATCGTGTTGGCCTTGCTCAAAATGCCGGAGTTCGGCGGGCTCGTGCACCCGTACCGGGAGCTGTCGGTGCCGGCGGCGATCGGCCGGTCGTCGCCGAACGTCGTGTCGTCGGTGAACTTCGACCAGCGCGCGCTGGACACGCTCGGCGAGGAGACCATCCTGCTCGGCTCCGTGGTCGGCGCGGCCGCCCTGCTACGGCCGTCCAAGGACGAACGCGACGGCTTGGGCCAGGACGAGGGCCGGGTGCTGGAGGCGACCAAGCTGCTCGGCTACCTGCTGCTGCCGGTGACCCTGCTCGTCGGCGCGAACGTCGTGACCCACGGCCACCTGACGCCCGGCGGCGGTTTCCAGGGCGGTGTCGTGCTGGCGACCGCCGTGCACCTGCTCTATGTGGCCGGCAGCTATCGCATGCTGCGCCGACTGCGCCCGCTGGCCTGGTACCAGGTCGCGGAGGCGGTGGCGACCGGGGCGTTTGTCGTGCTCGGTCTGGTCGGACTGCTGCTGACCGGGGCGTTTCTGGCGAACACGCTGCCCCGCGGGGTGTTGGGCGACCTGTTCTCGTCCGGGACGGTGTTCTTCCTGAACGTGGCCGTCGGCGCCGCGGTGACGTCCGGCGTCATCGTGCTGCTCGCCGGATTCCTGGCGCAGGCCCTGTCCGTCCGGGAGGCCGAGTGAATCTGCTGCCGTACCTGGTCGCCGGTTGGCTGCTGCTGATCGGCTGCTTCGGCGTCGTCCGCAGCCGCGACCTGATCCACACGGTGGTGTGCGTGGCGGTCGCCCAGTCCGGGACGTACGTTCTGCTGCTCAGCATCGGCTTTCAGCAGGGCGCTTCCGCGCCGGTGCAGGGCGCGCCGGGGCCGGTGGTGGATCCGGTCGTGCAGGCCCTCACGCTCACCGACATCGTCGTGTCCGCGACCGTGACGGCGTTGCTGCTGGCGCTGGTGATCCAGATCGCGAAACGGCAGGGCACGGTCGATCCTGACAAGCTCGACGAGCTGCGGGGGTGATCGTGGACCCGAGTTGGCTGCCGCCGCTGGGCATCGCGATCCCGCTGGCCGGCGCGTGCGTGGTGCTCGCACTGGCCAAGTTCGTGCCGCGGCTCGTCGTGGACACGGTGGCCATGGTCGCGGCCGTGACCGGGGTCGCGGCCATGACGTTGTTGTTCGTGGCCACGGATTCCGGTCGTGTCGTGACGTGGGTCGGCGGGTGGACGCCGAAAGACGGCACGAGCGTGGGCATCGTGCTGGCCGCCGACCAGATCGGCACCGGCTTCGCGCTGCTGGCCTGTGCGCTGACGGCGTGCGCGCTGATCTACACCTGGCGGTATTTCGACGACGCCGAAGCGCACGTGCACGTGCTGATCCTGCTGTTCATGGCCGGCATGGTCGGGTTCGCGCTGACCGCGGACCTGTTCGACCTGTTCGTGTTCCTGGAACTCATGAGCGCCACCGCCTATGCGCTGACCGGGCACAAGATCGAGGAACCCCGATCCGTGCAGGGCGGCTTCACCTTCGGCGTGGTGACCTCGCTCGGCGCGTACTTCTCCTTGGCCGGCATCGGGATCCTGTACGCGCGGACCGGCCAGCTCGGGATGCCGCAGATCGGCGCGGCGTTGGACCGGCACGGCATGGACGTCCTGGTGTTGGCGGCGCTGGTGCTGGTGCTGACCGGCTTGCTGGTGAAGGCGGCGATCGTGCCGTTCCACTTCTGGCTGGCCGACGCGCACGCGGTCGCGCCGACGCCGGTGTGCGTGCTGTTCTCCGGCGTGATGGCGCCGCTCGGCCTCTACGGCGTGCTGCGGGTGTCGACGACCGTGTTCGGCGGCGTGCTGCCGGCTTCGTCGCTGCATTGGACGTTGGTGGTGCTCGGCATCGCCACGGCCGTGTTGGGGGCGGTGTTGTGCCTGATGCAGCGGCATCTCAAGCGGATGCTGGCGTACTCGACGATCGCGCACCTCGGCTTGTTCCTGGTCGCGCTGGCCACGCTGACGGCCGCCGGCGTCGCCGGCGCGGTGGTGTACGTGTTCGGCCATGCCGGCGTGAAGGGCGCGTTGTTCCTGATGGTCGGCGTGTTGTTGGCCCGTAAGGGAAGCGTCGACGAGTTCGACCTGTACCGCGAGGGACGCGACGAGCGGCTGACGAAGTGGCTGCTCCCCCTCGGCGCGCTGGCGCTGGCCGGGCTGCCGCCGTTCGGCACCGGGCTGGGCAAGGCGATCAGCGAGGAGTCCACCGGAAGCGTCGCGCTGATGGCGTTGTTCGTGCTGGTCTCGGCCGCGACCGGCGGCGCGGTGCTGCGGGCGTCGCTGCGCATCCACTTCGGCCTGGGGCCGCCGCCGCAGGACATCGACGTCGACACCACCAGGGGCGACGACGAGGAGCAGGAAGGCCGCTTCCCCGACCGGATCCCGGCGACCATGGTCGGCGCGATCGCGGTGCTGCTGACCGGCGGACTGGCCGTCGGGACCGTGCCGGCGGTGGCGGAGGCGATGGGCGCTGGGGCGCAACGGTTCCTGGACCGGGCCGGCATGCTCGCCCAGACCCTGCACGGAGCTCCCGCCATGGCGGTCAGCGGGGTCGAAGAAGCGCAGTGGACGTGGACCGGGGTGGTGCTGGGGCTGCTCAGTGCCGCGCTGGCAGTGGGAATCGGGTTCATCGGCGTCCACTTCGGACTGGGACGGCTTCGTGTGGCGCTGAAGACCCCCTTGCATGTGGTGCACCGCCTGCACTCCGGCCACGTCGGTGACTACGCCGCGTGGCTGCTGCTGGGCATGGCCGCCGTCGGGGCGTTGTTCCTGGTCACCTGACGGGGATACTCGGCGACCCGCTGGGTACCCGGGGTTCATGGATCGAGTCGTTGTGATCACAGGGGCCACCGGTGGCGTGGGCCGCGCGACGGCACGGGCGTTCGCCGAGCAAGGCGACCGCGTCGCGCTGCTGGCCCGGGGCGAGGCGGGCCTCGCCGCCGCGGCCGAGGACGTGCGGCAGGCCGGCGGCACACCGCTGCCGATCCCCGTCGACGTGGCCGACGCCGCGCAGGTCGAGGAGGCCGCGACCGCCGTGGAGACGGCGTTCGGGCCTATCGACGTCTGGGTCAACGACGCGTTCACCTCGGTGTTCGCCCCCGTCGACGAGATCAGCGCCGACGAGTACCGGCGGGTCACCGAGGTGACGTATCTGGGGTACGTGTACGGCACGCTGGCGGCGCTCAAGCGCATGAAGCCCCGTAACCGGGGCACGATCGTCCAGGTCGGCTCGGCGTTGGCGCACCGGGGAATCCCCCTGCAGTCCGCCTATTGCGGTGCCAAGCACGCCATCAAGGGCTTCACGGAGTCGTTGCGCTGCGAGTTGTTGCACGACCACAGCGGTGTGCGCGTGACGATGGTGCACCTGCCGGCCGTCAACACGCCGCAGTTCGACTGGCTGCTGTCCCGGCTGCCGTTGCCGGCGCGGCCGGTGCCCCCGATCTACCAGCCCGAGGTTGCCGCCGAGGCCATCGTGCACGCCGCCGCGCATCCGCGGCGGCGGGAGTACTGGGTCGGCGGCTCGACCGTGGCAACCATTCTCGGCGAGAAGCTGGCCGGCGGCGTGCTGGACCGGTATCTCGCCCGTACGGGATACGACGCACAGCAGGTGGAGCGCACGCCGCCGCATGCCGGGCCGAACCTCTGGGAGGCGGCGGATCGGCAGAGCGACCACGGCGCGCACGGCGCGTTCGACGACACCGCGCGGCCTCGCAGCCGGCAGTGGTGGCTGAACTCGCACCGCGGCACCCTCGTCGCCGGGGCTCTCGCGACCACCGCCGTGTTGCTGCGCCGTCGTATCCATCGAAAGGGAGATCATGGAGACGACCGAGCTACGTGAGCTGATCACCGCACCCGGCCAGTTCGCGTCGGTGTATTTCGACGCCAGCCACGACACCGAGGACGCCGAGCACGCGACGCAACTGCGGTGGCTGGAGATCCACACCGGGCTCGAGGACCAGGGCGCGGACCGGTCGACGATCGAGGAGTTGGAGCAGGCCGTGCTGGCCGGCGCCAAGCCCGTCGGCACCGCCGGCCGCGCCCTGATCGCCTCCGCCGGCCGGATCCTGCTCGACACCTGGTTGCCGGTGCCGCCCGCGACACCGGTGGTCCGTTGGTCCTCGCTGCCGTACCTGCTGCCGTTGGCCGCGCAGAACGTGCCGCCGGTGGCCTACGTCGTCGTGATCATGGACCGGGTCGGGGCCGATCTGCGCGGTTACAGCGCTCATGGCGAGTTGGCCGCGAAGGCCACCGTGGACGGTGACGATCACCCCGTCCACAAGGTCTCCGGGGCGGGGTGGTCGCACCTGAAGATGCAGCACCGGGTGGAGAACACCGCTCGCGACAACGCCGCCGAGGTAGTGGCCGCTTTGTCGCACCTGGCCGACGAGCTGCAGGCGCAGCTGATCGTCATCGCCGCCGAGGTGCAGGCCCGGGCCGAGCTGCGGGAGGCGCTGCCCAAGCGGCTCTTGGAGATCGCCGTCGACACCAGCACCGGCGGTCGCGCCGAGGGCATCGACGAGGCCGCGTTGGAGGCCGAGGTGCGGCTCATCGTCGAGGACTACGCCCGGGCCGCCCAGCAGACCTGGGTCGACCGCTTCGCCGCCGAGCTCGCCCGTGACAGCGGGCTAGCCGTGCAGGGCCTCGAGGCCGTGACCGCCGCCCTGCGCGAGGCGCGGGCGGAAACCGTGGTGGTCACCGACAAGCTGCCCGCTGACCGTCCGTTGTGGACGACCGGCGGTCTGGCCCAGGTGGCCGTCGAGCCCGACGGCTTGGTCGAGGACGAGGCCGTCCAGCGCCGGGCCGACGAGGTGCTCCCCGCGGCGGCGTCGGTCTCCGGGGCGAGCGTGGTCGTGCCGGACGGACACCTGGAACTGGCCGACGGCGTAGGGGCCCTGTTGCGGTATTGAGGCGACGGATCGAGCCGGCCCGGGCTGCTCGTCGTGTTGATCGAGTAGCCCGGTCTCGCGTCGCCGATCGAATGGCTGAGCCGCTCGTGCTGATCAAGCGGCTCAGCCACTTGCGCCGGCAGAGTGGTCGGTCTGGTGGCCACGTGAGTGGCTCACTTAACTCTAGGGCGGACCCAAGTGGGCTGCGCGGTTTTGCTGAGGCGATTATGCATGAAACAATCACCCATTAGTGATTCGAGTTCGATCAGGTGTGCGAGTAATATGGAGGCATGCAGGAAATCACCCGCGAGTTGGAGGGCACGGAGCCGTCAGGGGCCGTGCTCGACCTCATTGCCGGGGTGGATTTCGATACGCTGTCGTCCGATCACTTGGTGAGTGTGATCATTAGTGCGCGCCGGGTCAAAGCCTTGTGCGAATGGCTGGAGTTGGATGCTCTACGGCGGATCAACGACATAACCGAGGTGGCGATGGCCATCAGGGAGCCGGCGCAGACCGTGGCGCGACGCAAGGAGACCAGCAGGGTTCTCGACACGCATCCCCGGCTGGCTGATCAGCTCCGACGGGGCCTGCTGGACCTGCCCCGGCTCGTCGCCGTGAAGGAACGGACCGATCACCTGGATGACCCGGAACTGGTTGCCCAGGTCGAGGACGCGCTGGTCGACATCGCCGCCGGGTTGAACCGCACCCAGCTGTGCCGCAAGACCACCGCGCTGATCGCCAAAGCCGACCCCGACGGCCACGAAGCCCGCTGCGACAAGGCGAAGGCCGAGCGGCGGGTGGAAGTCTCCCCGTTGCCGGACGGCATGGCCAAGCTGACGTGGATCCTCCCGGCCATCGAAGCTCACGTCATCCACCAGCAGATCTGCAAGGACGCCAAGGCCCTGGCCAAGGACGACCGCACCACCGACCAAAAGCGGTGCGATGTGTTGCTCGACCGGGTGCTGGGCGCGAAGCGGGACTGGAACGTCCGCACCTTCGTCACCATCTCCATGGAGACACTGATGGGTCTGACCAACGACCCCGGCCACCTCGCCGGCTACGGGGCAATCCCGGCTGACGACGCCCGCGCCCTGGCTATGCACGGCCCCTTCCGGGGACTACTGCTCAACGAGTACCGCCACGCCGACGCCCTCAGCGCCGAGACCTACCGCCCCACCGTCCTGATGAAGGAGTTCGACCACGCCCGCACCGGTGGAACCTGCACCGCCCCCGGCTGCAACAGCCCCATCCAAGAACACGACCACATCACTCCATGGCCCATCGGACAGACCAAAGCCGCCAACCTTCAGGGCCTGTGCGCCTGGCATCATCGGCGAAAACACGACAATCACACCGTGACCCGAGACGCGGACGGCACCACGACATGGACCACTCCGAACGGCCGCGTCTATTCCACCGGACTCCACGAATACTGATATGCCCGACCCAGGCCGAGGCGAGCAACAACGGGGAAATGATTCGGGCAAGCCTAGAAATCGCATCCCCAACATACGAAGTCCCGACCGAAGCCCTCAGGTTTCACCCCTACCTGACAGTGGGTAACCAGATGCCCATGGTGACTCATATCGTGGCGACCACCATCGACTGTGCCGACCCGCATCGGTTGGCCGAGTTCTGGTCAGCGGTGCTCGGCTACGAGACCGTGCAGTCGGGGCACAGCACCGACGGGACGGCGTTCGTGGAGATCGGGCCGTCCGACTGGGACACCACCGGCGGCACGGCGGTGCTGTTCGAGGAGGTCCCGGAGGTGCCGCCGAAGACCGGCAAGAACCGGATGCACCTCGACATCGCCGCCCCGCCGGGCCGTCACCGCATCGAGGTCGAGCGCATCCTCACGCTCGGCGCCACCCGCGTCGACATCGGGCAGCGGCACGACGAGCCGTGGACCGTGCTGGCCGATCCCGAGGGCAACGAGTTCTGCGTGCTGAACCGCGACGAGCCGACGGACGTCAGGGGGTGACCGGTAGTGCCCAGCCGTCAGACCACCGTCAAGCAGCTCCTCGACCGGTTCGGCGCCACCTACGCCCACGAAGCCGGCATCACGCTGCGTGACAAACCCGCTCCCCTGTACCAACTGCTGATCCTGGCCACCCTGCTGTCGACACGGATCCGCGCCGACATCGCCGTTGCCGCGGCACGAGAGCTCTACTCCGCCGGACTCCGCACCCCTCGCCGCATGCTCGACGCCACGTGGCAGGAACGGGTCGACGCGCTCGGCCGCGGTGGCTACGTCCGGTACGACGAGAGCACCGCCACCCGTCTCGGCGAAGGTGCCCAGCTTCTCCTCGACACCTGGCACGGCGACCTCCGCCGGATGCGTTCCCCGCACCGCGAGATCCAGAAGTTCCCCGGCATCGCCGAAACCGGCGCCGACATCTTCTGCCGCGAGGTCCAGGCCGTCTGGCCGCGCCTGCGCCCCTTCTTCGACCAGCGGGCCCTGGCGGCGGCCGAGCACCACGGCCTGCCGGCCGACCCGCGGCGCCTGGCCGAGCTGGTCAAGCCGGACCAGCTGGCCAACCTGGCCGCGGCCCTGGTCCGCTCCACCCTGAGCCCTTCGCGGCAGTCCTGAGCCCTTCGCGGCAGGTTTGACCGGGCACCGCCGCGGTACCCGTCAGGCATGGTGAGCATCGGATACTTCCTGTCCAGCGAGGAGTTCGGGCCCCGGGAGCTGGTTCGGCAGGCGACGCTGGCCGAACGAGCGGGCTTCACCCGGCTGTGGATCTCCGACCACTACCACCCGTGGAACCGGCAGCAGGGCAACAGCCCGTTCGTCTGGTCGGTGATCGGCGCCCTCTCCGAGCGGACGACCCTCCCGATCACGACGGCCGTCACCTGCCCGACGGTGCGCATCCACCCGGCGGTCATCGCCCAGGCGGCGGCGACGGCGGCGGTGCAGTGCGAGGGCCGGTTCACGCTCGGGGTGGGCAGCGGCGAAGCGCTGAACGAGCACATCTTCGGCGGCCCGTGGCCGACGGCCGACACCCGGCTGTCCATGCTGGAAGAAGCGGTCGAGCTGATCCGGGCGCTGCACCGGGGCGGCCCCGTCAGCTACGAGGGCAAGCACTACACGGTGGACCAGGCCGAGATCTTCACGCGCCCGGCGGAGCCGGTGCCGATCTACGTCTCGGGTTTCGGCCCGAAGGCGGCGGCGCTGGCCGGGCGGATCGGCGACGGGTTCGTGTGCGTGCAGCCCGACGCCGAGCTGGTGAAGGCGTTCCGCGAGTCGGGCGGGGACGACCGGCCGACGCAGGGCGGGTTCAAGGTGTGCTACGCGCCGGACGAGCAGGAGGCGGTGGCGACCGCGCACCGGTTGTGGCCCAACGAGCAGCTGCCGGGCGAGCTGGCGCAGGTGTTGCCGAGCCCGCGGCACTTCGAGCAGGCCAGCAGCCTGGTCACGCCGGAGATGATCGCGGAGGCGGTGCCCTGCGGGCCCGATCCGGAGCGGTACGTCGAGCAGCTGCGCTCCTACCTCGACGCCGGCTACGACGAGGTGTACGTCCAGCAGATCGGGCCCGACCAGGACCAGTTCTTCGAGTTCTGGACCGAGCACGTGCTGCCCCGGGTGCCGGAACTCGCGGAAGCGTCGGTCTAGCGCGTCCGGTCTAACGGACGACGTACACGGGACACATGGCGTGGTGCAGCGCGGTTCGGGCGGCCAGCCCGAGCTGCGCTCCCCCGCCGATCACCACCAGGTCCGTGCCATCGGGAACGGCGGCGGCGGGCTGCTGGCGGGCGACCTCCAGCACCGAGCGGGTCAGCTTGGCGAACTCCTTGGCCCGGGCCACGACGACCTCGTCGGTACCGTCCTGGGCCAGCCAGGCGGTCACCTTGCGGAACTCGCCGTGCACGGCCTGGGGGCGGCCGCGGACGACGACCACGTCGCACTTGGCCGAGGCAGCCAACAGCATGGCGTGCCGGCCGACGCCGAGGTGGCATTTGTGCTGGCCGCGGCAACCCAGCGCCAGCAGTCCGCTTTCCGCCGACGCGGCCAGCAGGGCCGCCGCGGCGTCCGCGCCGCTGCTCCGGATCCGGGCCCCCAGCAGCGGATATGGTCGCAGCACCGAGCCGGTGCCGATATCGGCGGGCAGGTCGGCCGGCAGGTCCTCGAACCGCCGGTCGGCCTCGTAGACGTCGAGTTCAAGGCCGGCACGGTGCGCGTGTCGCGCCGCCCAGCCCAGGGCGGCCCGCCCCCAGTACGAACCGTCCGTGCCCACGGTCACCCGGCTGGGGCGGACTCGCATCACCTGGGAGGGAATCATCAGAGCGGTCCGTCGCCGCTCGCGGTGTGCCACCACGTGAACCCCTGAAGTTGTGAGACGGTCCCATGTGGACCGTTGCACCGCTGGATTCCCGGCGATTCGAGGTTTCACACCACGGATCTCAGTCCAGGCCCCGCATCACGTTGGGCTCGTCCTCGCCGTCCGCCGCGAGCTGGGACAGGAACGCCTCGGCCCAGCCGCTGGGCAGCAGCAGCTCCGGTTCGTCCGAAATGGGGCGGGGCTCGTCGGCCACAGTGTTGTCAGCCATGTTTCCTCCCTGAACTGAAGGGAAATCCATATCCCCAGGTACCCGGTCGCGGGCACTTGACACCTGAAAGGGAGGCCCGGTGGAGCTGGCGGTGGAGCTCGGCAGAACGGTCAAGGGCGAGGTCAGGTTCGACGCCGGGAGCAGGGCCACCTACTCCACCGACGCCTCCAACTACCGCCAGGTGCCCATCGGCGTAGTCGTGCCGAAGACCGTCGAGGACGCGGTCCGCGCGATCCGCGTGTGCCATGAGGCCGGCGTGCCCGTGTTGTCCCGGGGCGGCGGCACCAGCCTGGCCGGCCAGTGCTGCAACGAGGCCGTGGTGCTGGACTGGTCGAAGTACTGCACGAGGCTGGTGTCGGTGGACGTCGCCGCCAAGACCTGCGTCGTCGAGCCGGGCATCGCGCTGGACGTGCTCAACGACCAGCTGGCCAGCCACCAGCTGATGGTCGGACCGAAACCGTCGACGCACGTCAGCTGCACGATCGGCGGCATGATCGGCAACAACTCGTGCGGCTCCACCGCGCAGGCGTACGGCAAGATGGTCGACTCCGTGGTGCGGCTGGAGATCCTCACCCACGACGGCTGCCGCGCCTGGGTCGGCGAGACCGACGACGAGACCTACGAGCGGATCGTCGCCGAGGGTGGCCGGCTGGCCGAGCTGTACCGGGGTCTGCGCGAGCTCCGCGACACCTACCTGGCCGACATCCGCACCCGGTACCCGAAGATCCCGCGTCGGGTCTCCGGCTACAACCTCGACTCGCTGCTGCCCGAGAGCGGGTTCAACCTGGCGAAGGCCCTGGTCGGCAGCGAGAGCACGCTGGTGACGGTGCTGCGGGCGGAGATCCAGCTGGTCGACGTGCTGCCGGCGCGGACCCTGGTGGTGCTGGGCTTTCCCGACATCACCGCGGCGGCCGACTGCGTGCCGGAGGTCCTGCCGCACGAGCCGGTGGCGCTGGAGGGCGTGGACGAGCAGCTGGTCCAGCTGGAGCACAGCGAGCACCTGGCCGCGCAGGCCATCAAGCAGCTGCCCAAGGGCAGCGGCTGGCTGATGGTGCAGTTCGCCGGCACCGACCAGGAGGAGGTCGACCGGCGCGCCAAGGCGCTCTGCGACGACCTGCACCGCAAGCCCAACGCCCCCGACGTCGCCTTCCTGGACGACCCGAAGCGGGAGGAAGAGCTCTGGCAGGCCAGGGAAGCCGGCCTCGGCGCCACCGCCTACCCGCCGCAGGGACCGGAGACGCACGAGGGCTGGGAGGACGCCGCCGTGCCGCCCGAGAAGCTCGGCGACTACCTGCGCGAGTTCCGTGGCCTGCTGGAGCGGTTCGAGTACGAGAACGCCTCGCTGTACGGGCATTTCGGCCAGGGCTGCATCCACACCCGCATCCCGTTCGACCTGAAGACGGCCGACGGCATCGCCAAGTACCGCCGCTTCGCCAAGGAGAGCGCCGAACTGGTCGTGTCCTTCGGCGGCTCGCTGTCCGGCGAGCACGGTGACGGGCAGTCCCGCGGCGAGCTGCTGCCGCTGATGTTCGGCGCCCGGCTGGTCGAGGCGTTCGGCCAGGTCAAGGCGCTGTTCGACCCGGACGGCCTGATGAACCCCGGCAAGGTGGTGCACCCGCACCGGCTGGACGAGAACCTGCGGCAGGGCAGTGACTACCGGCCGTGGGAGCCGGCCACGCACTTCGCGTATCCGGAGGACGACAACCGGTTCGCCAAGGCCGCGGCGCGGTGTGTCGGCGTCGGCAAGTGCCGCGGCCACGAGAGCGGCGTGATGTGCCCGAGCTACCGGGCGACCCGCGAGGAGGAGCACTCCACCCGCGGTCGGGCGCGGCTGCTGTTCGAGATGCTCAACGGCGAGGTGATCCAGGACGGTTGGCGTTCCGAGGCCGTGCACGACGCCCTGGACCTCTGCCTGGCCTGCAAGGGCTGCCAGAGCGACTGCCCGGTGAACGTGGACATGGCCACCTACAAGGCGGAGTTCCTGTCCCACCACTTCGAGGGCCGGCTGCGCCCGCTCTCGCACTACTCGATGGGCTGGCTGCCGTTGTGGGCGCGCCTCGCCGCCTTCGCGCCCAGCCTGGTCAACTCGGTGTCGAACCTGCGGCCGGTCAAGGCCCTCGGCGGCATCGCCCGCCAGCGTGAGGTGCCTTTCTTCGCCCGCCGACGGCTGGTGAAGCGGCTGGCCGGCCGGACCAGCCCCGCCGGACAGCGGGGCAAGGTGCTGCTGTGGCCGGACACCTTCACCAACAACTTCCACCCCGCCATCGGCGAGGCGGCCGTGCAGGTGCTGGAGGCCGCCGGCTTCGAGGTGGTCACCCCCGACCGGACCGTGTGCTGTGGGCTGACGTGGATCTCCACCGGTCAGCTCGCCACCGCGGAGCGGGTGGCCCGGCGCACGCTGGAGACCCTGAAGCCGCAGCTGCGCGACGGCACGCCGATCGTCGTGCTGGAACCCAGCTGTGCCGCCGTCTTCCGGGACGACCTGCCCAAGCTGCTGCACGGCGACCAGGACGCCCACCGGCTCGCGCACCAGACCAAGACGCTGGCCGAGATCCTCACCGAGCGGGCGCCGGACTGGCGGCCGCCCACGGTCGGCCGGCAGGCCGTCGCCCAGCCGCACTGCCACCACCACGCGGTGCTCGGCTTCGACACCGACGAGAAACTCATGCGCCAGTACGGGATCGACGTCGACGTGCTCGACGCCGGCTGCTGCGGCCTCGCCGGCAACTTCGGCTTCGAGCAGGGGCACTACGACGTGTCCATGGCCTGCGCCGAGGACAAGCTGCTGCCCTCGCTGCGGCAGGCCGGCGAGGCCACCCTCGTCCTGGCCGACGGCTTCAGCTGCCGCACCCAGATCGACCAGTCCGACGTCAACCAGCGACCCATGCACCTCGCCGAAGTGCTCGCGGCCGCGCTACACGGGACACAGCCGCGACCCGAGCGGCCGTCCGCGCCGGGCAGGGCGGCGCGGACGGTCGCCGCCGCGGCCGCGGTGGCCGCCGCGACGGCAGTTCCGGCGCTGGCGTGGCTGTACCGACGCCGCTCCCGCTGAGCGGACAACCGGCCCCGGCGGCGCTTTCCGCCGGGGCCGGTTCGCTGCTCGGTCCGACCAGAGTCCGGGGCCGATCAGTCCCTCCAGTCCCGGGCCAGGCGCGCCGAGCATTCCAGCAGCATTCCGTGTACGAAGGCCTGCGGGATGTTGCCGCGCAACTGGCGCTGGCGGACGTCGTACTCCTCGGTGAACAGGGCGGGCGGCCCGCAGGAGGCGCGGTTGCGTTCGAACCGGCGAGCGGCGGTCACGGCATCGCCCTGTTGGTGTTCGGCCAGGGCGAGCCAGAAGCCGCAGACCAGAAAGGCGCCCTCGGCGGCGCCGAGGTCACGGTCGTCGTGGCGGAAGCGATAGACGTAGCCGTCCCGGCCGAGGTCCTCCCGGACGGCACGCACGGTGGCGATGCTGCGCGGGTCGTCGGCGGGCAGCGCACCCCTGAGGGCAGGAAGCAACAGCGCGGCGTCCACGCCGTCATCGTCCACGGATCGTTGCCAGTGGCCACGTGGATGCAGGGAAGTCCGGCTGGTCTCGGCCAGGATCCCGTCGGCCAACGTCGTGCAGCGGTTGGTCATCATGAACTTGGCCGTCCGCCGGAGACCGGCCACGCAGGTCAGGTTGGAGTGGGTCCAGGACCGGTCATCCAGCTCCCACACGCCGGCTTCCGTCTTGCGCCACTGCTGCTCGATGGCGTCGATCGCGATCCCGATGGCCCGCTCGGCGTCCGCGGTCAGGTGGTCGTGCTCGGCGGCCGCGCCGAACAGGAGCAACGCCTCGCCGAACGCGTCGAGCTGGAACTGGTGCCGCACCCGGTTGCCGACCCGGTCGGTCCCGCCCGGATAGCCGGGAAGGTCGAGCTCGCGCTGGTCGGGAATTTGGCCACCGGTGATGGTGTACGCCGGGCGCAGGTCAGGTCCGTGCTCGATCAGCCGTTCCGCGACGAAGCGGACGGCGTTGTCCATCAGGTGGTGCGGCTGGTGGGCGGCGACGGCCTCGCCCACGTAGCACTGGTCGCGCACCCACGCGTACCGGTAGTCGTAGTCGCCGCCGACTTTTGCCCGCTCCGGCAACGAGGTCGTGGCGGCGGCGACCATTCCGCCTGCGGCCGACGTCAGTCCACTCAGTACCGAATAGGCATGCCGGCTGTCATGGGGAACCAGCATGTCCACGCAGTCCGGAACCCGCGCACGCCAGCCCTGCTCGGTCTCCTGCCAGCACAGTCGAGGATCCGGCGGCGGCCCGTCGAACGGCCGGTCGGAGACCTCCAGCACGAAGTCGTGGTATCGCCCGGCTTCCACCCGCACGCGTCCGTCGACGGCGCCGCTCCACCGTATCCACAGTGGACCCGAGCGCATGGTTCGCACGTCGCCGTGCCGCTCGATCTCGCGCACCTCGGCCCGGCCGCAGTCGGCCGCGGGCTCGCAGCGCACCAGCAGCTCGACGGGATCGTCGGAGGCGAGCACGCGGCGTAGCAGCACCGCTCGGTGCGGATCGGCCGGCAGCGCCAGGGCCTCTCGGCATTCCACCACTGTGTCCCTGGTGGTCCACCGGCTGTGCCAGATCAGGGTGCCGGGCTCGTAGTAGCCGCCCCACACGTGCCACGCGTCCGCCGGCACGACCTGATAGTGCCCGCTGCCGCCGACCAGCGTGCCGAACACCGCGTCGTCGTGCCATCTGGGCGCGCACATCCACGCCACGCAGCCCTGCGGGTCGATGAGCGCGCCGCGTTCGCCGTCGGCGACCAGCGCGTACTCCCGCAGGACGTGCGGTATGCAGTCTAGTCCGTCCACAGCGGACGGATACCCAACTCAGCGGACTCGGAAGCGCTCCGCGTCGGCCTCCTTGAACACCAGCCCGTTACCGGGCGTCTCGACCGGAACCAGGCAGCCCTCGACCGGTTCGAGCACGCCGTCGAACAGCATCTGCTCGATGCGCGCGTGGTCGTGGAAATACTCCAGGTGCCGCAGGTGCGGCGGCACCGTGGCCGCGTGGACGTGGGCCATCGGGGCGGTGTGCCCCGAGAACGGTTTTGTCGTCGCCGACGCGACCCGCAGCCACTCCGTGATGCCGGCACACCGCGTGATGTCCGCCTGCAGCACGTCCACGCACGGTGCCATCGCCTTGAAGTACTCCAGGTGATAGCCGTACTCCCCCGCGGTGACGTCCAGGGCCAGATCACGGGACAGATCGGTGAGCCCCGGCAGGTCGTCGGAACTGACCGGCTCCTCGAACCAGGTCACGTCCGCCTGCTCGACCAGCCGCCGGCCCAGTCGCAGGGCCGTGACCTGGTCGTACGCGCCGTTCGCGTCCACGTAGAGCTCGGGGCCGGCGCCGATGGCCTCGCGCACCGCGCACACCCGTTCGAGGTCGTCCTCCGGCGAGATGCCGATCTTCATCTTCACCCGCGGGATACCCTGCTCCACCCAGCCGGCGAGCTGCGCGACCAGGTCGTCCCGGGAGTAGGTGGTGAAGCCGCCGGAGCCGTACACCGGCACCTCGGAGCGGCTGCCGCCGAGGAGCCGGTGCAGCGACACGTCGAGGCTGCGGGCCTTGGCGTCCCACAGGGCCAGGTCCACGGCGGCGATCGCCATCGAGCACAGGCCGGGGCGGCCCAGGTTCCGGATCGCCGAACGCATGGCCTCCCAGGCCGCGCCGGTCTCCCGCACGTCCAGGCCGATCACTCGCGGCGCGAGCAGGCTGTCGATCAGCACCGTGAGGCACTCATGGCCGTAGGTGTGGCCGATGCCGGTCACGCCGGCACGGGTGCGGACGGTGACGACAACAAGTGTTGTCGCGTCCCACGAAAGCGTGCCGTCCGCCTCCGGACCGTCGGTGGGCACGGTGTAGGCGGCGGCGTCGACCGCGATGACCTCGTGCCCGTCGGTCATGACGGCACGGACACGTTGAGGCGGCCCAGGATCGCCAGGTCGTCGAGGGCGCCCCAGCGCTCGACGATCTTGCCGTCGGACAGCCGCGACATCTGCATGCCGCGCGTCTCCACCCGGTGCCCGGTGGCCGCGACACCGTGGAACCGACCGCGCTGCGTGCCGCTGAGCCGGTACACCAGCGCCACGTGGTCACCCTCGGCGATGACGACGTCCTCTTCCAGGTGCAGGTCGGGAAACGCCTCGCTCAGGTCGGCGAAGTACCGCCGCACGCCGTCGAAGCCGCCGCCGTGCTCGGGCGCCGGATCGTGGTCGACCAGGTCGTAGCTGTAGACCTCGTCGAGCCGGTCGAGCTCCTGCTTGTTCACCAGCTCCAGAAGCCGCCGGACGGTCCGCACGTTGTCCTCACGAGTCATCGCCGGCGTCCTTCGCTTTGTCGTAGGCCAGTTGCAGCCCGTCGTTGAGCGCGAGGGCGGTCAACGTGGTGCACGCCAGCCGGGTCAGACGGGGCGCGAACACCATGCCCGCCGTCAGCCCGGTGGCGACCCACACCGCCAGGCAGAACGGGCACGTGACCAGCTCGCCGGCGGCGTGCTTCATGCCGTGACCGCGGACGGACTCCATCAGCTCGCCGTCGCCGGACGGCTCCTCGTACCGCGTGAACGGCGCGCGCAGCGGGCTGGTCACCGCGTCCTTGGTGAGCAGGCGGCTCAGCTTGTAGGTGGCGAACGACAGCAGCACCGTGTCGGTGACGCCCGGCGTGGGCGGCGGGATCCGCAGCGACCTGGCCAACAGGGCCAGGCCGCCGGTCACCCCGCCGTACACGCCGAGCACCGCCAGGTAGCCGCCGAGCGGCCGTTCCTCGTCGCCCTGGTACTGCTGCTTGACCCGGCGGATCAGGGTTTGTGCCGACATTCGTGTCACCGGACCGCCGGACCGGCCTTGCTGGTCTGCCGCATGTGCTCCAGGAACTCGTGGCAGCGACGGGCCCGCTCCGAGTCCTGGGCCATCACCTGCTCGAAGAACTCGGCGATCTCGTTCTCACCCGCGTTGCGGGCGTCCCGCACGTACTGGCCGTAGTCGTGCCCGGCCTTGAGCGAGTGGTACTGCACGGAGATCAGGTCGAAGCTCACGTCGTCGAAACCGGTCTCTCCGGTCGCCATGTCCGTCTCCCTTCTTCTTCTGTCCTCAGGTAGTGCGTTACCCCGCCACGGCGCGGGTAATCGTCGCGCCGTGGGTGAACTACGGATGGCGATGATCCAGGGCGGCACCGACCGGCGGCTCGACGGCGTGGCGGACTACACCGGGCACCTGGTGCCGGCGCTGCGCGAGGTCGGGGTCGACGTCGTGGACCTGTCGGCGGGTGTGGACCTCGTGCACGTGCAACATGCGCCGTTCGGGTTTCCGGACGGTATGGGCGAGGCTCGGTTTCCGGCGCCGCTGGTGACGACGTTGCACGAGTACGACGAGACGCTGGTGCCGCTGAGCGACGCGTTGGTGGTGACGAACCCGTCGCACGCTCGGGAGCTACGTCGTCGCACCGGGCGGTCGGCGTGGCACATCCCGTTGGCGCCGAACGTGCCGCTGTACGACGTGCCGGCCCGGCGGTTCGACCGGACGACGGTGGTGTTCTTCGGGTTCGTGCACCCGGTCAAGGGGACCCGGTACCTGATCGAGGCCGTGCGGCGGCTGGCCGGGGTGCGATTGGTCGTGGTCGGCGGCTTCGAGTCGCTGGCGATGCCGCCGGACGAGGCTGCGGCGTATCGGGCCGAACTGGAGGCGCTGGCCGACGAGCGGGTGGAGTTCACCGGGCATCTGCCGGCGCGTGAGGTGTCGGCCGTGCTGCATGGGGCCGATGTGGCGGTGCTGCCGTTCACGGCCGGGGTGACGACGAAGAGCGGCGCGTTGTTGACGGTGCTGGCGCATGGATTGCCGACGGTGGTGACCGACGGCGGGGATCCGGAACTGGTGGACGGTGAGACGGTCGCGATGGCGTCGGCCGTGCGCAGCGCGGACGCGCTCGTGGCGGCGCTGGACCGGGTGCTCGGGGATTCGGCGTTGCGGGCGCGGTTGTCCGTGCGGGGCAGGGCGATGGTGGCGGAGCGGACGTGGCCGGCGATAGCCCGGCGGCATCGGGAGTTGTACGAACAGGTGCTCCGGAATGGGTGATTTCCGTCGAATAATCGTGATCGAGCTGTTGGGTGGTATCGGTGACCTGCTGATGGTGCTGCCGGCGGTGCACGCGCTAGGTCGTCGGCACGTCGACGCGAAGGTGACGGTGCTGACAGAGGAGCCGGGGGCGGCGCTGTTACGGACCGATCCGTGGGTGGCCGAGGTTTCCACCTCCACCGACGTGCGCGGCGAGCTGGCGCGGGTGGATCCCGATCTGGTCGTGAGCACCTCCATGCACAGCGGGATTCCGGCAGCGGTGGCCGCGCACGGCTGCCGGGCGGTGACCGACCTCTGGCGCAGTCCGCCGGCCGATCAACGGATTCCGGTGCGGTATCTGGAGATTCTGCGGGCGGAGGGGCTGATCGGGCCGACGGATCCGACACCGCGGGTGCATCTGACGGCCGACGAGCTGGCGCGGGGACGCGAGATCGTCGGCGAGGTGAAGCGGCCGGTGGTGCTGGTGCGGGGTTCGGGGATGGCGGTGAAGCGGTGGCCGTACTTCGACGACCTGGCGGAGATCGTGCCGGTGCTGGAACTTCCGGCGATGTCGTTACGGGAGTTGGGGGCGTGCTTCGCGGCAGTCGCCGCGGTCGACGGGATCGTGGTGGGCGGGGACACCGGACCCGTGCGGTTGGCGGAGGCGATGGGGGCGCGGGTGGTGGGACTGTTCGGGCCGACCACGGTCGACCGCTACGGGTACGGGGGCGGGAACCTCCAGGGGCTGCCGGACTGCCCGCACCGGCGGCCGTTGGCGATCACCGAGCAGCCCTGCTGGTGGAGTGCGCGATGCCCGCTGGCCGAGGACGGGCCGGCGTGCATGGCGGCGATCTCGGTCCGGGACGTGCTCGGCCGTTTGTCCCGGGGCGGGGCGGGTAGAGCTTCGGTCCGAGTCGTCGAGCCGTCGGAAGGAGATGCAGTGAGCGACAAGCCGAATCCGATTCAGATGCAGAAGTTCCTCGGTGGGATGGAGTATCCCGCGACCAAGGAGCAGATCGTCGAGCACGCCAAGGAGAAGGGCGCCGACGAGGCCGTGCTGGACGGGCTGCAGGCGATTCCCGACCGGGAGTACAGCGGGCCCAACGCGGTGAGCCAGGCCTTCTCGTAGCAATCCCGGTTACCGATGATGCAGATTGTGCCGGGTTGGGGAAGTCAGGTCGTCTCGACACCGCCCCCAGCCCGGCACAGCCAGACCATCAGGAGTGACGGACCGACACCACGTCCACCGCCTGCACGTCCCGCTGCGGCACCGTGGTCTCCGACTCCAAATGCACCGCGCCACTGGGCAACACCCCTGCGCCGCCGTGCTTCGCCATCACCCGCCACTGGGCTGCGACGTCCTCGCCCGCGTGCTCGGCCGGCAGCTCCCGCCAGAAGTCGAAGCCGCCGCACTCGGCCAACTTCTCCCGATCGAACAGCACGCACCCGGCGACCCAGGCCACCTTGTACGGCCGCCACTCGCCAGCCCTCAATCCCATTTTCTCGGCCAGGTGCACGAGGTTCGCGGCATTGTGCAGCGTCCACCGCCGCTCCTCCGCCGAGCCGATCACCTCGGGCTCCACGCCGTGCCCCCACTCCTCGTAAGGCTCCAGCTCCTCCGGCCGGCGATCGTCCAAAAAGGACAATCCTTGCATCGCGTTGCCCACGAAGCCGCAGCGCAGCTCGGACATCGCCGTCCACAACCGGCTCAAGGTCCCCGGTTCCAGCCACACGTCGTCGTCGAGGAACAGCACATGGGAGGCGGTGGCCAGACCGAGCAGGAAGTCGCGGTGCTCGGCCAGCCCGCGCCGAGGCAGATGCCGCACGAACTCCACCTCGACGCCCCGTCGCTCCAGCTGCCGGGCCATCGCCCGTGCCGGCGCGGTGTCGAACGACGGCCGCTCATCGGACTGATCGCTCACGATCACCCGGCGCAACGGGCCCTCCTGCGCCGCCAGCCCGGCTAACGTCACCCCCAGCTCCACCGGCCGATTTCGGGTCGGCACCAGCACGTCAACGCTCACCGCGCCCCCACCCGACCCCGAATCCGCTCGATGACCGCCGAGGTGGACCGATCCGGCAGGTAGTCCAGGATCCGCACCTCGCCGCCGCAGGCCCGCACCACCGGCGTCTCCGGCAGCATCTCCGGCGTGTAGTCCCCGCCCTTGGCGTAGACGTCGGGCCGCAGCCGCGAGATCAGTCCGGCCGTGGTGTCGGTGGCGAACGTCGTCACGTGGTCGACGCAGCTGAGCGCGGCCAGCACCGCCGCCCGGTCCGACGCCGAGTTCACCGGCCGGCCGGGGCCTTTCAGCCGACGCACGCTGCCGTCGTCGTTGACCGCGACCACCAGCACGTCGCCCAGCCGCTTCGCCTGGTTCAAATACGCGATGTGTCCCCGGTGCAGCACGTCGAAGCAGCCGTTGGTGAACACGATCCGCCGGCCCGCCGCCCGGTGCGCCGCCACCGCCGCCGCGAGCTCGTCGTGATCGAGCATGGCCGCCCGGAAACCGCCCAGCCGAGCGGTCAGCTGCGCGGTCGTGCAGACCGACGTCCCGGGCCGGCTCACGACCACATCGGCCGCCGCCTGCGCGAACTCGGCGCTCGCCGTGGCCGGCAGGCCACCAGCCAACGCCATCGTCAACGCGGCCACGAAGGTGTCGCCGGCGCCGGACGCCTGGCTCTCCGGCGCCGGCTGCGCCCAGGTCCGGTGCACCGGACCGTCCGCGGGCAACAACATCGCCCCGTCCCGGTCCAACGTGACGACGACCGCGCCGGCCCCCGTCGCAGTGCGAAGATCGCCCGCACGGCGTTCCACCTCACCGGGCCGCTCACGTGACCAGGCCGCACCGAGCAACGCCGCCGCCTCGCCGGCGTTGGGCGTCACGACATCCGGCCGGGCCGCCGCCCACGGCGCCAGGTCATGGGCGTCGACGACCAACAGCGGGCCCCGCAACCGCGCGATCTCCGCCCGCACCTGCGCGGTCAGCGTGCCGGCCCCGTAGTCACACACCAGAACCGCGTCGCAGAGCGGCACGATCTCCCGAAGCACTCCGGCCAGCGCACGCCCGGTGCACGGCCGCACATCGCCGCTGTCCCCCTCGTCGAACCGCGCCACCAGCTGATCGCCGGCGACCACCCGGCGCTTGGCCAGCGTCCGACGCCCGTGCTCCACCACCATCGCGTCGGTGCGGACGCCGGCGGCATCCAGTTCGCGCCGGATCCGGACGCCGTCCACGTCCGCCCCGGTCACCGCGATCATCACGGCCTCGGCCCCCAGCGCCGCCACATTGGCCGCGGTGTTCGCCGCGCCGCCCGGACGGTTCGTCGCCGACGTGATCTCCACGACCGGCGCCGGGGCCTCCCGGCACAGCCGCGTGCTGCCGCCACACAACCAGCCGTCCAGCATCGCGTCGCCGACCACCGCTATCCGGAGTCGGCGCTTGGCCAAAAGCTCGGGCATGTCCGCCGTCAGCATGCCGCCTCCCAGTGCACGACCTTCATCGTCGTCATCTCGTCGAGCAACTCGGGCCCGTAGCCGAACCCGGTCCCGCTGGCGCCGCGGGGCTGCGCCGCACCGCCCGGCGCGCCGCCGAACACGGCGTTGACCTTGACCGTGCCGACCGGCAGCTCTCGCCAGGCCCGCTGCGCGTGATCCATGTCCCGGGTCAGCACGGTGGCCGCCAGCCCGTACGGACCGCTGCACGCCAACTCGAGCCCGTGTTCGAAGCTGTCCACCACGCACACCGGCGCCACCGGCCCGAAGGTTTCCTCACGCATCACCCGCATGTCCGGCGTGCACTCGGCCAACACGGTGTTCGGGTAACGCGAGTCCTCCGACAGCGTGCCCCCGCACACCCGGGACGCGCCGGCCTCCAACGCCTCCTGCACCTGGCCGTGAACGGCGTCCCGCGCCTTCACGTCCACCAACGGCCCGGTGACGAACTCCTGTGCCGCCACCCGCAGCTCCGCCAGGAACGGCTCGGCCACGGCGGCATGCACGAAGATGCGTTCCACCGACGTGCACAGCTGGCCGGCGTTGGTAAACGCCCCCAACGCCGCCTGCCCGGCCGCCCAAGCCGGATCCACGCCCTCGTCGATCAGCAGCGGGTCGTTGCCACCGTTCTCCAGCAACAGTTTCGCCGTGCTGTTGCGGGCGATCTCCCGGCCGGTCGCCGTGCTACCGACATGGGCCACCACATCGACCCCGGGCTGCGACGCCAACGTCGCGCCGACCCCGCCGTCGCCGGGCAGCCACTGCAGCACGTGCTGCGGGAACAGGTCGGCCAGCAGCTTCGTCATCAGCTCGCCGACGTTCGGCGACCGCTCACTGGGCTTGTGCACCACGGTGTTCCCGACCGCCAGCGCAGCCCCGACGAGTCCGCACGCGATGGCCACCGGGTCGTTCCACGGGGTGATCGCCGCGACCACACCACGAGGCTCCGGCACCATCAGGTCCGTCGCCGACCACGCGCCGTGCAACACCCGTCCGCGGTGCAGCGGCCCCAGTTCGGCGTACTGGTCCAGCGTGCCGGCCGCCGCCAGGACGCCGCCGCGCGCCTCGTCGATCAGACGGCCGGTGTCGGCATTGTGCGCGGCAGCCAGCTCGTCGGCCGCCCCACGCAGCCGCGCGGCGGCGGCCGACAGCGCGGCTCCCCGTTCGGCGGCCGGGGTTCTGGCCCAGCCTCGTTGCGCCGCCCGAGCCGCGGCGACGACCTGTTCGACTTCACTCATGTCCTCGCGACTACCCGGTGGTTGCCGGCTTAAGCGGCCGGGCATACCGATGTCATGCGCCCGTTCGACGATGTGCACCGGATCGCGATGCTGCGCGGTGGCGGCCTCGGCGACCTGATGTTCGTGCTGCCCGCCGCGCACGCCGTCCGGACGGCCTATCCCGGGGCGGAGATCGTGCTGCTCGGCACCGCCCAGCACGCCCGGCTGCTCGACGGCCGGCCCGGTCCGATCGACCGGGTGCTGCGGCTGCCGACGGCCAAGGGCGTGTACGAGCCGCTGCCCGGCGTGCACGAGGATCCACCGGCCCTGCACCGGTTCTTCGAGGCAGCGTTGGCGCAACGGTTCGATCTCGCGTTCCAGCTGCACGGTGGCGGCCGGTGGTCGAACCCGTTCCTGCGCAGCCTCGGCGCCCGGCACACCGTCGGCACCCGGACGCCGGACGCCGCGCCGCTGACCCGGTCGCTGCCCTACCGGTACTACCAGCACGAAATCCTGCGCTGGCTGGAGGTTGTGGCCCTGGCCGGCGCGCCGCAGGTCACCGTGGACGCCGGGCTGGCCGTCACGGATCGCGACCTTCTCGAGTCGGCCGAGGCGCTGCACGGCCTGCCCGAGCGCCTGGTGACGCTGCATCCCGGCGCGACGGACCCTCGACGGCGTTGGCCCGCCGAGAAATACGCCGCGGTCGCCGCCGGCGCCGCCGATCGCGGGCACGGTGTCGCGGTGGTCGGCAACGGCGCCGAATTCGCGCTGGTGCAGGAGATCGTGGATCGGGCGCGCAGCAGCACGCCGTCGCCGATGAGCATCCGCGGGCTGTCCGGCGTGCTGAGTCTGCACGGACTGATCGGCGTCCTCGCGCGAAGCGACGTCGTGGTGGCCAACGACAGCGGGCCCAGGCACATGGCCGAGGCGGTCGGCACACCGACGGTGAGCGTCTTCTGGTGCGGCAACATGATCAACGCGGGGCCGTTCTGGCGGGGCGTGCACCGCCCGCACATCGCGTGGACGGTGCACTGCCCCGACTGCGGCCGTTCACTGACCGACCAGGACACCCCGGACTGCGGTCATCACACGTCGTGGGTCGCGGGGGTGCCGGTCGACGGCGTTCTCGCCGACGTGGACGAGATCATGGCGGCCACGATCCCTCCTCGGCGTGCGTCACGACCAGTTCCCGAAGCTCACAGCTGCCGGGCTGGCTGAGCGCGAACACCACGGCCGCCGCCACGTCGTCCGGGTCGTTGAGCCGGGCGTCGGACGGGGGCTTGTAGCGGTCCTCGCGGTCGTCGAAGAACTTCGTCCGCATGCCGCCGGGCACCAGCAGGGTCACACCGACCCGTCCGGTCAGCTCGGCGGTCAGCGCGCGGGTGAAGCCGACGACGCCGAACTTCGAGGCGCAGTAGGCGGTCGCGTCGCTGACCGCGCTGAAGCCGAGCGTCGAGGCCACCGTGACGATGCGGCCCCGCGACTCCAGCAGGTACGGCAGCGCCGCCCGGACAACGGCCGCGGTGCCGAGAAGATTCACGGTCACGACCCGATCCCACTCGGCCCCGTCCACATCGGACAGTGTGCCGCAGCGATCGGTGCCGGCGGCGGTCACCACGCCGCTCAGGCCGCCGCCGCGCTCGGCGATCTCGCGGACGGCCCGCTCGGCCGCGCGGGTGTCGGACAGGTCCACCGACACGAAGTCGTCGCACTCCGCCGGCTCGGCCATGTCCAGCACGACGGCCCGGCCGCCGGCCTTGCGCACCGCCCGCACGACGGCCGCGCCCAGACCGGACGCGCCGCCGGTGACAGCGATGGTTTCCACTGGGTTTCTCCCCTCACTTCGCGTGGGACAACAGGTCCACGAGCCGGGTGGTGGAGCGGCCGGCGTGATACGGCACGACCACGCTCTCGCCGCCCCATTCGCGCACGACCTCGGACTCCGGCAGCGTCTCGGCCGAGTAGTCGCCGCCCTTCACCCACACGTCCGGCCGCAGCTCGCGCAGTACATCGCAGGGCGTGTCCCCGTCGAAGACGACGACGGCGTCCACACAGTCGAGCGAGCTCAGCATCTCGGCGCGGTCGCGCTGGTTGTTGACCGGCCGCGACGGGCCCTTCAGCCGTCGCACCGACTCATCGGAATTCAGGCACACCACCAGGAAATCGCCGAGGCGGCGGGCCGCGTGCAGCGTCCGGGTGTGTCCGGTGTGGAGGATGTCGAAGCAGCCGCCGGTGGCGACGATCTTGCCGCCGCGGGCCCGGACGGCCGCGATGGAACGCCGCGGATCGGCCAGACCCCCGGCACAGACGTACTCCGAGGCGGCGACGACACCATCGGCGACGGCGACGTCCAATGCCGTGCCCCGCATCAGACTCACCGCGACGGCCGACGCGAACCGGTCACCCGCACCACACGGGTCGAGCACCGGAACCGACGGCGCCGGAACGACGATCGGGGCCTCGCCGCCGTTGTGCAGCAACGCACCGCGGCTGCCCAGCGTCACGGCCACGGCGTGCGCGCGCAGCCGCGAACGCAGCGCGTCGGCCGCCAACCGAGCACCCTCCAGCCCCTTCGCCGTGACGCCGCTCGCGGTCATCGCCTCCGACAGGTTCGGCGTGAGCAACCGGACACCGGGCACGGGCTCCGGCCCGCGCGGATGTGGGTCCCAGACCACGGGAATCCGCCGCACGACGTCCGAAAGCGCCTTGCGCAGCCGGGGATCGGCGGCGATGCCCCGACCGTAGTCGGACACCAGCACGGCGTCGGCCGACCGCACCGCTTTGAGCATCTCGGCGGTGACCTCCGGCGCCCGCTCGCTGCCGCCGCGGTCGAACCGGGCCAGGGACTGGTCGTCCGCCCGCAGCCGGGTCTTCACGACGGTCGCGCCGAAGGATCGGCCGGCGACCACCCGGACGCCGGACAGGCACGACCGCAACACACCGGCGTCCTCGTCGTCGGACAGCGCCGTCACGAGCGTCGTCGCCACACCGTCACGAGCGGCGAGGAAGGCCGACAGGCCGGCGCCACCGGCGCGGGGCCGCTCGGTCGCCATGTCCAGCACGGGCGCCGGACCGTCGGGGCACACCCGGCTCACCGAGCCGACGATGTCCACGTCCAACAGCACGTCGCCGACCACGACCAGATTCACGAGGCCCGCCTCTCCAGCAACGCCAATGCCTGTTCGAAGGCGCCGCACAACACGTGCACGGCGACCAGATGCGCCTCCTGGGCGGTCGCCGGCTCGGCCGGCACACACAGCGCCTCGTCCGCCAGCGACGCCAGCGGGTTCGGCGCACGGCCGGTCATCGCCCAGCACACCGCCCCGGCGCGGCGGGCGGCCTCGGCGGCGCGCACGACGTTCGGGCTGCGGCCACTGGTGGACAGCAGCACCACGATGTCCCCCGGCCGCGCATGGGCGGCGACCTGGCGGGCGAACACGTCGTCGTACCCGTAGTCGTTGCCGATGGCGGTCATCGCGGAGGTGTCGGCGTGCAGGGCGATCGCCGAGAACGGCTGCCGGTCGCCGTCGAAGCGCCCGACCAGCTCGGCGGTCAGGTGCTGGGCCTCGGCGGCCGAGCCGCCGTTGCCGGCCGCGAGCAGCCGTCCGCCGGACCGCAGCGTGGCGGCCAGCCGCTGCCCCCAGCTGTCCAGCACCGACGACTGCGCGCGCAGCCAGTCCAGCGCCTCGTGCAGGTCGTCGACGTGCCTGATCGGGTTCACGACGAGACCTCCAGGGCGGTGCCGGCCGGGACGACGCCGGCGCGGTGGTAGATCTGCGCGGTGTCGGCGGCCACCCGGTCCCAGGAGTAGCGGGCCTGGGCCCGGTCGTGGCCGGCGGCCCCGTAGGCCTGGCGCAACGTGGGATCCTCCAGCAGCGGCCGCAGCACGTGCGCCAGCGCGGCCGGATCGCGCGGCGGCACATGGCGGCCGGTGACGCCGTCGACGACGGTGTCGGTGAGGCCGCCGGTGGCGGCCGCCACCACCGGGACACCGCAGGCCATCGCCTCCAGCGGCACGATGCCGAACGGCTCGTACCAGGGCGTGCAGACGACGACGTCGGCCGAACGCAACAGCCTCGGCATCTCCTCGCGGGACACCTGGCCGAGCAGCGTGACCCGGTCGCTGACCCCGAACCGGTTGGCGACCTGGCGCAGCCGGTGGGCCTCCGGGTCCGCGGACAGCCCGGACGGCTGCGGGCCGCCGGCGATCAGCAGCTCGGTGTGCGGCAGCCGGGCCATGGCCTCGATGACGATGTCGAAACCCTTGCGCTGCACCAAGCGTCCGACCACGAGCAGGCGATGGCGTTCGCCGCGGGGAGCGACGGGCCCGTCCGGGCTGAACTGCCGCAGGTCCACACCGCACGGCACCACGGAGATCCGCGACCGCGGCACACCCATGCGAACCAGCTCGAACACCTCGTCGGAGCATGTGGCGGCCACCCTGGACACGCTCCGCCCGACCAGGCGCTCCAGCCGCAGTCGCCCGACCGGGCTGGTGTCCCTGTCGCCCTGGTGCCGGCGCTTCACCGAGCCGAGCGCGTGAAAGGTCTGCACCACCGGGATGTCGAGCCCGTCCGCGCCGAGCACCGAGGCCAGGCCGGACATCCAGAAGTGGGCGTGCACCACGTCCGGCGGCTGCTCCCGCCATTCGCGGGCCAGCGTGTCGGCGAACTCGCCCATGTGCGGGAGCAGTTCGTCCTTCGGCAGCGGGCCCGGTGGACCGGCCGGCACGTGCACCACGCTGAAACCTCGGGCGGTGTCGACCCGGGTCGGCAGCTCCGGGTCCGCGCGGCGCGTGTGGACGACGACCTCGTGGCCCTGCCGGGCCAGCGCCGACGACAACTCGGCCACGTGCAGGTTCTGTCCACCGCAGTCGACCTCGCCGAGCGCGGCCAGCGGACTGGCGTGCTCGGAGACCATCGCGATCTTCATGACTACCTCCCACGTTCCACGGTCTCGACCAGCAGCCAGTCCCAGTCCCGCAGGAAGGCCGCCAACCCGTATCTCGCCAACGCCGCCCGCCTGGCCTGCTGCCCCAGCTCGGCGGCCAGCTCGGGGGCTTTGATCAGCTCGCGGGCCACGTCGGCCAACACGTCCACGCGGGTGGAGACCACGCCCGCGTCGGACGGCACGGCCTCGATCGCCTCCGTCGCCGCGAACACCACCACCGGCATGCCCAGGTGCATCGCCTCGATGAGGGACAGCCCCAGCGACGTCCAGCGCAGCGGATGCACGTACACCCGCCGGCGGGCCAGCTCGGTGTGCAGCTTGTCGGTCCACAGGTCGCCGATCGGATGCACGCCGGGCAGGTCGAGGCGGTCCACGTGGATGCCGAAGACGTCGATCGGGTCGAACCTCGGCAGCAGGTCGGTGCCGGTGATTCGGCCGCGGCGCACGGGTTCGTTGATCACGGCCGCCGACCGCGGCAGTTCGCCGGTGTAGCGCTCGCCGGGATCGGGCACGCCGTGTTCGATCACGGTGGTCGGCGCCTGGCCGGAATCCCACATCACCTCGTTGAAGTGCGTGACATGGACCAGGCGGATGTCGTCCCGCTCGGCCAGCGGATGCGGCTGCCCCTTCGGGGTGTTGTGCTCCACGTAGACCATCGGCGGCCGACCGCGCGCCCACTTCGACACCTCGTCGATCTCCTCCGGCCGTTGCAGCACGACAACGTCGACTTCGGACGGCTCGGTGACTTCGACGGCGTTGGGCCATTCGCGGCCGCACTTGCCGCCGCCCCACGGCCCGGTCGGAATGAGGTACTCGTGCCGGCCGGCGACGAAAGCGGACATCCAGGCCGCGTGCACGTGCCAGACCAGGATCCGCAGCCGGCGGTCCGGCGCGGCCCAGCCGGGCGGTGGCAGCACAGCGCGTTCAGTCATGCACGTACCCCCTGCATCGCTTCGACCGCGTCGGCGACCTCGGCGGCGGTGACGTTGTTCAGGCATGGATGGCCGGCCAGCGGGCAGGTCCGGGCGCGGGTGCCGCGGCAGGGCGAGTCCTGGTCGCCCAGCAGCACGTACGGCACGCGGTACGGCGCCCACCGCCGTGACGGCACGACCGGGGAGAACAGTGACACCACAGGCGTTTCGACGGCCGCGGCCAGATGCGCCGGGCCGGTGTTGCCGACCACGAGGACCTCGGCGCCGGCGATTGTGGCAGCTAGTTGCGCGAACGTCGTGCGGCCGCCGAGATCGAGTCCACAGTGGCCGGCGACGCGGGCCGTCAGGGCGCGTTCGTCGGGACCACCCGTGACCACCACGCGAAACCCGCGGCGCGCCAGTTCGACCACGGCCTCTGCACACCGCTCGGGCGACCAGGCCCGCGACGGAGCCGATGCGCCCGGATGCACGACCACGTAAGGGTCTTTCCCGATGAGACGGGGGCGCTTGGGCAGCGCCCGAACGGCCAGCCGGCCGTCGTCGGCGGGGCCAAGCGCGAAGCCGGCCGCCCTGGCGACGGTCAGGGCGCGTTCGGGCTCCGGCAGGTCGTCGTCGACCTCGATGCCGGGGCGGAGGCGGATGTCCAGCAGGGATCCCGGATAGTCCTCGGAGACGGCCGCGATCCACGGCACGCCGGCCATCCGTAGCACCAGCGCCATCGGCAACGGCGACTGGTGGAACGAAGTCAGGATCAGCGCCGTGTCGAACCGACGGCGCTGCAAGGTCTTGCGGACGGATTCGATGTCGCGCCGGTCCACGTCGGACGGCGTCGGATCGATCCACGGGCATCGCCACACCAGGACGTCACTTACCCCCGGCAGCAGTCGCGCCGCCTGTTTTCCCCTGGGGCCGCACAGGAACGTGACGTCGTTGCCCTGCGCGACGGCGCGCACCGCCGGGCCCGACACGAGCACATCGCCCTCGCTGTCGAGGCGGACGACCAACACCTGCCGCCTCATCGCAGGACCTTTTCCACCGCGGCAAGGAGATCCGGGCTCACCTCGGGGGCGGCGTCGACCTCCTCGCGGCGGGTCTTCGGTGTGGGCACGAGAATCGCCCTGGCGTTGGCGGCCAGCCCGGCCGAGACATCGCTGCCGATGTCGCCGATCAGCGTCATGCGATGTGTCGGCACTCCCAGTGACGACGAGGCCGCCAGCACCAGGCCGGGCTCTGGCTTGCGGCACGGGCAGCCGTCGTCCGTGCCGTGCGGGCAGACCTGCCAGGTGTCGAACGGGCCGAGCAGCTGCTCGACCCGTTGGTTCACCGCCCGCACCTGCTCGAGGGTGAGCACGCCTCGAGCCACACCGGACTGGTTCGTCACCACGCCGATGGCGATTCCCCGGTCTCGCAACAGGTCCAGCGCTCGACGCGCCCCCGGCACGGGGAGTACCCTGCGCGGGTCCCCGTTGTAGGGCACGTCGACGATGAGGGTGCCGTCCCGGTCGAACAGCACCGCGTCGCAGCCATGGCTCGCAGTCACGGAGGACGAGATTTCCGCTGCGGGTTGGAGTAAACCCGGCCCGGACAACTACTACTCAGCGTGACCGAGGCGCCCGTCCGAGTCTGTTTGCCGCCGCCGCGCCGAGGGTAACCAGCTGAAGGTGTCCACCGTGCTTGCCTTGCGGGCCTTGAATCTTGGCGACCTACTCGTAGCGGTGCCGGCGCTGCGCGCGCTGCGCCGCCATTGGCCGCGACACCGGCTGCAACTGGCCACCTCCGCTTGGTTGCAACCGATCGTTGCGCTCATCGGCGGCATCGACGAACTCGTGCCGGCCAACGGCCTGCAGCCGCTCGACGGTGTCGACAGTCCCGATGTCGCCGTCAACCTGCACGGGGCCGGGCCGCAGAGCAACGAGATCCTTGACGCGCTCCGGCCGCGGCTTCGTGTCGGCCACCGGGGTCACGGCTGGGACGGACCGATCTGGACGGACGGTCTGCACGAGCGACAACGTTGGTGCCGAATGCTCGCCGCGCACGGCATCCCCGGCGACGCGGACGATCTCCTGCTGCGTCGGCCCGCCGCGAGCAGCGTCGCGCCGGGGGCCGTGGTCATCCATCCGGGTGCCGGTTACGGCAGCCGGCGCTGGCCGGTCGAGCGGTACGCCCAGGTGGCAGCGAAGATCGATCGCCGCGTGGTGGTGACCGGCACCGAGCGGGAACGCGACCTCGCGCTGGCCGTCGGCGTGTCCGATGAGGACGTGTTGGCCGGACGTCTGGACCTGGCCGAGCTGGCCGCGCTGATCGCCGACGCGCACCTGGTGATCTCGGCCGATACCGGCGTCGCCCATCTTTCCTACGCCTACCGGACGCCGTCGGTCGTGCTGTTCGGGCCGGCTCCCGTGCAACAGTGGGGCCCGCCGGCCGCCGGCCCGCACCGCTGCCTGACGGTCGCCTCCGCCCGGCGTGGCGACCCCTTCACCGACGATCCCGATCCCGCGCTGCTCGGCGTCACCGTCGACCAGGTGCTGGCGGGTGTCGCGGCGCTGACCAGCGGGTAGTTCCGATAGGTAGGAACAGCCACGCTGGGAGGAACCAATGCCTCAGGACGAAGCCTCGACCGGCCAGCTGCTGGCTCGGTTGAGCGAGCAACTGTCGACCCTGGTGCGGGACGAGGCCGCGCTCGCCGTCGTGGAGGTCAAGACGAAGGCCAAGGCGGCCGGTGTGGGCGTCGGCGTGCTGGCCGGGGCCGCGCTGTTCGGCTTCCTGGGCCTGTGCGCGCTCGTCGCGTGCGCCATCATCGCGCTCGCCCTGGTGCTGCCGGCCTGGCTCGCCGCGCTCGCCGTCGGCGGCGCGCTCATCCTGTTCGCCGGCGCTCTCGGCACGTTCGCCCTGGTCAAGCTGCGCAAGGGCGTGCCGCCGCTGCCGCAGGAGACCGTCGCCAACGTCAAGGACGACGCGGCGATCATCCGCCGGGCGGTGACCCAGTGACCACCCGTCCGGACGATCCCGCGCTGCTGCGGGAGGAGATCGAGCGGACCCGTGAGGAGATCGTCGACACCATCGCGCGCCTGCACGGCAAGGTCGACCGGGCCCGCAGGATCCCGACCGCCGTCCTCGCCGCCGGCGGCGTCGGCGTGCTGCTGCTCGTGATCCTGCTGCTGCGGCGCCGCTGACCGGACCGCGGCGGGCGG
>DASWRQ010000079.1:0-5392 GCA_036403095.1 Kutzneria sp. | reverse complement strand
CACTTGATCCGCTCGCCGTGCTCGTAGCGCTCGCCCGGCACCTGCTCGGCCGGCGGCAGCACGCCCTCGGTGTCACCCACCTGGACCACGACCATGCCGCGCGAGTTGGCCCGGGCGTCGCGCTGCACGACGCCGGCGATGATCTCGCCCTCCTTGGCCGCGAACTCGCCGAAGGTGCGCTCGTGCTCGGCGTCGCGCAGGCGCTGGAGGATGACCTGGCGGGCGGTGGTGGCGGCGATCCGGCCGAAGCCCTCCGGGGTGTCGTCCCACTCCTCCTCGACCGCGCCGTCCGGCCCGATGTCCTGGGCCAGCACCCGGACCAGGCCGGTCTTGCGGTCGATGTCCACCCGGGCGTGCGGCCGATGGCCCTCGGTGTGCTTGTAGGCGGTCAGCAGTGCGGTCTCGATGGCCTCGATGACGGTCTCGAACGGGATGTCCTTGTCCCGCTCGATCGTCCGGAGGGCGGCGATGTCGACGTTCATTCGGAATCCTCCTGACAGCCGCGCTCCAACAGCGCCAACTCCTCGACCGGCGGCTGCCGGAACTCCACTTCCACCACGGCCCGCTCGACGGCGCCGTGGCCGATCTCCCGCAGCTGGCCGCCGACCAGCAGCTGGACCGTCTCGTCGGTGACCTTGCCGACCCGGCCGGTGAACTCGGCCCCGTCGGTCTGGCGCACCTTGACCAGCCGGAACTTCGCCCGGCGCCAGTGGCGCGGTGCGGTCAACGGCCGGTCGATGCCGGGCGAGGTCACCTCGAGGGTGTACGGGCCCGCGAGCACGTGGTCGTGCTCGTCGAGCGCGGCCGCGACGACGCGGCTGGCCTTGGCGATCTCGTCCAGGCCGACGCCCTCCTCGCCGTCGACCACCACCTTGACCAGTCGGCGACGGCCAGCCTGCTGCACGTCGAGCAGCTCAAGATCGAAGCCGATCGCCGAGACTGCCTCCCGGACGACCGGTTCGAGCTGCGCGGATATCTCTCCGCGCGGCGCGCTGGACACGTTCTCACTCCCCTGGTCGCTGTTACCGCTCTCGGTTGCCACTGCCGCCACGCGGACGTGACGACATCGACCGGCGATGCCGTTCGCCGGTCGTGGTCGCCAAGCGTATCTCGTCGCTGAGCCGTCCAGACCCACGTGGACCGGAGTGGGTCGGGTGATTGCTGGCAAGATGACTCACCGTGACCCCTCAGCTCGGCCGCCGGGCCCTTCTGCGCCTCGGCGCGCTCACGGTCCTCGCCGCGCCGGCCGTCGCCGCGTGCACGCCGCAGCCGACCACGCCGCCGCCCCCGGATCCGCTGGCCGCGCTGGCCGACGCCGCCGCCGCGGACGCCGTCACCGCCCGCGGCCTGGCCGCCAAATTCCCGGCCGTGCAGGCCAAGTTCCAGCTCATCGCCACCAACCGGGACGCCCAGGCCGTCGCGCTGCGCAAGGAGATCGACCGGGCCACCCCGCCGCCGACGGCCACGTCCGCCGCCCCGTCGAGCACGCCGCCCGGCGCCACCTACCCCGACCAGGCCGCCGCCGTGGCCGGCATGGCCGCCTCGCTCGGGGCCGCCCAGGAGGCCGCCACCCAGGTCGCGCTGACCGCGCCGACCTACCGCGCCGGACTCGTCGGCTCCGTCGTCGCCGGCTGTGCCTGCCTGAAGGAGCTGCTCTCGTGACCTCTCCCGACCAGACCGTCGACGCCCTGCAGCAGGCCCTGGCCGCCGAACACGCCGCCATCTGGGCCTACGGCCTGGCCGGCGCCTTCCTGCCGCCCGCCTCCGACCCCGCGCTGGCCAAGGGCACCGAGGCCCACACCGCCCGCCGCGACGCCACCGCCACGCTGGTCAAGAAGGCCGGCGCCACGCCCAAATCGGCCGAGCCCGGCTACACCACGCCCCAGCCGCTGACCAACCAGTCGTCGGCCTTCGCGCTGTTGACGGCGGCCGAGACCGACGTGGTGTCGGCGTGGCGGTCGGTGCTGGAGCACACCTCGGACACCGCGATCCGCAAGACCGCCCTGGACGCCCTCACCGACGCCGCGATCCGGTCCATGTCCTGGCGCCAGTCCGCCGGCCAGACTCCCGCCACCCCCGCCCTCCCCGGCCAGGAGTGAGCCTTTTCACGTTCCCGACGTTTCGGGTTACTTGCCGGCCAGGCGGAGGGCGTCGGTGCTGATGTCCTTGAGCTTGGCCTTGTCGGGGTGGCCGCCGACCAGGGCGGTCAACGCGATGGTGGTGACATTGGCGTTGGTGGCCGCCGCGTAGCCGCCGTCCTGCAGCTGGCTGGTGGTCGGCATGCCGGCCGCGGTCACGCCGCCGTCCTTGAGCAGGTCGTAGACGTTGCCGGTGCCCTCGCTGCTGGTGATCTGCCTGAGCTGCTCGGCGGTGGCCTGGTCGGGCATCTTGACGTCCACCACGGACACCACGGCGACGGTGCCGTCGGGCAGGGTCGAGGAGTACAGCGAGCGGATGAGCTGCTGGCAGGGGTGGTCCTTGAGGAACGTCTGGGTCTTGTTGAAGGCGTGCTGGGCGCAGTCGGTGTCGGTGGCCGGGCCGGCGACCCGGGTGAAGGTGTACTTGCCGGCGGTGTCGACCTGGCTGGACGCGGCCTCGGCGACGCCGGCGACGTGGGCGGGCTGCACGGCCCAGAACACCAGCCCGGACAGCACCGCCACACCGACCAGCCCGAGGCCCTGGAGCAGCAGCTTGTTGCGCTTGTCCGGCCCGGGATCGCGGCCGCCGGCCGGCTCCTGGTCGTAGAACTCCGGGGGCAGCTGGAACGGCGAGGTGTCAGCCGGCCCGGCCGTCACGGGGGCGGTCCGCCAGGTCGCCTGATCTTGGGGGTACGACTCCGACACAACCAGCACCGTAACGGGTGACCGATTCCGACACGATTCGGCCGGGTCCATAACCATGTGTCACCGAATCAGTGCCCGGCTGACCAGGTCGACGTCGTCGGGCGTGTTACTCAGCGCGAACGACAGCCGGACGCGGCCGGCGCGCAGGGAGTGTCGGATGCCGGCGGCCGCGAGTCGAGCAGGGTCGGCGTCGACGGAGACGATGGCGGAGTCGCCGGGCGGCAGGCCCAGGCGATCGAGGAGCTGGTTGGCCAGGCCGACGTTGTGCGTGTGCACGGCGGTCAGGTCCAGCGACGCCAGCCACGGCAGGGCGACGGCCGCGCCGACGTGGGAGAACCAGGTGGGCGAGAGGTCGAGACGGCGGGCGTCCACGGCCAGCCGCAGGGGCAGGCCGTAGACGGTCTGCCAGGGGTCCTTGCCGGCGTACCAGTTGGCGTGGATGGGCAGCGAGCGGTCGAGCACGTCCGGATGAACGGCCATCCAGGCGGCGCCGCGGGGTGTCATCAGCCACTTGTAGCCGGCGCCGACCACATAGTCGGCCCAGGTCAGGTCGGCCAGCGGCAGCCAGCCCAACGCCTGCGTCACGTCGAGCACGACGGTGACGCCCTCGCGGTTGCGCCGCACGGCTGCCAGGTCGAGCAGCGCGCCGTCGCTGGACTGCACGACCGAGGCGGCGAGCACGTCGTGGTCCCGCATGGCGTCCGGGATCTCGGCCAGCGGCGCCTCGGTCAGCTTGATCCCCCGGTGCGCCTGGGCCGCGAACGGGAACGTGGTGCTGGTGAACTCGCCGGCCGGCACCAGCACCCGTGACCCGTCCGGCACGGACGCGGCGGCGATGGCCACCAGCTGCGAGGCGCTGGCCCCGATGGCCACGTGTGCGGCGTCCGTGCCGACCAGCGCCGCGAAAGCGGCTCTCGCGTCAGCCACGTGGGCGTCGAACCCCGGCGGCACGTCCGCGCCGACCCGCCAGCGCTGCACCGCCGCGGCGACGGCATCGGCGACGATCGTCGGCGGGACACCGATGCTGGCGGTGTTGAGATAGCCGGGCGGGATGTCGAAGGTCTGGCCGAAGGCGTCGCGCACCCCGCCAAGCTACGTGCATCGGCGCAAGTCGGATGCGAGGTCGCGCCGGTCTCTGGACCGCAGGCTGAGACAAGGGAAGAGACCAGCCGCGAGCGACCTCGCCCCGCGCGGCGCGCGCGGTGAAAGTACCGTTCACGGTCGTGCGAAGTGTGGAAATTCAGATCAGGACCGGATCGGCCGAGGTCGTGTACGACCTGACCGGCGACTGCGAGCGATTTTTGGCCGAGGACGGTGCGGTCGACGGGTTGTTGCACGTCTGGGTGCCGCACGCGACGGCCGGTCTGGCGGTGCTGGAGACCGGCGCGGGCAGTGACGACGACCTGTTGACGGCACTGGCCAGGCTGCTGCCCCGTGACGAGGCGTGGCGACACCGTCACGGCACGCCAGGACACGGCCGGGACCACGTTCTACCTGCGTTTCTGCCGCCGTACGCGACGATCCCGGTGCTGGCCGGGCGGCTGGTGCTCGGCACCTGGCAGTCGATCTGCCTGGTCGACACGAATGTGGACAATCCGGTCCGATCCGTCCGGTTCTCCATGATCAGGGGTTGACGCCGAACGTCCTTCTCCCCCATATGAGGGTGATACGAATCACCCCACATCGGAATTGTCGGGTGAATTCGCATTGCCGGTTAACCGGGCCTTTCCGTCTCTTGCCCGAAACGGCCCAGGACTGGCACCCTTGACGCCGATGTTCATTCCCGTAGCCCACCCTTGCGAGGTGCCGTGACCGGCCGGCGCGAACGCACCCGGGGGACGGCGGCGGACCCCGGCCGAACGCCGCTGGTCGGCCGCGTCGAGGCGCTGCGCCAAGTGGACAAGACGCTGGACCGGGCAGCCAAGGGCGCCTTCCAGCTGCTGGAGCTGGTCGGCGAGCCCGGGGTGGGCAAGAGCCGGCTGCTGGCCGAGGCGGTGGCGGCGGCTCGCGGCAAGGCGATGCTGACGCTGGTCGGCCGGGCCTCGGAATTCGAGCGGGACGCGCCGCTGGCCGCGCTGGCCGACGCACTGGACGACCATCTGGAGACGTTGTCGGAGCGGCAGCTGGCCCGGCTGACCGAGAGCGAGCGCCGGCTGCTGGGCTCGGTGTTCGCCGGCCTGTCGACGGACGCGTCGGCCGAGCCGCCCGACCGCTACCGGCTGTTCCGCGCGGTGCGGGGCCTGCTGGAGCTGCTGGCCGAGTCCGGCGGCCTGGTCCTCGTGCTGGACGACGTGCACTGGGCCGACGAGAGCTCGGTCGAGCTGCTGGACCACCTGCTGCGGCACGCGCCGCGCGGCCGGATCGTGGTGGCGGTGGCCTACCGCCCCGGCCAGGCGTCGCCGCAGCTGTCCGCCGCGCTGGGGCTGGCCCAGCCGACCCGCCGGGTGCGGCTGGAAGTCGCGCCGCTGACCGAGCACGAGGCCGACGAGCTGCTCGGTCCGGACGTGAACCGCACGCGCCGGCAGGCTTTGTACGAGGCCAGCGGCGGC
>DASWRQ010000078.1:0-15002 GCA_036403095.1 Kutzneria sp. | reverse complement strand
CCGGGCGGGCCGCGCCGCCCGCAGTGGTCGGCCGAGAATCAGACATGTGCTGGCGGCCTGCGCGGCCACCCGGTCAAGCACTGGGCAGTGTGCCCGAATTCCCGGCCGGGATCCGCCGCGCGCGGACCATGCCGGCCACCCCGGCGACGCCGGCCAGCACCAGGCCGGCGGCCATGACCAGAGTGCCCCCGACCGTGCCCGGGGTGGGGGAGAACAGATTGGGTGTCAGCTGGTTGGCCAGGGCGCCGCCGACCACGATCCAGAACGAGATCAGCACCGCGAACACCGGATGCCACCACCAGCGGGCCGTCCCCAGCGTGAGCAGGCCGGCCCCGAGGATGAACAGGATGCCGGGCGGGAAGGCGATGCCGAACGGCTGCTCGCCGGCCGAGAACCTCGACGGGTCGGCGGCCCACTGCACGAGCAGGCCGACGATGCCGACCAGCAGTCCGGCCAGCGAGACGAACGTGCGACGGTTGAGACGACGGAACATGGTGCACTCCTCAGGTACGGGCTTTGACGACCGAGGCGACGGAAAGGACGCCGGCGACGGCGAAACTGAGCATCTGCAGCCAGCCGGCGGCGAAGTCGAGCACCACGTCCGGCCGGGTGAGTTTGGCGGTGAACTCCGACGACGCCAGGCCGCCGTACAGGAAGAGGGCGCTCATCACGGCGGCCAGCAGCGGTGTGTATCGCCAGGGGGCGAGCGCCACCACCAGCGCGAACGCCGGGTAGATGAACGGGCCCGGGCCGTCGTAACCGGTCGCCTCGTCGGCGATCGCGGCCACGACCAACGCCGCGCACGTGCCGATGAGCAGCGCCCGGTGCGGACCGGTGGCGCGGCCGATCGCGGTCCATGCCATGTCGGTTCTCCTTTCGACTGCCGCCATCCTTGATCCGCCACGGCGACACCCGCGTCGGACCGAAAGCGGCCGCCACCGCGCTCACGTACGTCAGCTGACGTAGTGAGGTGTCGGTGAGACGCTGACGCGGCGAGGCGGCCCGACGGGCATGCTGGACGGCATGTTCGGCCTCAACCGTCCGGAGTGGACGGACGTCGTGTTTGCCGCCGGGCTCGCGGCGGTTGTCGTCGCGGGCACGATTGTCGTTGGCGCGGACCGATCCCGTCCGCTGGACGGGCTTGGCCTGGCGCTGCTGGTGCTGGCGGCGATGACGGCGGCGCTGCGGCGGACCGCGCCGCTGGCGGCATTGGGAGCCGCGGTGTTGCTGGTCAACGGCTATCTGCTCGCCGGCTACCCGTACGGGCCGGTGTTGCTGTGCCTGGTGATCGCGGTGTTCGAGCTGGCCCGGCAGCGCCCGCTGCGGGTGTCGGCCACGGCCAGCGGGCTGGCGGCGGCGATCTCCTCGGCAACCATCCTGCTGCGGCTGCTCGGCGGCCACATGCCGGTGCTGCTGTCGCTGGCCTGGACGGCCTGGATCGTGCTGCCCTGGTCGCTGGGCGCGCTGATCCACGTGCGGAATGCCGCCCGGGGCAACCTGATCGCCCGCACGGTGCTGGAGGAGCGGATGCGGCTGGCCGGCGAGGTGCACGACATCGCGGGCCACGGCTTCGCCCTGGTCACCATGCAGGCGGGGGTGGCGCTGCTGGTCTTCGACGAGGAGCCGGCGCAGGCCCGGCTGTCACTGGAGGCGATCAGGCAGACCAGCGCCGCCGCGCTGGCCGATCTGCGCCGGATGCTGGACGCCGTTCACCCGGCCGGCATTCCCGACCTGATCCGGCAGGTCAGGGCCGGTGGCCTGGCGGTCGACTTCACCATGCACGCCGACCTGCCGGAACCGGTGAACGGCACGGTCTACCGGGTCGTGCAGGAGGCGCTGACCAACGTGCTCCGGCACGCCGGCCCGACCCGGGCCGAGGTGGCGATCGACCGCGGCGAGCGACACGTCCAGGTCCGGGTGAGCGACCGCGGTCGAGGCACGCCAGCGCCGGCGGGCCGGGGGCTGGCCGGCATGCGCAGAAGGGTCGAGGACCTGGACGGGCGACTGGAGGCCGGCCCCCGGGCGGGCGGCGGATTCCAGGTCGTGGCCTGGCTGCCGGTGAGCCGATGATCCGCGTGCTGCTGGCCGACGATCACCAGCTGGTCCGGATGGGCCTGCGCGTGCTGATCGACCGTGAGGAGGACATGCGGGTGGTCGGCGAGGCGGACAACGGCCAGCAGGCGCTGAGACAACTGAGCCGCAACCCGGTCGACGTGCTGCTGCTGGACATCCGCATGCCCGGCATGGACGGCCTCGAGGTGCTCAGGCGCCTGGCCGGCAATCCGGTGAAGGTCATCGTCGTCACGACGTTCGAGGTCGACCGGTACGTGTTCGAGGCGTTGGGCGCCGGGGCCGGCGGCTTCATCCTCAAGGACAGCGCCCCGACGGAACTGGTGCACGCCATCAGGGTTGTCGCCGGCGGCGAGGCGTTGCTGTCCCCGTCGGTGACCCGGCTGATGGTGTCCACCTTCGCCCAGCGCTGGACCGCGCCGACCGCCGTCGACGGTCTCGACACACTCACCGAGCGGGAGCGGGAGATCGCCGCGTGGGTGGCGACCGGGCGGTCCAACGGCGAGATTGCCGAGGCGTTGTTCCTGTCGCCGGCCACCGTCCGCACGCACGTGACCCGGGCGATGGGCAAGCTCAACGCCCGGACCCGCGCCCAGCTCGTGGTGCTGGCGGTGCGGGCCGGGCTGACCGTCGCGAGCTGACGTCAGTGATCGGCGCAGCAGGGCGTCGGGTTGGGCACCTCGAAGGGCGCGAACCGGCCCGGGCCGGCCGGCGTCACGGCCAGCACGAGCTCGCCGCCCTGCCACTCCGGCCGGAGGTGATCGCGCGTGTCCAGAAAGTGGTCAGCACCGGGCTGATCCGGGCCGCCGACGACATGCAGCCGCATGATCGACGAGCCGGCCAGCAGGTCGCCGACCCGGACGGCGCCAGTGAGAGCCGAGCCGGGGAACACCACGGCCCGGCCCGAGACGCCATGCTGGGCAACGGCTTCCGCCGCCGCGGCGGCCAAGTCGTCCGGACCCGAACGAGCACCGGCGGAAGCGACGCCGACCTCCGGTCCGACCGGCAGACTGTCCACATCGGACCGCAGCGATACCGCGATGTGCGGGCGGTCGCCGCGGATCAGGTGGGTGCAGGCGACAACCGAGCCCGGGAGGCGGGCCACCAGATCGTGGATCAGGTGGTCCGCCTCCCGCAGCGATCGGCTGCCGGCGTCGACGCCGAAGACCGTCACGACGGCAGGACCCACAGGGGGTTGCTGTAGAACCAGAGGTCCTGCCACGGGTCGGCCGAGCCGAGCACGTCCATCGCCGGCCCGACCGGGTCGACGCCCGCGCCGCGCAGGCCGACCGCGGCGCGGTTGCCGTCGGTGCCGCGCAGCCGCAGGTACTGCGCCTTGGCGACCCGGCCCAGCGGGTAGGTGAAGCTGACCGTGCCGGTGGACTTGTTGACCTCGAAGGACTTCACCACCTTCGCGGTCGGCGCGACGAAGCCGTCGCGGTCGGCCGCCTTGCCGGTCACGTCGCCGGCGATCACGTCGACGCGGGCCAGCGTGGGCACGAACTGGGCCCAGTTCGGCCCGTTGGCCAGGTCGATGGAGATGACCAGGTCGACCTCGGCGCCCTTGCGGACGTGCAGCATGCCGCCCAGGGTCACCTCGTCCCGGCCGTTGCGGGCGCGCAGCCGCACGTCGAGGCCGCTGATCAGGCCGCCGTGGTCGACCCACACCCGGCCGCCGCGGATGCCGTCCATCACCGCCGCGTACGAGAAGTCGCGCGAGCCGACGTGGGTTCGGGAGTAGTAGCCGGGCCAGAAGTCGCTGTCGCCCAGGTTGAGGTCGCCGCCGTGGATCGGGTCGTCGTACTTGCCGTTCTTGGTGAAGTCCGAGCCCGGGCCGCGCACGGCGTTGTCCGCGTAGACGTTGTGCGAGTCCGAGTTGGCGGTGATCCACCACGGCTTGCCCTCGGCCAGCAGGCTGTCCCACAGGCCGCCGACGGTCGCGGTCATCCAGTCGAAGCCGCCCCACGTGCGGTAGCTCTCCAGCGGGTAGCCGGGGAACGAGTCCGCGCTGGGGCTGTTGTCGTAGCCACCGCGGCCGCTGCCCGGACCGTGCGGCGCGGGGATGCCGGCGCCCTGGTGGCCCGGCGCGCCCTCCATGCCGACGGCGATGTTCGGGGCCGCGTCCCGCCAGGCGCGGATCTCGTGCGGGGAGTCGATTCCCTTGCGGGCCGGGTGGTTGGCCAGGAACAGCGCGTCCTGCACGCGGCGGCGGCGCACCGCGTCGGCCAGGAAGTCGATGCCGGCGATGGCCAGCGCCTCGTTGGCCGCCGTGCCGGCGGTCGCGCCCTTGACCGAGCCGTCGTAGGTGTTCTCGAACTCCTTGAGCAGCGGCAGCTCGTTGCGACCCGGGTGCACGAAGACGGTGCCGTGCTCGGCCGCCGGGATGTTCCACTCCAGGCCCTGGAACACCAGCGTGTCCTTGACCTTCTCGCGGGCCGCCACGATGTCCGGGTTGACCTTGTCCACCCCGATCTTGGCGTGCTCGTTGCTGCCGTGGTCGGTGATGACCATCCAGTCCAGGCCGTACGCGTTCGCGTGGCGGACGTGGTCGAGCACCCGATACTTGCCGTCCGAGCTGTACTGGGTGTGGATGTGGTGGTCTCCGGCCAGCCACAGCAGGCCGTTGCGCGCCGGCCGGTTGCGCTCCGGGCCGGCCGCCGCGGTGCCGGCCGAGGCCAGCACGCCGGCCGAGGCCAGGCCGGCGCCGAGCAGGCCGGCCCGGCGGAACATGGATCTGCGCGACAGCGCGTCCGGGCTCAGCTCCTGATCGGGCACGGACAGGTCGGCCGCGGCCGACAAGCCCTCGGTGCCGTGGTCGTGGTGATCGTGATCGTGCTGGTGTGCCACCTGGAAACCCTCTTTCGCCGCCGCGCCGACACGGGCGTTTCGGGCGAAGCCTCACTGAGCAGGGCAAACCGGGCATGAACAACAGCTGGCCCGGAGATGGCCATCCCACTGCCACAGCGAAGGTCGGCCGGCGAGGTCACGCCCGGTCCGGGAACGCACGCTCTTGGTGATCAAATCCCGGCCCGAGGAGATGTTCTACTCCACCTCGGACAGTGACAGGTAGATCGACGCTGTCGGGGCAGTGGCCGCGCAGCGTGCTGTCAGCCGAACCCAGATCGCGCCGACCCGGCTGCGCGACCGTCAGCCGGTGACCGCCGGGGAGGCGGCGTCCTGCGCCAGTTTCCTCGGTGCGCCGGAGCCGTCGGCCGGCACGGCCCAGACGGCGTTGTCCAGTCCATAGAGGACGGTTTGGTCGTCCTGCCACAGGGCCTGGTCGTCCACGCTGCGTGTCTCGGCCAACGGAGTCTCCTTCGACGTTGCCAGGTCGAGGACGGACAGCCGCCAGACGCCGTTCGAGATCTTCTTCTTGAACGCTATCCGGGTGCCGTCGGGGGACAGCGAGGGGCATTCGACGTTCTCCCGCAGGGCTTTGCCGCTGTAATTGGCGTAGTCGGCCTCGATCAGATACGTCTTGCCTTGGCTGCCAAGGGTTGCGTAGAAGCGGTTGCCGTCGGCGGCGAAGGTGATGCCCCAGTAGTTGACGTCCGATGCGGTGTAGTGGCTGCCGTCGACCACCACGGCCAGTTCCTCGACGGTCTTGACCAGAGCTCCGGTCCGCACCTCGTAGATGCCGGCGCGGGTGGAGAATCCCGTTGCGGCGTAGGAATCCCCGGTGACGAACAGGGTCCAGTAGACCAGCATGCCGTCGGGGGAGACCCGGGCGCGGCTGGGCGTGCCGGGCAGGGTCTCGGTGTGTCGGACGTGCAGGTACTCGTCGAGGACGAAAACATCGGTCAGCGCCGGGAGGGTGCCGGGCCGGACCGCCAGGCAGACCGCGGTCTGTTTGGCGACGGCGAACCGGTCGCACTTGAGGCCGCTGAGTTTCGGTTCGGCCCCGGGGCTGTTGACCGGGACGGCGGCGATGCGACCGGTGGAGACGTTGCGGTACAACAGCTGTCCGGGGGCGAGGGTGAGCTTGGCGGCCGGCACGGCTTCGACGGTGTCCGGCCGGGCGCTGACCGTGTACGTGACGGCGGCGGCGGCCAGCACGACCGTGCCGATGAGGGCGAGCAGAATCTTCTTCACGGGCGCACCGGTTTCACGATCGCGGCGGCGAGGGCGGTGACGGCCAGGCAGCCGGCGGCGACGAACACCGCCGGACGCAGGTCCCACAGCGTCCACGTCAGTCCGAAAAGGACGGAGGAGAGCATACGGGCCGCCGCCTGCCCGGTCTGCACCACCGCCAGGCCGGTCGCTCGCAGCCCCGACGGCACGAGCGGCCCGGCGGCGGCCATCAGCACACCGTCGGTGGCGGCGTAGAACACGCCGTGCAGACCCAACGCGACGACCGCAAGCCAGAATCCGGCCTGCGGGCCGCAGATCAGCACCAGGGCCAGGCACAGCGCGGCATGCCCGCCGAGGAACACCAGCCAGCGGCCGATCCGGTCGGCCAGCCGGCCGAGCGGCACAGCCAACAGCAGGTAGACGCCGGCGGTACCCAGTGGCAGCAACGGGAAGTACGTCGCCGCGACGTCCCATCGCCGTTGCAGCACGAGGTAGACGAACGAGTCGCCGACGGTCACCAGGCCCAGCAGCGCCGCCCAGATCGTGATGCGCCGGAAGTCCCTGGACCGCAACAAGTCCAATGCGGCCCGTAGTGACACCCCGCCGCGGGCGACGGAAACCGGATGGTCGCGGACGAACAGCCCGAGCAGCAGCACGGCCAGCGACGCGATGCAGAAGCTGGTGAAGAACACGGAAGTGTAGCTGCCCAGACTCAGGGCCAGCACCGCCATCGCCACCAGCGGGCCGAGGAACGCGCCGACGGTGTCCAGGGCGCGGTGCACCCCGAACGACCGGCCGAGCGCACCGGGCTCGCTGCTCAGTGAGATCAGCGCATCCCGCGGGGCGGTGCGGATCCCTTTCCCGGTGCGGTCGGCGGCCAGCACGACGCCGATCGCCGCCACCGACGAGCCGGCGGCGATCAGCCCGAGCTTGCACACCGCGGACAAGCCGTACCCCAGCCCGGCGACCGCCTTGAGCCGCCGCCACCGGTCGGCCAGATGCCCGCCGAGCACCCGCACGACCGCGGTCGCGCCGGCGTAGAGCCCGTCGAGCAGCCCGAACTGCAACGGGTTCAGGCCGAGGCCCAGCACCAGGTAGAGCGGCAGGACGGCGGTCACCATCTCGGAGGAGATGTCGGTGACCAGGCTGACCACACCGAGCGCGACGACGTTGGCGGCGACCCGCCGCAGCGCCGGTTTCCGGTCGTTCCCGGCCGCCAGGTCCGAGGTGCGGCTGGCCGCGATGTACATGCCGGCTCCTACTGGTGGCAGGTGTAGGTCGGGCTGCTGTCCAGGGTCTTGCCGTCGACGCCGATCAGCTGCGTCTGGAACGTGCTGTCGGTCATGGACAGCTTCAGCACGCCGTAGGTCTTGAGCAGCTTGGCGGTCGTGGCGTGCTTGGCGCTCAGGTCGTACAGGTCGGCGCCGCCGGAGCCGCCGACGATCTCCACCGGCCCGTTCGGATCCGACTTGCCGCTGGCGTTCTGCGGGACGAACCGCTCGTAGTCGTGATCGTGTCCATTGAGGACCAGGTCGACCTTGTTGTCCACCAACGTGGTCCACAGCGAGATGCTGTCCTTGTTGTCGCCGTGGTCGCCGGAGCTCCACCGCGGGTGGTGGTAGTAGGCGGCCACACAGCCCTTGGTGTTGTGGGCCAGGTCGTCCTTCAGCCAGGCCAGCTGGTCCGCGGCGCTGCCGTCGCCGGTCGCGAAGTCGTGCGTCATGAACGCCGTGGAGTCCAGGGCGATGAAATGCCAGTTGCCCATGTCCCAGCTGTAGTAGCGGTTGCCGTCGGGCTTGGCGGCGGCGCCGAAGTACTTGTCGTAGCCGTCGTACTTGGGCGAGTCGTAGGTGTCGTGGTTGCCGGGCACGGGATGGGTGATGCTCTTGAACCTGCCCCACGTCTTGTCGTAGTAGGACTGGTAGTCCTTCAGGTGGGCGTTGTCATACTGGTTGTCCCCCATGGTGATCAGCGCCGCCGGCTTGATCTGGTCGACCAGCTTGGCCGTCTTCGGGTGCACGCAGTTCGAGTCGCTCGCCGTGCACTGCTCGGCGATGTCGCCGGCGGCGGCGAGGATGAACGCGCCGCTGCCGCCGGTCTTGGTCTGCGCCGTGACCGCCGCGCTCTCCGGGGAGAGGTTGCCGGCGGTGTCCCGGGCGCGGACGGTGTAGCTGTAGGTGGTGTTGGCGGCGAGGCCGATATCGGTGTAGGCCGGACTTTCGCTGCTGGCCACGACCTTTCCGTCGCGGAGGATGTCGTAGCCCGCGACGGCGACGTTGTCCGTGGCAGCCTGCCAGGTCAGGTCGACGCTGGTGGCGGTGACGGCGCCGGCTTGCAGGCCGGTCGGCGTGGTCGGCGGCTGGGTGTCGCCCGCGGCATCGGCGACCCCGAAAACCTGGGCCTCCCACAGGGAATAGCCGTAGCTGGTGGCGCGGGTGAGGCCGACGACGCGCACGTACCGGCCGTGGGCGGCGAGGCTGGTGAGGTCGTCGGTCTGGCCGTCACCGTTGTCGACGGTCGTGACCGTGGTGAAGTTCGTGCCGTCGTCGGATATCTCGACGCGGTACTGCTTGGCGTAGGCCGCTTCCCAGTTGAGCAGGACACGGTGGACGGTCGCGGCCTGGCCGAGGTCGATCCGCAGCCACTGCGGATCCGCGCCCTCGACGCTGGCCCAGCGGGTGGTGCTACTGCCGTCCACCGCCTTCGCGCCGGCGTACGAGGAACTCTCGACCGTCGACGTGGCGACCGGCTTTCCTTGGGACAGCAGGACATCGGCGGACCGTGGGGCGGCGGCCACGGCGATCGCGGTGGGCAGTAACAGGCTGGCGGCGATTACTGGCGTGAGCCGGCCGAATTTTCGCAGGCGGGTGGACGGCACGTCGCGCTCCTTCAGGGACCTTGGCGGTGGCAGGGCGGCGGCGAACGCAGGTGAACGGCGAGTAAACTGTTAAGAAACTTTCCTAACTAGCAGTGACTGTAGCGAGGCGTCATCGAGCGCACAAGACGTGCGTCGAGCCATGAATCGGTCAAGTCGAGTTCGGGTCAGGAGGAAAGAAACCCTTGTGGGTCAGGCGTTCCACCACGTTGCAAGATCTGCAACGCAGTCACGGGCCTGGCGCGCGCCGACGGTCGTGGCGAGGTCCACGAAGCCCGGATCGAGCAGGTCGGTCATCGGTCCGTAGAACCGCTCGGCGACGATCACCCGGACGCGGTATCCGCGCTCGGTGAGAGAGGCTTCCTCACGTGCGAGGCCGTCGCCGCCGATCGGCGCCAGCACGAGCACACGGCCCGGCGCGGCCAGGTCGGCGATCAGGTCGGCGTTGGTGCCGGAGCGCACGCCGCCGTCGACCCAGATCGAGCCGTCCACGGAAACCGGCGCGGCGAAGCCGGGCGCGGCGGTGGAGGTCGACACCGCGACGGCCAGCGGAATCCCGTCCGTCGAGGACCACGCGTGGGCGGCCCCGGTCTCCGCGTTGACGGCCGCGGCGCGCAGGTTCGCCGGCCACTGCCCCTGGGGCAGCATCTCCGACCACAGTGCCTCGCCCTGCTCGGCCGTCATCGGCGGGAACGTCGCGATCGCGGCCCGGGCGATCTTCCGGACGTCGCCGCCGGACTCGGCCAGCAGCCGTTGGAAGAGGCCCTGGTCGCCCTGGCCGGCAGCCAGGGCGGCGGCGTGCTGCCGGGCCCGCTTGACCATCCGCTGCGGCACCTCGGGCAGGCCGTCGGGGTCCATCGTCAGCCAGGCGCCGCTCACCGCTCCGGCCGAGGTGCCGAGCACCACGCCGGACTCGCCCAACGGCAGGCCGGCCGCGACCAGTTCGCTCAGCGCGGCCGACAGCCAGGCCGCGCCGACGGGCCCGCCGCCACCGAGCACCAGCGCGTTGCGGGCAGTCATCAGTCCTCCGTGGTCCGGGGCGTGCGCCCGACCGTGATCGGGTCGAGCAGCCGGCGCGGCCGCGTGATCTGTTGGGACACAGGATCCAACTCGGCGTCGCTGGCCTGGTAACCGGGGCCGGGCTCGATGCGGATCTCCGGCACCGGCACCACCGCCCCGCACATCTGGCAGCGGTTCTCGTGGTCGATCAGGCCGTCGTCGGTGTCGTGGTATAGCGCGCGCTTGACGCCGTCGGGGGAGTAGGACTCGTCGCCCCAGTGCAGCAGGGCGCGGATCACCGGCCACAGCGCCAGGCCGCGGTCGGTCAGGCGGTACTCGACGCTGCCGTCGGAGTCGTCACGGCTGAGCACGCCCGCTTGGACCATGGACTTCAGCCGGCTGGCGAGCACCGCTCGGGGGATCTTGAGCTGGGTGGCGAAGTCGCCGAACCGGTGTACGCCGAAGAAGGCGTCGCGCACGATCAGCAGCGTCCACCGCTCGCCGGCCACCTCCAACGCCCGGGCCAGCGAGCAGTTGGGCTCGGCGTAGGTGCTGGGGAGAGCCATGCGGCCAGACTATCTTGTTGGTTCGCTCACTGAACCATCCGCGGAACTAGCGTGGGCGGTTGATCAGCCGCGAGAGCACGATGGCGCTCTCCGTCCGGTCGATCACGCGGCTTTCGCGCAGACGCTGAATCGCCCGCTCCAGGTGCGGGATATCGGTCGCGCGCAGGTACACCAGGGCGTCGGCGGCGCCGGAGATCGTGCACGCCTCGATCACCTCGGGGATCGCGTCCAGCTCACGCCGCAGCGTGGCCGGCGTGGGATTGCCGGCGCAGTACACCTCGACGTACGCCTCGGCGGTCCAGCCGAGCACCTCCGTGTTGATCAGGGCGGTGAAGCCGGCCACGACCCCGTCGGCGACGAGCCGGTCCAGCCGCCGCTTGGCCGCCGAGGGGGACAGGCCGACGGCATCGCCGATCTCGGCGTAGGTGCTGCGGGCGTTGACCGTGACGCAGCGGATGATCCCCTCGTCGATGGCGTCCACGGCGATCCCTTCTCCCACGCAAAAAACTGCCGCAGCATACCAAGACGTGCAAAAAAGTGGCGGTGATCGGCAAGCCATGGCGATTGAGTGCACGGCCGACCGCACCTAGCATCCGGAGGTCCCTGCCGCGGCGATCACAGCGAGGCGCCTTGAACACCCATCTGACCCGGGCCGAATCCGACACCTTGGCGGCCGTCGACGAGGCGGCCATCGCCACTACTTTGCTGGAGCTACTGGCGATTCCGAGCGTGACCGGGACGGCGGCGGAGTCGCAGGCGCAGCATTGGCTCGCTCGGCGGTTGCGGGGTCTCGGTCTGGACGTCGACCTCTGGTCCATGGATCTGCCGGCGCTGCAAGGCGATGCGGATTTCCCGGGCTTCGAGGCGCCGCGCGACGAGGCGTGGGGACTGGTCGGAGTCACCGGCGAAGGCGACGGGCCGACGGTGATTCTCCAGGGGCACGTCGATGTCGTGCCGCCCGGTGACCTCGCGCGCTGGGAGGGCGATCCGTTCACGCCCAGGACCGTCGGCGGCGTCGTGCATGGTCGGGGCGCGTGCGACATGAAGGCCGGGCTGGTGGCCAATCTCGCCGCGCTCGCGGCGATCAAGGCCAGCGGCGTTCGGCTGCGGGGCCGAGTCGCGGCGCATTGTGTGGTCAGCGAGGAGGACGGCGGCCTGGGCGCGTTCGGCACGCTGCGGCGTGGGCACACCGGCGACGCGTGCATCATCACGGAGCCCACGAGCGGCAACCTGATCACCGCGAACGCGGGTGCGCTGACCTTCCGCATCGAGGTGCCCGGCCAGGCCACGCATGCCAGCACGCGCGATGCCGGCGTCAGCGCGATCGACGCCTACCTGCCGATTCACCGTGCCCTGGCCCGACTGGAAGCCGTTCGCAACCGAGCGCCCGATCCGCTGCTGGCGCGTTATGGCGTGCCGTACGCGTTGTCGGTCGGCAAGCTGTGTGCCGGCGACTGGGCCAGCAGCGTGCCGGACCTGCTGGTGGCCGAGGGACGGCTCGGTGTGCGGCTGGGCGAAGACCCTGCGGTGGCTCGGGAACAGCTGGAATCGTGCGTCGCCGAGACCTGCGCCGCCGACCAGTGGCTGCGGGATCATCCCGCCACGGTTGCGTGGACCGGCGGTCAGTTTGCGAGCGGCCAACTGAAAGACGGCGATCCTTTACGGGGTCTGGTGCAAACCGCTTGCGCGGACGCCACCGGGCGGCCGCGACCCGAGGAATGCGGCGCGCCCTACGGCAGCGATCTCCGGCTCTACGCCGCGGCCGGCATTCCGACGCTGCAGTTCGGGCCGGGGGACGTGCGGCTGGCTCATGGCCCCGGAGAACAGGTTCCGCTGGCTGAGGTCGTCGACGTGACCCGCACGGTGGTTCTCGCCGTGCTCAGGGCCGTGGGTACCGACAACGGAGTGTGACCGGACCCACGCCGACCAGTACTGCACAGAGTGCAAAACTGCACTTAGTGTAGAGGCATGGCCAGGACACTGGACGGTCGCGAAGCGGCCAGCATGGAGCGTCGCCGGCGGCGGATCGTCCGCGTGGCGACGGAGCTGCTGGCCGAGCGCGGCGTCGAGGGCCTGTCGGTGGACGAGGTGGCGGCGCGGGCCGAGGTGTCCCGCCGGACGGTGTTCAACTACTTCCACTCCACCGAGGAACTGCTGATCGCCGTCGGCACCGAGATCCTCGGCGAGGCCGTGGACAGCCTCAAGGTGGACGGGCCGCCGGCCGGCGGCGGCAGCCACGCCGACCTGCTCGACGACCTGGCCGCACTGCTGCGGTCGATCGACCTGCTGGGCACGATGATCCGCCTGACGCACATCCTCGGCCCGATGGGCCACCAGGACTCGCGGGTGCTGGAGATCGTGCGCGACACCATGCTCGGCGTCAGCGACAGCCTGATGGCCACGGCCAGCCAACGGCATCCGAACGTGCCGCCGCTCGACGTCGAGCTGCTGGTGTCCGGTCTGCTCGGCGGCCTGATCGTGCTGCACAAGCACTGGACCGGGCGCACCGGCCTGGCCGACACCCCCGACACCCGACAGCTCTGGGACGAGCTGTTCGACCGCTTCATCGTCCAGCTACGCGACGGATTCGTGGCACTGGGCTGACATCCGCCCCAACCGACACCGGAGCATTCCCATGGCACAGTTGTTGTACAAACTCGGCCGCCTCGCGGCCCGAAACCCGTTACGGGTGCTGGCCTTCTGGTTGGTCGCCCTGGCGCTGGCGGTGGTCGCGTTCTTCACCGCGGGCGGCACACTGGCCTCCAGCTTCAGCATTCCCGGCACGCAGACCGCCGAGGTCACCGCGAAGCTGGCCGAGAAGCTGCCGAACCTGGCCGGGGTCGCCGGCACGGTCGCGTTCCAGACCGAGGACGGCAAGCCGTTCACGGCCGAGCAGCGCAAGGGCGTCAGCGACCTGCTCGCCGGCCTCAAGGGCCAGGACCACGTGCGGGACGTCGTCGACCCGTTCACCGTGCAGCAGCAGATCGCCGACCAGCGCAAGCAGCTGGCCGACGGGCAGAAGCAGGTCGACGACGGCAAGGCGCAGATCGCGGCCGGGCGGCAGCAGATTGCCGCCGGCCAGCAGCAGCTGAACGCGGCCAAGGCTGCCGTTGCCGGCAACCCGGCGGCCCAGGCGCAGCTCGACCAGCAGCAGGCGCAGCTGGACGCCCAGACCAAGCAGCTCGACGCCGCCGAGGCGCAGCTCGCCACCAAGTCCAAGCCGCTGGAGCAGGGCAAGCAGCTGCTCGACTTCTCGTCGAAGATCCGCACGGTCTCGACCGACGGCACCACCGCGACCGGCGTCGTGATGTTCAGCGACGACCAGTTCTCGCTGCCGCAGGAGGCCCGTGACGCCGTGGCCCACAAGCTGGGCGCCGCGTCGATTCCGGGCGTGCGGGTGGACTACTCGGCCGAGATCGCCCAGACCACCGACGGCATCGTCGGACCGGGCGAGATCACCGGCCTGATCGTGGCCGCCCTGGTGCTGCTGCTCATGCTGCGCACGCTGCTGGCCACCATGCTGCCGCTGGTCTCCTCGCTGATCGGCGTCGGTGTCGGCGTCGCCGGCGCGATGGCCTTCTCCGGCGTGGTCGACATGGCCTCGGTGACGCCGGTGCTGGGCCTGATGCTCGGCTTGGCCGTCGGCATCGACTACTCGTTGTTCATCATCAACCGGCATCGCCGGCAGCTGCGGGCCGGCATGGACCTGCACGAGTCGATCGGCCTGGCCAACGGCACCGCCGGCGGCGCGGTCGTCTTCGCCGGCGCCACGGTGATCGTCGCGCTGCTGGCGCTCAACGTCACCGGGATCCCGTTCCTGGGTGTGATGGGCGACGTCGGCGCGGTCTGTGTGGCCATCGCCGTGCTGGTCGCGATCACCCTGCCGGCCGGCCTGCTGCGGCTGGTCGGGCCGCGGCTGCTGACCAAGCGCGCCCGGGCGTCCGTCGGGCGGGACGAGCACACCGAGGCCGCGCCGAAGCCGATGCCGACCTGGCGGGCACTGGTGACCGCCGCGCTGGCCATCGCTGCGTTGCTGGTGATCGCCGCGCCCGCGCTGTCGATGCGACTGGGCCTGCCCGACGGTTCGGCCCAGGCCACCAACTCCACCGCCTACCGGACGTTCAAGACGGTCGAGGCCAAGTTCGGCACCGGGGTCAACGGCCCGCTGCTGGTCACGGCCCAGACGCCCAAGCCGGTTGACGATGTGCTCGCCACCCAGGTCTTCATCGCACGCGAGCTCAGCGCGCAGCCCGACGTGGTCGCGGTCGCCCCGGCGGCGGTGGCCGACAGCAAGGACTTCTTCGCCTTCCAGGTGATCCCGGCCGACGGCCCGACCAGTGTGTCCACTTCGGACCTGGTGACCCGGCTGCGCGCGCTGCCGGCGCTGCCCGGCGGCGTCACGCTCGGCGTCGCCGGCTCGG
>DASWRQ010000077.1:0-19708 GCA_036403095.1 Kutzneria sp. | reverse complement strand
CCCACTTCCCAGCGCCCACCCGCCGGCCGCCCCTGGCCCCGCCGCCCCGAGGCCCGCACAGTCACCACGCGCTGATCGCCCCCACCCCGGTGTCACATGCGGTCCGCATGTGCCCCAGGGAAGGCAAATACGACACGCATGTGACATTCCAGACCCGCCCGAAACCGTATTTCGGTATGCCCGAGAGCGTGACTCGCCGGGGTTCACAACACGGGCCATCGCGACGGCCATCCGCTGGCCGCCTCCAGCTGGGCGCTCACGGAGATCAGGGTCGCCTCATCGCCCGGTCGGCCGACCAGCATCGCCCCCACCGGCAGCCCGCCTGGCGTCCAGTGCACCGGCAGCGACACCGCCGGCTGACCGGTGGCGTTCTGGATGGGCGTGAAGGCCACGAACTGCATGGTCCGCTCGAACTCCGCCGCCGGGTCGTCGCCGTCGGTGAACCATCCGGCCGGCCGGGGCGGCATCGACAGCGTCGGGCACAGCACGACGTCGTAGGCGGCGGTCCGGTCGATCACGGACCGAGCGGCGCCCTGCAGAGCGGCCAAGATCCCGAGCGCCTCGGCGCCGCCGATGCCGGCGCCGAGCTCCCGCAGCATCCGAGTCACGGGCCGCAGCAGCGACTCCTTGCCGGGCGGCACGGGCGCGCCGGCGGCCTTCAACGCCCACACCTTCGTGAACAGGTCGGTGAACGCGGACCCGGCCGGCGGCTCGATCTCCTCGACATCGTGCCCGCAGCCGACCAGCAACTCCGTGGCCACGTCGACGGCCCGCACGCACTCCGGATCCACGTCGACACCGCTCGGCGCGGCGGTGAACCGGCCGATCCGCAGCCGCCCCGGCTCCCGATCGGCCTGCGCGAGGAACGTCCCGTCCGGCCGGGGCAGCGGCGCCAGCCCGCCGGACTTGTACGCGACGAGGGCGTCCAGGCCGGCGGCGGAGTCCCGCACGGTCCGCGTCAGCACGCCGCGCACGGCCAACTGAGCGGCGTCCGGCGGGGTCGGCCCGCTCGACTCGCGCCCGAACGACGGCTTCAGCCCGACCAGCCCGCACACGCTGGCCGGGATGCGGATCGACCCGCCGGCGTCGCTGCCCTGCGCGATCGGCGCCAGGCCGGCGGCCACCGCGGCCCCGGCCCCGCCGCTGGAGCCGCCGGCCGAGTGGCCGAGGTCCCACGGCGTCCGCGTCTCCTCGCCGAACTCGGTCCGCGAGTGCGCGGTCAGCCCGAACTCGGGCGTCGCGGTCTTGCCCAGGCTGATCAGCCCGGCCCGCCGCAGCGCCTTCACGACGTCGGCGTCCAGCGGCGACCTGAAGCCCAGCAGGGCCCGCGAGCCGAAGGCCGTCGGGGCGTCGCGGGTGATCGACAGGTCCTTGATCGCCGTCGGCACGCCGTGCAGCGGCGGCAGCTCCCGCGCCGGCGTGCTCACGACCGCCTGCTCGGCCTCCTTGGCCAGCGCACGGGCGAGCTCCGGGGTCGGCGTCACGAAGGCGTGCAGCACGCCGTCCAGCCGTGAGATCCGGTCCAGGTGGTGATCGACCAGCTCGACCGGGCTCACCGTGCGCGACCGGACCGCCGCCGCCTGCTCCAGCGCTGACAGCTCGTGCAACTCGGCCATGCCGATCCCCCGTCTAAGCTTGATCCATGAGCATCCTGGATCTTCAGCTGACCACACTCGGCGGCGAGCCGACCACCCTGGGCGCGCTGGGCGACAAAGCGCTGCTCGTCGTGAACGTGGCCTCCCGCTGCGGCCTGACCCCGCAGTACGCCGGCCTCGAGCGGCTGCACGAGCGCTACGCCGACCGCGGCTTCACCGTGGTGGGCGTGCCGTGCAACCAGTTCATGGGCCAGGAGCCCGGCAGCAACGAGGAGATCCAGAGCTTCTGCTCGACCACGTACGGCGTGACCTTCCCGATGCTGTCCAAGACCGAGGTCAACGGGGACGAGCGGCATCCGCTCTACACCGAGCTGACCCAGACCGCCGACGCCGACGGCGAGGCCGGCGACGTGCGGTGGAACTTCGAGAAGTTCCTGGTCGCGCCGGGCGGCAAGGTGGTCGGCCGGTTCCGGCCGCAGACCGATCCCGAGGACGCCGGGCTGGTCGCGGCGGTCGAGGCCGTGCTGCCGGCCTGAGCCCGGGCAGCGGCGGGGGTCAGCTCTCCGACTTCGCCGCGCCCTCCGGGGTCACTCGGGTGATCCACAGGTCCTGGCCGACCCAGTGCAGCACGATGCCCACCTGCTGCACGGTCTTGCTGCCGTCCTTGCCGACCAGGTGCTCGTCGGCCTCGAAGAAGAACGGCTGGCTCTCCCGCAGGTTGTCCAGCTGCACCGACTTCAGCTTGCTCATCTGGCTGACGAACGTGTCCTGGCCGCCCTGGAAGTCGGGGCTGAGATAGGCGCTGGCCGCGTTCTGCGCGTTGCCCGGCAGCTGGGCGAAGAAGTCCGTGACCGTCTTCTGCAAGGTGGCGGAGTCCGGCGACGCCGTGATGGGCGCCCGTGAGATGGACGTGACGGCCGGCGCGTTCGTGGTGGTCGAGGCGCCGCCGCCGGTCGCGCCGCCGTTGCCGTCCGAGCCACCCGCCGTGTTGTTGCTGCCACGGTTGGCCACCACGATCACACCGACTATCACCGCGATGACAACCGCCGTGACTATGCCGATCAGCGGGCCGCGTTTCATGCCGCCCGACTGCTGCGGCCCCTTCGGCCGAACGGGCGAAATGGCCGTGGTCGAGGTGGCGCGCGGCACACCGCCGACCGGCGGACGCTGGTCGAACCGGGTCGCCATCGGCATCGGGCGCTGCGCGGCCGTCGCCACGGTCGGCATGTGCGCCTGCATCGGCACCGGCATCGGCGGCGCGGGCTGGCCCGCGGCCACCGCACCCAGCGCGTCCCGGCAGCGGACCATCGTCACACGCTCGGCCGGGTCGGCCGACAGCAGCGACAGCAGCGGCTGTGTGAGCGGTCCCGCCTGGCGCGGCGGATCGATCTGCCCGGATGCCACCTTGTGCAGCAGCGCCAACGGGTTGTCGCTGAGACCGAACGGCGGAATGCCCTCCACCGCGGCGTAGATCGTTGCCCCGAGGGAGAAAACGTCGGACGACGGGGTCGGGTCGTGGCCCTTGGCGATCTCCGGCGCGAGATAGGCCGGCGTGCCGGCGAGCATGCCGGTCGCGGTCACCGTGGAGTCGCCCTGGGCCCGCGAGATGCCGAAGTCGGTGATCTTCACCGTGCCGTCGTCGCCGAGCAACACGTTGCCCGGCTTGACATCCCGGTGCACGATGCCGGCGGCATGCGCGGCGGCCAGCGCGTTGGCCACGTGCATGCCGATGCGGGCGGCCTCCTGCGGCGCCAGGGTGCCCTGCTCCTCCAGCAGCTGGGACAGGCTGCGCGACGGCACGTACTCCATCACCAGCCACGGCATGCCGTCGCCCTCGTCCACGACGTCGAACACCGCCACCGCGTTGGGATGTTGCAGGCGCGCGGCGATCCGGCCCTCGCGCATGGCGCGGCGACGCGCCTCCTCGGCGTCGGCCTCGCTCTGGCCCGGCTGCAGCAACAACTGCTTGACCGCGACGGTGCGGTACAGCAGTTCGTCGTGCGCCTGCCACACGATGCCCATCGCGCCGCTGCCGATCCGTCGGCCCAAGCGGTAACGGCCCGCGACTATCCGGCCATCGACGGTCACGCCATCTCCTCGTTCATGGGTTCGCGCTGCTGCGCATGCGCCCGCCGAACCATGTCACCAGCCACGCGCGCCACGCTGCTGGCAGCCAACAACGGCAGACCGCCGTAGACAATACCCAGCCTCGCGCGAATGGAGGCATTGACACGGTGTCAAACCGACTTCACTGTCGTTCCCACGCAACCGGGGTGCGGGCGGGGGGATGATCATATGAGACAGGTGCGCGCGCTCGGGCTGACGGGCATGGCGCTGGCGCTGCTGGCCACCGCCTGCGCCGCGGCGCCGGCCGCCCGGACCGGGCCGACCACCACGCTGACCGTCTGGTTGATGAAGGAAAGCGCGCCGGACAACGTCATCTCCGAGCTGGACCAGCAGTTCCACACGCTGCACCCGGACGTGCAGGTGAAACTGACCACGTTGGAATGGCCCGGGCGGGACGCGCACTGGCAGGCCGGCATGGCCGGCGCCACGCCGCCGGACGTGATGGAGATGGGCAACAGCGACGTGCTGGCCTACGCCAGCGCCGGCAAGCTGGCCGATCTCGGCAAGCAGGATTTCGAGAACTCCGACACCTGGCTGACCGGCCTGCGCGACGCCGGCAGCTACCAGGGCCGGCTCTACGGCGTGCCCTACTACGGCGGCGACCGGGTCGTCATCTACCGCAAGGACCTCTGGCAGCAGGCCGGGCTCGGCGATCCGCCGACCACGCTGGCGCAGCTGCAGGCCGACGCGCTGAAGTTGATGAACGTCAACAAAGCCACCGATTTCTCCGCGCTGTACTTCCCCGGTCGCTATCAGTACGCCGCCCTGCCCTTCGTGCTCGACGCCGGCGGCGCCATCGCCACGCAGCAGGACGGGAAATGGGCCGGCGCCTTGTCGTCGCCCAAGTCGCGGACCGGGTTGCACACCTGGGCCGACTTCGTGGCGAAGGTCTCCCGCGCGCCGGCCGACAAGGACGAGACCAGCGACGTCGACGCGCTCGGCAGCGGTCGGGCCGCGATGATCATCGACCAGGGCGTGACGGCCGGCGCCGTGGCCAAGAAGTACCCCACCCTGGGCGAGCAGCTGGGGGTGTTCCCGATGCCCGGGGCCGACGGGCCGATGCCGGTGTTCCTCGGCGGCTCCAACCTGGTCGTGCCGACCGCCAGTCACCAGGCCGACCTGGCCGCGCAGTGGATCCGGCTGCTGACCGGCACCCAGTACGAGGGACTGCTCGGCCAGAGCGGTCTGGTGCCGAACAGCACTGGTCTGTCCACTTTTGTCAGCGGTGTCACCGCGGTCGAGCTGACCGCCGCCGGCAAGAGCTGGTTCACGCCGCTGTCCACGCGCTGGTCGGCCGTGGACAACGCCAACGTGATCCAGGACATGCTCGAGTCCATCTACAACGGCCGCGCCACCGTCAACGAGGCCACCACGGCCGCCGACACCAAGATCGCCCAGCTGCTCAACGCCCCCGGCTGAACCCCGGCTCAGCGACACACCGGACACCGCCTTCCAGCACAACCGAGCTCCGGGTGTCGATTCCTGCATTCGATGTGCCGGAGAGCGTGACTCGCGGGGTCCTCCGATGATTGGCGGCCCATGGACCGGAATTTCCCGGTCAGACCCCTGCTGAGATCCGATGTCTGAGGGTATCGTCACCGCACCCGCCACAACGACGTGCCGAGTGGAGCGAAGCCCGTGACGAACAGACCCCTGCTCGCGGCCCTGACAGCCGCGGCGACGCTGGTGACCACCGCGATGCCGGCGTCCGCGGCCGAGCACCGGCTGGCCGCCTGGGCCCCGAGCATGACCATCGGGGGCCCGAACTTCAACGACCAGACCATTCGCATGGTGGTGCACAGCAGCATCGCCGGCACCTCGCCGCGCATCACGTTGTCCAACCTGCGCAGCACCACGCCGTTGGCCGTCGGGGCCGTGGATGTGGCCGTGCAGAGCACCATGGCCACCGCGGTGGCCGGCACCCACCACACCGTCACCTTCTCCCGGTCGAAGGCCCCGACCATCGCCGCCGGGGCCGAGGCGGTCAGCGACCCGATCCCGATGTCCGTCGGCGCCGGCCAGAACCTGTTGGTCAGCGTGTTCCTGCCCAAGGCGACCAGCTCGGCCACCTGGCACTCCGACGCCTTCGACACCACGTACCTGTCCCGGACCGGCGACCACAGCCGGGACGACGGCGACGCGAACTTCATCGCCGCAAGGACTTCCTGGTTCTATCTGTCCGGTTTGGACGTTGTGCCGGCCACCGCCCGCAGCACCGTGGTCGCGTTCGGCGACTCCATCACCGACGGCTACAACACGCCGACCGGGGCCTACCAGCGCTGGCCCGACGACCTGGCCCGCCGCCTGGCCGCCGCCGGCACTTCCCGCGGCGTCGTCGATGCCGGGCTCGGCGGCAACCGCGTGCTGACCGACGTGCCCAACATCTGGCAGGGCATCAGCGCCCTCAAGCGTTTCCAGCACGACGCCCTCGCCCAGGCCGGCGTCAGCACCGTGATCCTGTTGGAGGGCGTCAACGATCTGCACGCGGCCGTCAACACCGCCGGCGGGCCACTGACCGCGCAGGACCTCATCGGCGGCTACCAGCAGCTGATCGCCCAGGCCCACCGGGCCGGCGTGCGGATCATCGGCGGCACCATCATGCCGGACAACGAGCCCGCCGACCGCGAGGCCACGCGCCAGGCCGTCAACGACTGGATCCGCAGCAGCGGGGCCTTCGACGGCGTCGTGGACTTCGACCACGCCATGGCCGACCCGGCCAACCCGCACAGCCTCAACCCGCCGTACAACTCCGGCGACGGCCTACATCCCAACGCCACTGGCATGCAGGCCATGGCCGACGCCGTGGACCTCAAACTGATCGGCTAGAGCGCAAGAAAAGGCCGCCGGCTCGTCGAGCCGGCGGCCTTTTGTCGTCAGCTGATCTCGAAGCCGTCGACGAGGAAGTACGTGCCGTCGACCTTGCTCACGGTCAGCGTGTGCTGGCCGGGCTTCAATCCCTTGACACTGAACACCTTCTGCTGCACGCCGCGCTGGGCGGTGTTGGCGGTGACGGTCGGCTGGGCCACACCGTCCAGCGTCACGCCGATCCGGCCCTCATCGGAGTTGGTCTCGGTGAGGAACGAGATGCCGGTGCCGGTGAAGGTGATCGTCGCCGACGCGCCGTCCTGCTGGCTGTAGTGGACGTTGCCGTTCAGGTCGCCGTAGCTGCGTCCGCCCTGGAACGACCAGCTGCCGCGGTAGGCGACGCGCAGATCGTCGTCGTCGACCAGCTTGGACTTCGGCGTGTCCGGGCCGGCGGCGGCGAGGATGGCCAGGGCCGCCGGTGGCCAGTTCTGGTCAGCGACCACAGTGGACGGTGTCAGCGTGATGTCGGTGCCGTTGTTGTTGTAGTTGCCGGTGTCGGTGTAGTTGTCCACGATCTTGTCGTCGTGGATGGTCGGCGTCCACAGGTTCAGCCACAGCGAGCCGCCGATCGACTTGACCACGTTGTCGTGCGTGTACCACAGCGAGCTGCCTTCGTCGTGGTAGATGGCGTTGCAGCCGTTGACGCACTCGCCGAGCACGTTGCCGGTGAACTCGGACTGCGAGGACTGCCCGCCCAGGGTGTAGATCGGGCCGCCGTCGTTGAGCTCGCCCATGACGCTGTGCACGTGGTTGCCGACGACGTGGTTGCCGCCGGTGTAGGTGGTGCCGTGCGCGCACGGCTGCGGAAGTCCCTGCTTGGCCTGGAGATCGCAGCTCGACGCCCAGCCCCAGCCCCAGCCGATGGAGACGCCGGAGTACGGCGTGTAGCCGATGTCGTTGTGCGAAAGGGTGGTGTTGCGGCTGTGCCCGACGAGCACGCCGACGGAGTCGGCGAACTCCTGCCCGACGTGCTGGATCGTGTTGTCGGACACCGAGTTGCCGCTGGTCATCAGCGCGGTCTGGGTCTGGTAGTAGTCGTCGACCTCGCCAACGGCGACGCCGATGCCGGACGTGTCCGTGACGGTGGAGCGGTAGACCGTGGAGTCCTGGGTCTGGTCGGCGAGATCGATGCCGCTGGTGCCCACGTTGCGCACGGTGTCGTCGGAGAAGGTGATGCGCTGGCCGCGGTGCACCTGCACGGCGGCGGGAATGCGGACCGGCGAGCGGGTGGTCGGATCCCACAGCACGCCCGCCTGGTTGTCGACGTACCCCTCGGCGGTGGGTGCGTTCCAGGTCGTGTCGGCGAACGTGATGCCGGCGAAGGTGATGTCGTGCACGGGATTCACGACGTCGGGAATGACCGTGACGCCGTCGACGAGCAGGTACTGCCCGCCGGTCTTGACCAGCTTGACCGTGTGCTGCCCCTTGGTCAGGCCGGTGACGTTCACGATCGCCTGCTGGGCCAGGCGTTGCGAGGCGGCGGCGTTGACCGTCTGGGTCTTGGCGCCGTCCACGTAGACGTCGATCGTGCCCTCGTCGGAGTTGAGCTCCGACAGCACCTGGAGGCCGGTGCCGGTGAAGGCGTAGCTGAAGGAGTCGCCGTCGGTGCTGGTGTAGTGCACGTCCGCGCCGAGGTCGCCGGTCGGCCGGCCGCTCGAATAACCCCAGCTGCCGGTGTACGTGGCCCGCCAGTCGCTGTCGTTGAGCGGCGCCAGGTGGCCGGGCGTGCCGCTGACGTCCAGGAGTTGTTGCGCCGTGGGCAGTTCGACGTCGGCCTTGGCCAGGTTCTCGCCGGGCCGCGGCACGTAGTAGAGGTAGCCGGCGGCGCCGTCGAGGTAGAACTGGCCCGGCGTGCCGAGCAGCTGGTAGGCGTTCTCCAGCCAGCTGATGCCGTTCAGCGAGGGCAGTCCCGCGCCGTTGAACGGGAAGCCCGGGTTGGGCACGTTGCTGTGGTTGTTGTTCCAGCAGCCCGGGTCGACCGTGAGGTCCGAGCCGCCGGCGGCGTTGCGGGTGATGGCGGCCAGCGGGCAGCGCATCTGCTTCCAGGCGCTGTCGTTGACCACCTCCACCTGGCTCTGGTTGGTCCAGCCGGCGTACGAGCCGTCGGTGGTGGTGAATCCCGTTGCCGTGGTGGAGAAGCCGGACGGGTTGACCGCGCTGCGCGCCCGCTGGGCCCGCTGGCCGTCCACGAACAGGTCCCGGCTCTCGGTGCCCTTGGGCACCTTGGCACGGTAGATGTTCTTGGCCGCGTCGACCTTGGTGAAGCCGTGGACCTGGCTCGCGCCGCTGAGCACTGGATGCTGGCCCGGGGTCGCCCGGTAGACGACGCTGTGCCCGGGTCTGCCAGAATCCTGCGGACCCAGGCTGAACGGGCTGGTGAGCCGGTAGGTGCCGCCGCTGAGCTCGACGACCACGTCGCCGTGCACTTGCCGGGCCCGGTCGCGCGCCGTGGTCAGGCCGCACGGCGCCTCGGCCCGGCACTGGCTGCCGTGCCCATCGGGCGAAACGTGCAGAACATCCGAGGTATAGCTGGCCACACCCGTGGCGGTAGCGGCTGCTACCAGGTGTGCGGCGACAACAATGGCGAACCGCATCGGACCTCCATCGGACAGACGTCCGATGAATATAGACAGTCCCCCACCTCACGGCGAGAGCCAACTTTCGGTGCCCGGGCCGAACACTCCCCGCCACCATCACTAGGCCGTGCCGCACTAGTCCACCATGTACTATCGAATTATGGGGAAAACACGGAACGGCGGACTGCTGTCCACGGTGCTGGAACTGGCCTTGTCGTTCGGCCTCTACTACCTGCTCCGCGCCTTCGGCGTGGATGTGTTCTGGGCCCTCACCGCCCCGGCCGTCGCGGTCGGCGCGGTGGCCGTCCTGTTCACCGTCCGCCGGGGCCGTCTCGACATGATCGGCCTGCTGGTGCTGTCCGAACTGGCCGTGACGATCGCCCTGTCCGCCGTCACCCAGAGCCCACTCGTCGCCGCGCTGCGGGAGCCGGCGTACTTCCTCATCGCCGGCGTGTTCTGCCTGATCACGCTGCTGCACCGACAGCCGTTCAGCCACGGCGCGACGGCCACCCTGGCCACCTTCGGCGACCCCGCCCGCGAACGGGCGTTCGCCAAAGCCTGGTCCGAAGTGCCGCGATACCGCTTCTGGCAGCGCGCGATCACGGTGTCCTACGGCGCGATCATGGTGGCATCGGCCCTGATCCGCGGCTGGATCCTCTATGCCGCCGCCGACCTCGCGCACGCCGTCGACGTCTCGAACCTGATCAGCCTGGCGTCGATCGGCGTGCTCATAGCCACCGGAGCCGTCCTCATCCAGCCGGCCCGCAAGATCATCGAGGAGTTGCTAGGCCGAGGGTAGAAGCCGCGCGCCGGGGCCGGGGGTCGCGGTGACGTCACGGGGCGCGAGGTGCCCGTGGCCGGCGTCGCAGCGGAGTTCGGCGTGCACGGGGGCGCCGCAGTCGCGGTGGTGCAGCAGCAGGGCAGGCCCCTCGGGATCGGCCACGTGCCGGTCGCCCCAGTCCAGCAGGGCGACCAGGATCGGGTACAGCTCCTTGCCCTTGGCGGTGAGCCGGTACTCGTGCCGCGACCGCTGGCCGGGCTCCCGGTAGCTCTGGCGGTCGAGCACGCCGTGCTCGACGAGGGTGGCCAGCCGGGTGGCGAGCAGGTTGCGGGCGATGCCGATGCGGCGCTGGAACTGCTCGAACCGGCGGTTGCCGTAGAACGCCTCACGCAGGATCAGCAGCGACCACCGCTCGCCCACGATCTGAAGGGTGCGGGCGATGGAGCAGTTCTCGGGGCTGTACCTGGTGCTGTCGTTCACGCCGGCCAGTGTACTCTGGGTTCCGATCTGAGACTCAGACGGAGGATCACGCTCGATGAAGCTGGCCGGCAAGACCGCTTTGGTTGCACGTGGCGCAGCCACGGCGGCCGTCGCGGCGGTGTTGCGTCGTGCGGGCGCACGGGTGGAAACCGAGGCGACGCTGGCCGTCGCGGCGGAAAAGTTCGGCGGAGTCGACATCGTCTTCGCGCCGGCTGAGGCCGGCCTGGTGCACGCCACCATCCCCTACCTGCGCGACAACGGCACCATCATCGTCTACGGCCACGCCGTCGCCCATCCGCCGGCGGCGCTGCTCGAACCCCGCCGGATCAGGGTCAACTCCGTGGTCGCCGACGCCACGACCCCGCCCCACCAGATCGCCGAGGCGGTCCTGCACCTCGCCTCCGACGACGCCTTCACGACGCAGGGTGAGGAGGTCATGCTGACCACCCTCGCCCTGGCGTCGTAACGGGTCAGGCGTTAGCGGCCACCCGCGCGGCGGCCCGCAGGGCCCGCAACGTCCGGGAGTCGGAGAAGCCGACGGCCCGCGCCGCCCCCTCCACGGTCGTCCCGCTGGAGATCAGGTGCTCGGCCCGCTCCAGCCGCAGCGCCTGCTGGTAGCGCAGCGGCGTGAGGCCGGTGGCGTCGCGGAACCGCCGGGTGATGGTCCGCTCGCTGCACCCGAACTTGCGGCTGAGCTCGGCCAGCCGCAGCGGCTCGGTGTACCGCTCGTCGATCACGTCCTGCAGCCGGTGGACCAGGTCGGACAGGTGGCTGCGGTGCCGCAGCAGCGCGCTGACCTGCTCGTCGGCGCCGTTGCGCCGGGCGTACACGACCAGCGCCCGGGCGATCCGGCCGGCCATGGTCGGGCCGTGCCAGGTGGCCACCAGGTGCAGGCACAGGTCGATGCCGCTGGCGATACCGGCGGACGTGGCCAGATTTCCGTCCACTGTGTACAGGACGTCCCGCACGACCTCGGCCGCCGGATAGCGCGCGGCCAGCTCGTCCTGGAGCTGGTGGTGGGTCGCGCAGCGCCGCCCGTCGAGCAGCCCGGCCCGGCCGAGCGCCTCGGTGGCGGCGCAGACGCTGACCACCATGCCGCCCTGCCGGTGGTGCGAGCGCAGCATGGCCAGCGCCCGCTCGCTCGGCGCGATGTCCTCCAGCGTCGCGCACTGTCGCCCCGGGACGATGACGATGTCGTTGGGGGACAAGGTGGGCCACGTCGTCGAGGTGCGCACGGGCAGCAGCTCGGCGGTGATCACCTCGGGCTCGTCGCCCACATAGGACAGTTCGTAGGGCAGGCCGTAGTCACGCGCGGTGTGGAACACCTCGGCGGGACCTGCCAGGTCGAGCAGGTACACCTGCGGTTGAACCAGGAACACCACGCGGCGCATCGGACGCCTCCTCAGCTGACACCGGCCGGTCTGTCCGGCGATGCTAGCGATGGTGTGGTTTCCGAGCTGTCATGTCGACCGGATGCATCCGCTTTCTGACTGGAAAACCGGGTCTGCTTGCCCGCGTGGGCAGGCGTTGGCCAACCTGACACCGCTGAAGCCCAGCGAGCTGGCCGTCACCCGGTCCCAGAACGGCCACAGGTTCGGCAGCACGCGTAGCTGGATGCCGGCTGCCGCGTGCAGGGCGAACAGGTCGCCGACGCGCTCGGCCGGGCCGAGCGGCGTGACGGTGCGGGTGGACACGTGACAGTAGCCGCCGAAGGGCTCGAAGTCGTCCGCCGAAAACCGGTAGGCGTAGAGCTCGACCGTCCGCATGGCCTCCAGCCACCCGTACTCGACGGCGTGCACCCGCTGCTCGTCGCCGATGACGCTCAGGCGGTCTTCCTCGGTCGTGGACTCCTGCGCCCAGGCCATGGCCCGCGGACACCGGCGAGGGAACCAGTAGTCGGGCGCCCGCTCGTGGTCCACCGCCCAGACGTAGGGTTCGGCGTACTTGGCCGTCGCCGCGACGTGCGGCTCGAAGAGGGTGATCGTGGGATCCTCGGAGAAGTGCATCACCTGGCCGGATTCAGGTCGCATCCGACCAGACTATTGGCCCCGCACAAGTCCATTCAGGTGCGCGTAGACGACGGCGTGCACCCGGTCCCGCAGACCCAGCTTGGCCAGGATCCGCGAGACGTGAGTCTTCACCGTCTCCTCGCCGACGTGCAGCTCGGCGGCGATCTCCGCATTGCTGTGGGCCGCCGCGACCAGCTGCAACACCTCGCGTTCCCGGGGCGTGAGCTGGGCCAGCGCCGGCGGCTCCGACGGCGGCGCGACGGCCGTGGCGAAGCGGGTGATCAGCCGCTGGGTCACCGACGGGTCGATCAGTGCGTCGCCGCGGGCGGCCACCCGCACGGCCGTGATCAGCTCCTCCGGCGGCAGGCTCTTGAGCAGGAAGCCGCTGGCCCCGGCCCGCAGCGCCCGGTACACGTACTCGTCGTGGTCGTAGGTGGTCAGCACGATGATCTTGGTGCGGTTGCCGGGCGCGGCCAGGATCGCCTCGGTCGCCGCCAGCCCGTCCATCTTCGGCATCCGCACGTCCAGCACGGCCACGTCCGGCCGCAGCCGCAGCGTCTCGGCGACGGCCGCGCTGCCGTCGCCGACCTCGGCCACGCAGCGGAACTCCGCCTGGGTGTCGAGGATCGCGCGCATGCCGGAGCGGAACATCGCGTGGTCGTCGGCCAGCAGCACCTCGACGCTCACAGCGGGAACACCACCGACGTGCGCCAGGTCCGGCCGTCGTCCTGGGATCCGCTGTCGGCCACGCCGCCGAACATGCCGGCCCGGTTGGCGATGCCGACCAGGCCGCGGTGCGCGCCGTCGGACCGGCGGACATCGGCCGGCATCGGGTTCGTCGTGGACAGCACGAGCGAGGTCTCGCCGTAGTCGATACGCATGGCGACGGAGCGACCGTCGCCGTGGCGCAGCGCGTTGGTCAGCATCTCCTGGGCGATCCGGTACAGCGCGATGTCCAGGGACTCGGGCAGGTCACGGGGCCGGCCGGTGATCTCCAGCTCGGCCTGCAATCCGGCCCCGCGCACGCCGTCGAACAGCTCGTCGAGGTTGTCCAGGCCGGGCTGGCGGGTGCTGGCGCCACTGTCGCCGTGCAGCAGGTCGAGCAGGTGCCGCAGCTCGACCATGGCCGAGCGGGCGGCGCTCTCCACCGCCGTCACGGACGCGCCGAGCTTGGGATTGTCCTGGTCGCCGGCCATGATCAGGCGGGCCGCGCCGGCGTGCACGCTGATCGCGCTGACGTGGTGCGCGATGACGTCGTGCAGGTCACGGGCGATGGACGCGCGCTCCTCGCCGACCGCCTTGGACACTGCTTCCTTGGCGTCGCGGCGTTCCTGCTCGGCCCGCTGCTCCAGCTCGGCCAGGTAGGCGCGGCGGGTCGTGGTGTAGCGGCCGACCAGCCAGGGCAGCAGGCCGAACTCGACCATCATGAGCGGGATGATCGGCCAGTTGTTGAACCCGTTGGCCATGAACCGGGCCACGCCGACGCACGTCGTGGTGGCGACCAGGCTCAGCCAGGCCGGCCAGCCGCGCAGCCACGCGCCGGCCCGGTAGCCGGCGATCATCAGGCCGGCGGTGTTGCCACCGGCCTGCGGCGCGATCGCCAGCACGGCCAGGATCCGGACCAGGCCGTGCGCGACGGCGGCGTAGCCCGACAGCCGCGCCGGGCCGGCCAGCCACAGGTCGACGCCGATGATCGCGATCAGGGCCACCAGCTGCATGATCGTGGTCGGGAAGCAGTCGGCGTAGAAGACATAGCCCACGTCCGCGACCACGCACAGGCCGCTGACCAGCAACGACTGGCGCGCCAGCACACCGCGCACGGTCATCCGCATCCGTCCCTCCCCGGTCCCGGCCCCGATCATGCGTCAGTCACCCCTGAGACCGGATCCCTCCCACGGGGGACAATGATCCCCCGCTGACGTGGTTACCGCGGGCGTTTCGAGTCCCTAGCGTTGTCGACGATGAAAGCCACCGTTCTCGCCCTGCTGCTCGGGCTCCTGCTCGCTGTGCCGGCCTACGCGGATTCCGCGTCCGGCGGCGGTGACGTGCATGTCGCGCAGACGCTCGGCGACCGCGAACTGACCGTCACGCTGCGCCGGGTCACGGGGGTGCCCGGGCCGCTGCACGTCGACGTGCTCACGCATGCGGGATCGGCGGCGGGGACGCTGCGGCTCTCGATCACCGGACCGGGCACCGCCGAGGGGACCGCCGTCGCCCTCGGGGCCCGGCCCGGCTCCTACGGCGGCGACCTGCACGTGGACGCGGCCGGTCGGTGGGAGCTGGCCCTTGACGACGGGCAGGAGATCGCCCGGATCCCGTTCGTGGTGGCGGCGCAGCCGGTCAGTCCGCCGGAGAAGGCCGTGTACCTGGGGTTTCTCTTCGCCGGGGGTTGCCTGCTGGCGGCGTTGGTGGTGGCCACTCGGGTCCGCCGCGGGTGGTGGGCTTTCGTGCCCGTCGGCGGGGCGGTGGCCGGGGTGGCGGTGGCGCTGACCGGGGCGGTGTTGTCGACTTCGTTGCCGTTGCCGCCTTCACCGGGCGTGCAGGTGGATGCGGACGGTGTGAACACCACTTCCCCGTACCAGCTGGCGCAACCGTTGACCGCCGATTACTCGCGGCAGCCGGTGAATCTGGCGCTGTCGGCCGGTTCCGTTGCCACTGGCCAGAAATCCTTGCTGTCATTGGCCTTGAGCGACGGCGCGACCGGCCGCCCGGTCGACGACCTGATGGTGCACGACAGCGCCTTGATGCACCTGATCGTCATCGGGCCGTCCGGGCAGCTGTGGCACCTGCACCCGATTCGGGTGGGGCCGGGGAAGTTCCAGGTTCCGTTGACGTTCCCGGTCGCCGGGCACTACGCCGTGGCCGCGGAACTGGCGCGGATCGGCGGCGGCGTACAGCTGGTGCGGTCCGCGACCGGGATCGAGGCCAGTGGCGCTTCCGTTGAGGTGAAACAGGATTCGCCCGGCGTGCAGGTGACCGTGCCGGAGTTTGTCGCCGGACAGCCGGCAACGGTGGACGCCCACGTCGGCACGACCGCTGATCTCCAGCCGTGGCTGGGGATGCTCGGACACATGATCGCCATCGGGCCGCTGGGGCCGGGCGGGGCGCAGGCCGCGCCGGTGTGGGTGCACGCGCACTCGATGGGCGGCGACATGACCGGCATGGCCATGGCCGCCGGGTCGATGGGCGGGCTGATGCCGGTGAACGGAGACAGCGCGCCGGACGAAACCGTTGCCGCGTACGGGCCTGACGTGGCGTTCACGTACACGTTCCCGCTGGCCGGCGACTACCAGGCGTGGATCCAGGTCGAGCGGGACTACCGCATCGAGACGATCCCGCTGACCATTCACGTGGCGGCGGCATCTGTTGTCGGACAGGGGAAGCACTCGGTTCAGGCGCGGCTGGTGGACACCGGTGCCGTGGAGCTGGACGTGACGCCGTCGGCCGGCGCGACCGTGAGCGTGCAGGCGGTGCAGCCGACGACCGGTTACTCGTCCGGCGTTGTGCCGGCGGTGGCCACGGATGTCGGCAGGTTCCGGGTGACCGGGCTGCCGCTGATGACGCCCGGGCAGTGGGAGATCGTCACCACCGTACGAGACCGGTCCGGAGTGGACGAACACGTGTCGCCGGTGACGGTGACCGGATGAGGGGGATGGGAATGAGGCCGATAGGGGCCGGATTCGTGTTGCTGGGCACGGGGATATCGCTGGTCGGCACCTCGTGGGACGTGCAGTGGCACATCGACGTCGGGCCGGACACGTTCTTCACGTTGCCGCACCTGTTCATCTACGCCGGCAGCGCCATCGCCGGCATCGCCGCGCTGTCCGTCGTGCTGGCCGTGACGGCCGCGCAGCGCCGCGGCGAGACGCCCGATCCTCGTGACGGCGGCGTGCCGATCCGGGTGTTCGGCGGCATGTTCACCGCGCCGCTGGGCTATCTCGTCACCGGCGTCGGCGCGGCCGCCTTCCTGTTGTACGGGCTCACCGATCTGTGGTGGCACACCGTGTACGGCTTCGACGCGGTCCTGAACTCGCCGCCGCACGTCGCCCTGTTCACCACCATCTCCATCACCATGATCGGCGCGGTCATCGTCGCCGCGGCCGCTCGGGAGCTGTTGTGGGGCCGGATCGCCATGGCCGTCAGCGTTCCCGTGCTGATGACGTTCTTCCCCATCACCGCCAACGCCTTCCAGGGGGTGAACCTGCCGTTCGACAGCATCGTCGTGGCCACCACGTTGATCATCGTGCTGCTGCTGGTGCTCACCCGCGTCGCCATCGGCCGGCCAGGCGCGGCAGTGGCCACGGCCGCTGCTTTGCTTGTCATGCAAGGAATCCTGTGGGTGTTCACGCCCTGGGTCACTTCGTGGTACGCCGACTCGGTCGGTCTGCCGCTGCGGGACGGCATGGGCGGTGAGCCTTCGCTCATCCCGTCCGGGATTCCCTTGGCCGGGCTGGTCGCCGCGGTGGTGATCGAGCTGTTGTTCCGGCGTGGACCGGCGCTGGCCGGCGGGATTGCCGGCGCGATTCTCGGGTTCACCTTCGTGTTGCAGCGGGCATGGCTCGGCTATGCACCGCCGGTGCCCACCGTGGAGTTGATCGCCACCACGATCGCCGGCTGCCTGTTCGGTGTGCTCGGCGCCTACCTCGGCACGCGCTTCGGCGCCACGTTGCGACTTCGGGAGAAGGTGACCGCGTGATCAAGCGTCTTCTCGCGCTGCTGGCCGCGCTTGTCCTGGTGCCGATCGCCACCGCCTCGCCGGCGATGGCCTACGAGCCGGTGAACGTCGTGCACACCGAGCATGTGCAGGTCGGGCCTTACGGGATGACCGTCGGCTTCTCGACGTGGCCGTTGCGGGCCATGCAGTCCTTGGACTTCACGTTCGCGCCGGACGGTGGCCTTGACGGGAAGACCGGGACCTTCATGCGCACCGGGCCCTCCGGTTCGCACACCCGGCCCGCGCCGCTGGTCCGGCATCCGCGCAAGCGGGATGTCTGGGGGCTGGACGTGTTCGCGTTGCAGGTCGAGGGCACGTGGAAGTTCGACTTCACGATCGACGGGCCCCAGGGGCACGGGGCCGGGACGCTGTCCGGGCTTCAGGTGCTGCCGCAGCCCGGGCCGCCGCTGGCGTTGAGCTGGGTGGTGTGCGCACTGCCGTTCGTCGCGTTGATCGGGTTCCTGGTGGTCGTGTGGCGGCGGGGCAGGGCAAGGCTGCTCGCCGCCAGCCCGGCGTGAGCCGACGCCGCACCTTAGCCGCAGGAAACGCCGTGCCCCGACCGGGGCACGGCGTTTTTCGTCTGATGGGGCGTGCACGAGGGCTAGCCCCACTCGCTTCGGGGCTAGGTGTTCTGCACGTGCTGCCAGCCGAAGCGACCCTTGATGCAGAGGTTGCCATGGGTCACCGAGCTGTCGTGCGGGGACGTGACCTTGACGATCTCGTTGTCCTGCACGTGCAGCGTGAGGTTGCAGCCGACGCCGCAGAAGGTGCAGATAGTGGTGGTCGCGGTCTGGGCCGACTCGTCCCAGGTGCCCTCGGCCCGCTTGTCGAACTCGCGGCGGAAGCTGAGGGCGCCGGTGGGGCAGACCTCGATGCAGTTGCCGCAGTAGACACAGGCGCTGTCCGGCAGCGGTGCGGAGAACTCGGTGGAGATGTGGGAGTCGAAGCCGCGGCCGGCGACGGCGATGGCGAAGGTGTTCTGCCACTGGTCGCCACAGGCGTCGACGCACTTGTAGCACATGATGCACTTCGAGTAGTCGCGCACATAGAGGGAGTTGTCGACCAGGGCGGGCTGGGCGACGGTGGCGGCGTCGGGACCGAAGCGAGCGGGATCGGCGCCGACCTCGGCCATCCAGTCGGCCACCTGGGGCGTGGTGGACAGATCCGTGGCCGAGCCCAGGAGTTCCAGCACCAGACGACGGCTGTGGCGGGTGCGCTCGGTGTCGGTGTGCACGACCATGCCGGGCTCGACCTTGCGGGAACAGGACGGCACCAGCGTGCGGGAGCCCTCGACCTCGACCATGCACACCCGGCACGCGTTGGCCGGCTCCAGGGTGTCGCCGTAACACAGCGTGGGGATGTCCTTGCAGGCGTTGAGAATGGTCGAGCCCTCGGGCACGGCGACCTGCTCACCGTCCAAAGTGAACTCGACGAGCCGGCGCGGCAGGCCGATGTCAATGATGCTCACAGCTGCACCCCGAGACGGTCGATGGCGGATTCGATGGCGTTCCACGCGGTCTGGCCCAGACCGCAGATGGAGGAGTCGCGCATGACCTGGCCGACGTCCCGGAGCAGCACAAGGTCCTGGGCATCGCCCTTGCGCTGCACGATGCGGTGCAGGGCCTCCTCCTGACGGACGGTGCCGATCCGGCACGGCACGCACTGCCCGCACGACTCGTCGCGGAAGAACTCGGCGATACGCAAGAGGAAACCGCCGACGTCGACGGTGCCGTCGAGCACGAGCACCACGCCGGAGCCGAGAGTGGTGCCGGCGGTGCGGGCGTCCTCCATGGTCAGCGGGAGATCGATCTCGTCGGCCCGCAGGAAGCCGCCGGCGGCGCCACCCAACAACACGGCCCGGAGGTCGTCGACACCGCCGGCCAACTCCAGCAACTCCCGCAGAGTCGTGCCGAAGGGCACCTCGTAGACACCGGGCTTGGGCACGGTGCCGGAGACGCAGAACAGCTTGGACCCCGTCGACCCAGCGGTGCCGACCTGTTGGAACGCCTGGCAGCCCTCGGTGAGGATGAGCAAGACGTTGGCCAGGGTCTCCACGTTGTTGACGACAGTGGGCAGGCCGAACAGACCCTTCTCCACCGGGAAGGGCGGCTTGCTGCGAGGCTCGCCGCGGAAGCCCTCGATGGAGTTGAAGATCGCGGTCTCCTCGCCGCAGATGTACGCCCCCGCGCCGCGCCGGATCTCGATGTCGAAGTCGAAGCCGGGCTGGCCCATGATGTTCGAGCCCAGGAAGCCGCGCTCGTGACAGACGGCGATGGCGTTGCGCAGCAAGGAGAAGGCCCGCGGATACTCACCCCGGATGTACAGGTACCCACGGGTGCACCCGGTCGCGTAGGCGGCGACGGTCATCGCCTCGATCACGCCGAACGGGTCGCCCTCCATCAGCACCCGGTCCTTGAACGTGCCGGGCTCGCTCTCGTCGGCGTTGCACACCAGGTAGTGCGGCCGCACCGGCTGCCCGGCGGTCGCGGCCCACTTGCGGCCGGTGGGGAACGCCGCCCCGCCACGGCCCATCAGCTTGGCGTCGGTGACCTCACGGATCA
>DASWRQ010000076.1:0-9358 GCA_036403095.1 Kutzneria sp. | reverse complement strand
GACATCTACGCCATGCACTGGCTGATGGACGTCGACAACGTCTACGGCTACGGCAACAAGGCCGGCACCGGTGCCGAGCAGGGCCCGACCGCCTCCGGCCCCTGCTACATCAACAGCTACCAGCGCGGCTCCCAGGAGTCGGTCTGGGAGACCGTCCCGCAGCCCAGCACCGACCTCATGACGTACGGCGGCACCAACGGCTACCTGGACCTGTTCGTCAAGGACACCGGCTACTCCAAGCAGTGGAAGTACACCAACGCGCCGGACGCCGACGCGCGCGCCATCCAGGCCGCCTACTGGGCCTACCGGTGGGCGACGGCCCAGGGCAACGCGGGCGCGATCTCCGCCTCGGTGACCAAGGCCGCCAAGATGGGCGACTACCTGCGCTACGCGATGTTCGACAAGTACTTCAAGAAGATCGGCAACTGTGTCGGCGCGACCGCCTGCTCGGCCGGGTCCGGCCGCAACTCGCAGCACTACCTGCTCGGCTGGTACTACGCGTGGGGCGGCGCCGAGCCGGGTGGCGGCTGGGCATGGCGCATCGGCGACGGGTCGGCCCACCACGGCTACCAGAACCCGGTCGCCGCGTGGGCCCTGTCGAGCCAGACCGCGCTGGCCCCGAAGGGCTCGACCGCGAAGTCGGACTGGGCGACCAGCCTGACCCGGCAGATCGAGTTTCTCCAGTGGCTGCAGTCGCCCGACGGCGGCATCGCCGGTGGCGCCACCAACAGCTGGGACGGCCAGTACGGCACGCCGCCCGCCGGCACGCCGACCTTCTACGGCATGTTCTACGACTGGGAGCCGGTCTACCACGACCCGCCGAGCAACAACTGGTTCGGCATGCAGGTCTGGGGCATGGAGCGCTGGGCCGAGTACTACTACCTGACCAAGGACGCCAAGATCAAGCCGATCCTCGACAAGTGGGTCACGTGGGTCTCGGCGCACACCACGGTCGGTACGGGCGGCACCTTCTCGATCCCGTCGACGCTCTCCTGGACCGGCCAGCCCGACACCTGGAACGCGGCCAGCCCGGGCGCCAACTCCGGCCTGCACGTCAGCGTGACCGAATCCGGCACCGACGTCGGCGTGGCCGGCGGCCTGGTCAAGGCGTTGCTGTACTACGCCGCCGCGACCAGCAACACGGCCGCCCAGACGCTCGGCAAGGGGCTGCTCGACGCCCTGTCGGCGCACACCGATACCAAGGGCATCGCGATCGCCGAGACCCGCACCGACTACAGCCGGTTCAACGACAAGGTCTACGTCCCGTCCGGCTGGACCGGGAAGATGCCCAACGGCGACACGATCAACTCGAGCTCGACGTTCCTGTCGATCCGCTCGTTCTACAAGAACGACCCGGACTTCGCGAAGGTCCAGGCCTACCTCAACGGTGGCGCGGCGCCGTCCTTCACCTACCACCGGTTCTGGGCCCAGGCCGACATCGCGATGGCGTTCGCGGTCTACTCGGAGCTGTTCGGCGGCGGCGGAACCACCAACCCGCCCCCGACGGACACCACGGCGCCGACCGCGCCGACCGCCCTCAAGGCCACCGCGTCGTCCGCCACCAGCGTCGGCCTGACCTGGACCGCGTCGACCGACAACGTCGGCGTCACGGGCTACCTGATCTTCCGGGGTGGCACCCAGGTCGGCACCTCGACGACGACGGCCTACACCGACTCGGGGCTGACCGCCTCGACGGCGTACTCGTACACGGTCAAGGCCCAGGACGCGGCGAACAACATCTCGGCGGCCTCGTCGGCGGTCAGCGTGACCACGCCGGCCGGCGGCGGTGGCAACCCGGGCACCGGCACGGTGACCGCGACCTACCACGTCGACAACGACTGGGGCAGCGGCTTCACCGCCACCGTCACCGTCAACAACACCGGCACCGCGGCCATCAAGGCGTGGAAGGTGACCTGGACCTACGCCGGCAACCAGAAGATCACCAACTCCTGGAACGGCACGGTCACCCAGTCCGGCGCCGCGGTCACGGCGGCCAACGCCAGCTACAACGGCACGATCGCGGCCGGCGGCTCGGCCTCGTTCGGCTTCCAGGGCACGTACACCGGAAGCAACGCGAGCCCGACGGTCACCGCCTCGGGCAGCTGACACCTCACTGGGGGAGAGGCGGGCTCGCGAAGTTCACGGGCCCGCCTCGATCAGCAGCTTGCCACGCCTGGTTTCCGGTACGCGTGAACAAGTTCCCCACGGTGTTCCTGCGCGACCCGGCCGACCGCAGACGCACCCTCGACGAGGTGCACTCCGTACTCGCCGGCGAGGGCACCCCGCGCGACTTCGCCGGCCCGCGTGCCTGGCTGCTGGCCCACCCGCAGTTCGAGGGCATCGTCTGGCATCATCCGGACGGCCGCCGGGCCAAGCTCAAGCATCGCGACTTCGCGACGGACTAAACCCCGCCCACAAGCTCAGCTTCCGAAGATCCCGGCCGATCAAAGCGTCGCCAGGAGTCGATGGAGGGGTCGGGCGACAGTGACGGGTGCAGGCCGGCGGGACACGCGCGACCGGAGCGGGCTGGTGTTCGTGCTGGTGGCGCTGGCCGGGCTGGCCGGCGCGCTGGCCAGCCCGGCCGTGATGCCGGGGCACCAGGCGCTGGGCAACCTCGGCGGGACGGTCGGGTTCACCGCGGCCGCGCTGGCCTGCCACCGGATCAGCCGGATCACCGGGGACGACCCGCAGGTGCGCGGCTTCTGGCGGCTGTGGTCGTTCGCGGCCGCGGTGCTGGTTCTGAGCGCGCTGTCGGCGGTCGTCCGAACCGGGATCGGGCGGCCCGGCCTGCTGCTGTACGAGATGATCCCGACCCTGCTCAGCCTCAACCTGTCGATGGCCGCGTTCCGGCACGTGCCGCTGGCCGGCCGCACCACCGCCGACTGGCTCCGGCTGGCTCTGGACGGGCTCGGCGTCGCGATCGCCGGCGTGGTCTTCTTCGGGTACGTCGTGCTCGACCTGGTGCCGCCGACGACCCCGGTCGCGGCGCGCTGGGCGGCCGCCTCGGTCGGCGTCGGCTGCCTGCTCGCGCTGGTCGTCTTCGCCAAGGCCGCCGTCAACCCGGAGGGCCGGGTCGACCCGGGCGCGCTCGGCATCCTGGCCACCGGCCCGGTCGTCGGCATGGTCGCGGTCGTGCTTTACCTCGGCGGCACCCCGATGGGTATGACCATCCTGTCGCTGGTCGGCTATCCGCTGGTCGGGCTGGCGATCTGCGGCGCGGCGTACCGTCAGGGCCGCGTGCACGCGGCGAAACCGGCCCGGACCCCGCACCGCACCCTCTCCGACGCCGCGCAATATGTGGCCGTGGCGGTCATCGCCGGCCTGGTCATCACCGTGTCGGCCAAGGATCTGACCGGGCGGGGGAAGGCGGTCATCGTCGGGGCCGTGCTGATCGCGGCGATCCTGGTCGCCCGGCAGCTGCTGAGCCTGCGCGAGAACAAGGTGGCGCTTCGCGGCATCCGGCAGCTCGCTCTGACCGACGCTCTCACGGGGCTTCCCAGCCGTACGAAATTCAGTTTGGCGCTCGCCGAGCGACTGGAGGCACGAAGCCCGGCCACCGCCTTGATGATCGACCTCGACGACTTCCGGGACGTCAACGACACCCTCGGCCCGTCCGCCGCCGACCGGCTGCTGCACCAGGTCGGCCGGCTGCTGCGGGAGGCCTGCGGCCCGGACGAGATCGCGGCCCGGCTCGGCGGCGACGAGTTCGCGGTGCTGCTCCCGATCGACGATCCGGTCGCCGCCGAGCGGGCGGCGGCCCGGTTCCAGCGGGCGGTGAGCCGGCCGCTGCGGGCCGCCGACCAGCAGCTGCTGCTGCACGCCAGCGTCGGTGTCGCGGTCGCCGCGCCGGGGGAGAACGCCGACGAGGTGCTGCGCAACGCCGACATCGCGATGTACGCGGCCAAGGAGTCCGGCAAGGCGTCGTGGGTACGGTTCGAGCCGCGGATGCGCCAGGACATGGCCGACCACGCGCGGATGGCCGGCGAGCTGCACGACGCGCTGGTCCGCGGCGGCGAGCTGGTCCTGCACTACCAACCGGTCTTCGACCTCGAGACCGGCGAGGTGGAGGGCGCCGAGGCGCTGGTCCGCTGGCAGCACCCGACCCGGGGTTTCGTCTCGCCGGGCGAGTTCATCCCGGTTGCCGAGCGCTCCGGCCTGATCGTGCCGCTCGGCGCGTGGGTGCTGCGGGAGGCGTGCCGCGAGCTCGCCCGCAACCGCGAGATCGAGGCGATCAACGTCAACGTCGCCGTCCGCCAGCTGCGGGAGGCGAACTTCGTCGACGAGGTCGCCACGATCCTGGCCGAGACCGGCCTGACCTCGCGCAACCTGATACTGGAGCTGACCGAGTCGTCGGTCGTCGACGGCCGCCAGGTGCAGGAGACGCTGCAGGCGCTGCACGAGATGGGCGTACGCCTGGCGCTCGACGACTTCGGCACCGGCCAGTCCTCGCTGAGCCTGCTCCGCGCCTTCCCGGTCGACGTGCTCAAGCTCGACAAGTCGTTCGTCGACGGCGTCGCCGACGGCGCCGACCGGGGCCGGATCGCGGTCGCCGCCGCGGTCGCCCAGCTGGCCGACAACCTCGGCCTCAAAGCGGTCGCCGAGGGGATCGAGAGCGAGGCCCAGCGGGAGCGCCTGCGTGCGATGGGCTACCGCTACGGACAGGGTTTCCTGATGGGGAAGCCGATGCCGGCACTTCCCACAGCCACACGTCGTCGACCCGCCGAGCCGGCCCCAGCAGGTCGTCCAGCCACGGCTTGACGTAGTCGGCGGCCGGCGACAGCACGACCAGCGACGCGTGCCAGCGGGCCAGGTCGCGCCGCACCGCCGCGCGCCGGGCCGGGGTCAGCTCCGGACCCTTGTGGCGGGCCACGACGCTCTGGAACAGGCGCGACGTGTAGTCCCACTGACCGCCCATCGCGGCCTGGCCCCGCGCGTCCGGGCCCAGGAAGTAGCCGGCCGGCACCGGGAACGCCAGCCGCGCGTCGACGGTCCAGGTCAGCGTGTCGCGGCCGAGGGAGTTGTCGGGCGGCGGCACCGGCACCAGCGAGGTGCCCGGCGGGACGTACGGCCGCCAGGCGCCCGACGCGATGAACGCCGGGGTCCGGGTCTGGGGCACCACCGGCAGCGGGGTCGGGAGCAGCGGGAACAGTGCCGCCACGACCCCGAACTGGGCGAGCCGGGCCCGGTCCGCCCGCCTGGTTCCCCGGTGCAGCCGGGCGCGCCGCGCCAGATCGTCCCAGCCGATGGCGAGCAGCACCGCGAGCGCTCCGGTCGTCACGAACGCGAGCCGGGACGGCAGCATCATGCTCACCACCGGCAGGTAGCGGGGCTCGAGGACCCACGGCCCGGGCACGGCGGTGGCGTGTCCCGCCCAGCGGATCCACGGCCCGAGCGCGCCGACGGCGCCGATCAACGCCACGGCGACGACCGTCCGGTGTCGGCGGTAGGTGGGCCAGAGCAGAACCACGGCGATCAGGAGTGGCCAGCCGTACCAGGTGTTCTGCTCGGTCGCGAGGATCCACGGCGGTGGAGCGACGCCACCCAGGCTGTCCGGCGGCAGCGTCACGAAGGCGACCAGATCCTCGCCCCAGTCGTGGAACAGCGGGATGCCGCGGTAGCTCTGCGGCCCGGCGAACTGCGTCCACAGCGGGTAGGCGGCCAGGGCGCCGGCCACGATCCCGGTCACCACCAGGCCCGCGGTCACCCGGCGGGCGCCGGTGCGGCGCCCGACGACGTACGCGATGAGCAGGCACCCGGCCGTCACCGACGTGATGAGCAGGAGTTCCTCGCTGATGAACAGCTGCCAGACGATCAGCAGGCCCAGCCCGGTGCCGTCACGCGCCCAGTGCTCGGTGGTGGCCAGCCGGAGCGTGCCCACGAGGATCAGGGGAAGCAGGAAGTTGGTGGCGAAGTTGGGCTGCCCGTTGGTGTGGTGGACGACGCCGGGCGCGAACCCGGCGAACGCTCCGCCGATGAAGGCGGCGACCCGGTTCTCGACCAGGTGCCGGGAGAGTGCCCAGTAGGTGCTGGTCGCGGTGCCCGCGCAGGCGGCGACCGTCCAGACGAGGTAGCTGATCTTCGCCCCGGCGAGCGTGGTCAGCGGGGCGAGCGGGATCGTCACGCCCAGCACCGAGTTGTTGGCCATCATGTTCACGCCGTCCGGCACGTGCATCCGGTGGGTGTAGAACGGGTTGCTCAGGTGCCGCACCGAGTAGGCGCCGTGCTCGAGCGCCCACCAGAGCCAGGCGTTGTCGTCCGGTATCGCGCGGTCGATGACGGCGTCCGGGTGGGGCAGGTAGTGAGCCATCACCACGAGACCCAGCCCGAGATAGACGACGACCGCGGCGGCGCCGGCGGACACGCTCCGGCGGCGCGCTCTGCTGGTGGGCTCCACGTTTGTCCAGCGTGCGGTAGGAAGTGCCGGCAAGGGCGGCTTTTGGCGAAGATTCGTGAAGGTGCTCTAGCCTGACATGCACCGTTCAGGTTTCGTCCTCCATGGATACGACCGTCGGCGCCTAGCGTCCGAAGGTCGGCCCGCGCGAGCCGGAACCTTTGTCACAGATAGAAGAGGGGCGCTCATGAGGCGACTCACCATAGGGGCCTTGTCACTGACGTTAGGAGTGGCCGCCTGCCCGCTGTCCGGCACCTCCGCGTTCGCCGGCCCGGCCGGCACCGGCCTGGTCATCAGCGAGGCGTACGTCAACGGCGGCTCGTCGGGTGCGAGTTTCCAGAACAAGTTCGTCGAGCTCTACAACCCGGGAAGCGCCGCCGTCGACCTGGCCGGCGACACCCTGCAGTACCGGGCGCCCACCAGCACCGTCGTCCCGAGTGGATCGCAGGTGTTCGCGCTGGCCGGCTCGGTCGCGGCGCACGGCCACTTCCTGATCCAGCTGCCGGGCAACGGCGCGGCGTCCAACCCGGGCGCACCCCTGCCGGCGGCCGACCTGAGCACCGGCGGCAGCGTCAACCCGGGCGCGGGCGGCGGCACCCTCTACGTCGCGGCGAGCACCTCCGGCGTGCTGCCGACCGACGCCTCGGTCGTCGACCGCATCGGCTGGGGCACCAGCAACGCGCCCGAGGGCAGCGCCGCGACGGGCAACTCGCTGGTCCTGAGCTATCAGCGCGCGGCCGGCGGCGCTGACACCGACAACAACCTCGCCGACTTCACGACCGCGACGCCGACGCCGCAGAACGCCGCCTCCGACGGCACCGGCGGCACCACCACGGTGACGGTGACCAACCCCGGAACCCAGAGCGCGACGCTGGGCACGGCCATCACCCCGGTCACCCTGGCCGCCACGGGCGGCTCCACGCCGTACGCCTGGAGCGCAGCCGGCCTCCCGGCCGGCCTGACCCTGTCCTCGGATGGGGTTCTCTCCGGCACGCCGACCGCCGCCGGCACCTCGTCGGTGACCGTCACCGCGACCGACGCGAACGGTGTCAGCGGCAGCGCGACCTTCGGCGTCGAGGTGGCCGCGACCGCGGCCGTCACCCCGATCGCCGAGATCCAGGGCACGAACACCGACACCTCGCCGCTGTCCGGGCAGACCGTGACCACCGAGGGCGTCGTCACCGCGGCCTACCCGACCGGCGGTTTCAGCGGCTTCTTCCTCGAGACCGGCGGCGCGGGCGGCTCCACCGACCGGACGCCCGGCGCCTCCGACGCGGTCTTCGTCTTCGGCTCGATCTCGGCCGCGCAGGTCAGCGTCGGCGAGAGCGTACGGGTCACCGGCAAGGTGTCCGAGTTCCAGGGCGAGACCGAGCTCGGCAGCCCGACCGTCACCGAGCTCGACGACGCGCTGCCGGCCGTGAAGGCCGACACGCTGCCCTGGTCCGACCTGGACACCGCGGCCGAGAAGGAGGCCCACGAGGGCGAGCTGGTCGCGCCGCCGGGTGACTTCACCGTCTCCGACAACTACGACGCCAACTTCTACGGCTCGTTCACCCTCGCGGCCGGAGACAAGCCGCTGCGCCAGCCGACCGACGCCGGCCGGGCCAACAGCGCCGAGGCGCAGGCCGCGGCGGCCGACAACGCGGCCCGCACGGTCACCCTGGACGACGGCTCGAGCCTGAACTACAGCACGGCGGCCAACTCCGGCCACCCGCTGCCCTGGCTGACCGCCACCGAGGCGGTGACCATCGGCGCCAAGGTGACGTTCCACCAGCCGCTGATCCTCGACTACCGCAACTCGCTGTGGAACTTCCAGCCCCTCGCGCAGGTCACCGACGACGGCGCCGCGGTGGCGACGTTCAGCGACCTGCGCGCCGGCAACGCGCAGCCGGCCGACGTCGGCGGCACCCGCCTGGCCACGTTCAACGTGGAGAACTACTTCCCGATGACCGGCGCCGCCTACACCGCGGCCGGGCTGGGCACCTGCACCTACTACAACGACCGTGCGGGCAACCACATCGGGGTCAACACCTGCACCGGCACCGACGGCAGCGCGGGCCCGCGCGGCGCCGCCGACGCCGTCAGCTTCGCCCGCCAGCAGAGCAAGATCGTCACCGGCATCAACCGGCTCGGCGCGAGCGTCGTCTCGCTGGAGGAGATCGAGAACTCGGCCAAGTTCGGCGAGCCGCGCGACACCGCGCTGTCCGGCCTGGTCGGCGAGCTCAACGTGGCCGCCGGCGCGAACATCTGGGCCTACGTCCCGTCCCCGGCCGCCGACCAGCTGCCGCCGCTCGACCAGCAGGACGTGATCCGGACCGCGTTCATCTACAAGCCGGCCGACGTCTCGCTGGTCGGCCCGTCCACGGTGCTCACCGGCGACTCGGGGGCCGGGCAGCCGTTCTCGATCGCCCGCGAGCCGCTGGCCCAGGGCTTCAAGAAGGTGGGCGCCGCCGACTCGGACGCGTTCCTGGTCGTCGCCAACCACTGGAAGTCGAAGGGCACCGGCACGCCGCTCTACCCGGGCGACGCCGAGGACACCTCGTCGCCCGCCGCCGACCAGGGCGCGTTCAACGAGAGCCGGGTGCACCAGGCCCAGGACGCGAGCGCGTTCGCCGCTTCGCGTGCCGCCGCCATCGGCACCGACCGGATCTTCCTGGTCGGCGACTTCAACGCCTACACCCACGAGGACCCGATCGAGACCCTGTACGCGGCCGGCTACACCGACCTCGGCAGCAAGTTCGACCCGTCCGAGCAGACCTACTCGTTCGACGGTCTCGAGGGCTCGCTCGACCACGTGCTGGCCAACCCGGCCGCGCTGGCCCTGGTGACCGGCGCCGACGTGTGGCAGATCAGCGCACAGGAGGCGGTGGCGTACGCGTACAGCCGCTACAACTACAACGCCACCCTGCTGTTCAACGGCACCGACCCGTTCGCGGCCTCCGACCACGACCCGGTCGTGGTCGGGCT
>DASWRQ010000075.1:0-16048 GCA_036403095.1 Kutzneria sp. | reverse complement strand
GCACCACAGTGGTCTCGCTGGGCATGAACGGCAGCAGGGCGTCCAGACCGGCGATCAGGAACACGGCCACCCACAGCCACGGTGACGCTGCCAACTCCCGCACGAGATCAAGCATCGATCGACCGCCTCGCCGCCGCGGCCAGCTCCCGCCGGTCCGCCCCGCGCACCAAGGAATGCGCGGTGAGGTGCACGCGGAGACCGCCGGCCCGGGTGACCCGCACCAGCGAGGTCGTGAGCGGGTCGTCACTCACGTACGCCGCGACCGGCGCGCTGTAACGAATAGTCACCGGGCGGACCGCGTCAGCGTCCGGCACGGCCTGGGACGCGGCCCGCCGGAACACCCCCATTTTCCGGCCACACCAGGTGGTTCCCTCCGGGAAGACGAGAACGGAACACCCCGAACGTAAGGCGTGCGCCAGTGCGGCGACAGTAACGGGCAGTGAACGTAAGTTGTCACGTTCGATGAAGATCGTCCCGCTTCGCCGGGCCATCGCCCCGATCAGCGGCCAGTCGGCGACCCTCGCTTGGCCAGCAGCCACAGCGGCTCCACCGCCACCTCGTTACGCAGCCGCTGGGCCGCGCGACCGATGTCCTCGTCATCGGCGACCGCTGCCGAGTAGCGCGCCCCTGTTGCGGTTTTCCCCATGCTGCCAGCGTGTCCGTGATCGAACGGCGCGGACAGGTGGCGTCCACCTGAGTCCGACGGGGGTTAACCTCCCGACGGCGACCAGTGCCAGCAGCAGCGCCGCGACGGCCACCGGACCCGACCGGAGGTCTGACGGCGGCGCGACCAGGGCCAAGCTTTGGCCCCACAGAGCCAAATATGCCAGACCGGGAGCCAGCACGGCGGCCGTGAGCGGTGCTCGGAGCAGGTACGCGAGGTCCACCGCGACACCGATGGCCAGCGCCCACACCGGCACCGCGTACGGCGGAAAGCCGATGCCGGCAATGAATCCCAGCCCCAGCGTGCGGTAGCCGACGTAGCCGGCGGCGATGAGCGTGGCGGTGAACCGACCGCCCAGGAAGCGTTTCGCCAGCATCAAAGCGATCGTCGCGGACAGCACGCACCACACCGGATAGAGCCATTCCGGCAAACCGAGGCTGAAGTGCTCGACCGCGGCCCGGTCGACCGGGTGGTGGATCTGGGACGCCGCGAACTGCAACAGCTCCGGCTCCGCGTAGGTCTGGCCGCGGTCCCACGCCGCCAACGACAGCACGCCGTATTCCTGCTGCTCGTTGGGGAACCACAGGTTCTCCAACAGCGACAGCCACAGGGCCGCGAAGCCGAGCCGGTAGCACCGGTGCGATCGCGGAAACTGCTTGTGCCAGGCCATGAGCAGACCGATCAGCGTGACCGTGGTGCCGGTGTAGAGCAACACGTGGGTGACGCTCCACGCGGTCAGGTCCAGGCCGTTCACCGTGTGGTTGACGATGTCCATCGGGATCGTCACCAGGAACGAGCCCATGCCGACCTGGAGGAACCGCAGCGACCGCCGGTCGACCCCGTAGCCGGTGTAGGTGTGGATCAGCACCAGGGCCACCGCGATGCCGGTGCCGAGGAAGTTGACCATGTGCGGCGGGGCCGTGGTGTCCCGGATCCACTTGAAGTGCCAGGCCACGTCCCAGCTGGCGCCCAGCGTCTTGAACGCCAGGGCGACCAGCCAGGACGTGAGCAGCGCGACCGTCACCCCCGGCGGCGTGGCCCTCCCCGGCTCGCCGCGTGTCCACAAAGGACCGATCTGCTGCAGTGTCCCCCTCATACCGACAATCGTCGCGGCACGGGCGGCCGGAATGAATAGGTAATGGCCCCCGGTCCGGGTAGGGAAAACCCCCGGGTCAGCCCTTCAGGGTCGGCTGTTCGACACTGGCATTCGGCGTGCCCGGGAGCGTGACCCGCCTGGTCACGACGGTTGCGGCGAGCCAGAGGACGGCCAGGACGACGGCGCTGACCGGGGCGGCCCAGTCGGCCCGCGGCGGGGCGGCCAGCAGCACCGACTGCACGAAGAGCAGCCCGTAGGTCACGGCCGTGACGGCTATCGCGCCGACAACGGGCCGTAGCCACTTCGACATCGGCACCAGGAACACCAGGTCGATGGTCACGCCCGCGCCGAGCAGGAAGAACGGCACCGCCGACGGCGGGAAGGTCGTCGCCGTCAGCACGAGCCACAGCACCGTGCGGAAGCCCACGTACAGGCCGGCCATCGCGGTCGCCGTCCAGCGCAGGCCCACTATCTGCCGGCCCAGCGCGAACAGCAGCACGCAGACGCCCAGGCCCCACACCGGGTACACCCAGTCCGGCATGGGCAGCGAGAAGTGCACGATGCCCGCGCGGCCGATCGGCTGGTGGACCTGGTCGGCGGCGAACCTGAGCAGCTCGTCGTTGGCGTAGGGATGACCGGGGTTGGCGTCCCACGACGCGATCTCCAGCACGCCGTACTCCTGCTGCTCGTTCGGGAACCAGAAGTCCTCGAAGACCAGGGTCAGCAGCACGATCAGGCCCGGCGCGAACCAGCGGCCGCGGGCGGCGTTGCGGTACCAGCCCATGGCCACGCCGATGAGCATGCCGGCGGTGCCGATGAACAGCAGCGAGTGCGACGGGCTCCAGGTGGTGATGTCCAGCCCGTTCACGGTGTGGTTGACCACGTCGATCGGGATGGCGATGAGGAACAGGCCGGTGCCCCACTGCATCCAGCGCAGGGTCGCCCGGTCGGCGGCGTAGCCGGTGTAGGTGTGGAACAGCACCAGCACCACCGCGATGCACGTGCCGACGGTGTTCAGGTCGTGCGGCGGCGCGAGGTTGTCGCGGATGGTCCAGAAGTGCCACGAGATGTCCCACGAGCCGCCGAGCAGCTTGAGCGCCAGCGCGACGAACCACCAGGCATACATGATCGAGACCAGCTCGGCCGGCGTCTGTCGGCCCGCGGCGCCGCGTGTCCAGTACAGCGACCACAGCTCGCGCACGCGCGCCACGGACCAGCCTTTCGTGCTCATAGCAGCGAGCATGAACGCTCGCCGGAGCCGATTCCACCGTTTCGGCCGAACCGAGATCAGGCGCATACCACCCGATCGAGTGGGTGAGCCGCGTTGCCCGGGCCGGGCCGAGTGGGCAATGTCACCGGTCTACACCGAGTACGGGAGTGATCAGAAGTGAACAAACGTGTCGTCGCGGGCGTTGTGGTCACCGCGCTGGTGCTGGTGACCGGCGGTGTGCTGGTCCGGCTGCTGCTGAGCTGAATCGTCGGGGCGACCGGGCGTCGGGCACGATGGGCCCATGAGCCTGAACGACAACCTGCTCGGCCCCGGCCCCACCCTGCTGCCCGACCGTCCTGAGCTCCAGGCCCAGCTGGAGGACGGCGCCGACCCGGCGACCGTGGTCCGCGGCGCGCCCGACTTCAGCGAGGCGTGGGCGGCGCTGGCCGAGCGCGCCCTTGAGCAGGGCGACGCCGTCGCGGCGTACGCCTACGCCCGTACCGGCTACCACCGCGGCCTGGACCAGCTGCGCCGCAACGGCTGGAAGGGCTTCGGCCCGGTGCCGTTCGCGCACCGTGGCAACCAGGGCTTCCTGCGCGCGCTCGCCGCGCTGGCCAGGGCGGCCGGCGAGATCGGCGAGACCGAGGAGTACGACCGCTGCCGCACCTTCCTGGCCGACAGCGACCCGCAGGCGCCCGCGGCCCTCGGCCTGGCCTGATCCGACGTGCTGGAACGGCTGTGGGCGCAGTTGCGCCGCCGGTTGCGGCGGTTGCAGCGCACGGCCCTGCCCATCGCCCAGGCCGGCCTCGCCGCCGGCGGGTCGTGGCTGGTCGCCACCGATCTCGTCGGCCACGCCCAGCCGTTCTTCGCGCCCGCGGCCGCGGTCACCTGCATCGGCGTGGCCCTTGGCCAGAAGCTGCGCCGCGTCATCGAGCTGGTGGTCGGCGTCAGCGTCGGGGTCGGCGTCGGCGACGTGCTGATCTCCCGCATCGGCGCCGGCACCTGGCAGATCATGCTGGTGGTGGTGCTGGCCATGGCCGCCGCGGTGTTCCTCGACGGCGGGGCGGTGATCGCGCTGCAGTCCGGCACCTCGGCCGTGCTGATCGCCACGCTGGCCCCGCCGACCACCAGCGGCGGCTTCGACCGGATGATCGACGCCCTGATCGGCGGGACCATGGGGCTGATCGCCATCGCCCTGTTCCCGCCCAATCCGCTGAACCTGGCCCACCGACACGGCCGGGTCGTGCTGGGCGAGCTGGCCGGCGTGCTGCGGGCCATCGGCGAGGCCGTGCCGGACCGGGACACCGTCGCCGCGGCGGCGGCCCTGAGCCGGGCGCGGGCGTCGCAGAAGGCCATCGACGAGTTCAAGACCGCCCTGGTCACGAGCGCCGAGGTCGCCACCATCGCACCGCTGCGCTGGCGCAACCGAGGCGAGCTCGACCGCTACCGCGCCGCCGCCGGGCCGGTCGACCTGGCCATGCGCAACACCCGCGTGCTGGCCCGGCGGGCGCTGGCCGTGCTGCGGGACGGCGAACAGGTGCCGTCCAAGTTGCCCGCGGTGCTCGACGGCCTGGCCAGTGCCGTCGACGCCCTGCGCGACGAACTGGCTCGCGGCGTCGATCCCGTGCGCACCCGGGCCCTGCTGCGCACATCCGCCGCCGAAACGGACTCCCTGCTGGCCGTCGACGACTTCTCGGTGCGGGTGATGGTCGCCCAGCTCCGCTCCATCGTCGTCGACCTTCTCGTCGCCGCAGGCGTAACCCGCTCCGACGCCCTCTCCGCCCTGCCGCCCCTCTGACTTTGTCAAGCCCCCAGCGTTTGGAAGGGACCATTCCTCACGTTCAACGTGAGGAATTGCGCTTTCACGCTGGTTCGGCGTCAGCCTTCCGGGCGGTTCAGGACGCCGTGCAGGGCGTGGTGCACGGGCTCGTGGTCCTTGGGGTCGGCCAATTGGCAGTCGGCGGCCGAGAGCCGGTACCACTCGTCCGCGCCCTCGTAGCGGACCTCGACGGTCACCGCGCCGTCGTCGGCCAGCGTGGTGCGTAGCTCCAGGTCGCCGGTGATCACGCCGACGTCGTCGGTCATCACACCGCCGGGCCCGGCCTTGAACAGGGAAGTGAGCGTCACAGCAAGCCCCTCGCCAACCTCAGGTCGTCGGAGTTGCGGTACCAGGTCCACTTGCTCACCGGGCGCGGGTGCGGCACGCCGTCCAGCCGCACGATCGCCGGCACGCAGCCGATCTGGCAGGCCCGGCCGACCGCCGCCGTGCTGCGCTTGACCATCAACGTCCGCCTGGTCACCTGCACGAGCAGGCCGGCGCCGCGGTCCGGGTCCGGACTGACCGTAATGCGGCTGGCCTGGCCCCGCAGGACCACGGTCTCGTCGCAGTAGGCCATGCCGCGAACCGGCCCAATGACGCCTCGTCCGACCAGCACACCGCCGCTGTCGTCCCGGATCAGCGGCACCGGATCGGGATCCCCGGTCAGCGCGATGTCGACGGCCCGGCCGGCCTCGAGTGGCAGATCCCACAGCGAGGCCACTGTCGAGTCCGCCTCGGTCGGCACAAAGCCGACCGTCACGTCCTTGAGCTGGTCCTTGCGCAACAGCCGGAGCACCACCGCGGCCAGGTCGGCGTCGCCGCCGACCACCACCAGCCGCCGTCCGTCCAAGCCCTTGACCAGGTGATCGACATCGTCCTTGCCGGGGCGGGCCGGGACCGGGTGCAGCTCGATGTCATCACGGTCGGCAAAGGCTGGTGACTGAGCGTGACCTGCGTCCTTTCCGCAGGCCAGCACTAGTGCACCCATCACCACCTCCTGGTCTACAGTCGTGCACCGGCATTCGGCCTTTAGTCGACTAGCACGGGGAGTCTCACATGCCTGCCATCGTCCTCATCGGCGCCCAGTGGGGCGACGAAGGCAAGGGCAAGGCCACCGACCTGCTCGGCGACCGCATCCAGTGGGTCGTCCGCTACCAGGGTGGCAACAACGCCGGCCACACCGTCGTGCTCCCCGACGGCCAGAACTTCGCGCTGCACCTGATCCCCTCCGGCATCCTCACGCCCGGCGTGCGCAACGTCATCGGCAACGGCGTCGTGGTCGACCCCGGCGTGCTGCTCGAGGAGTTGGCCGGGCTGGAGGCACGCGGCGTGGACACCAGCAAGCTGCTGATCTCCGCCGACGCGCATCTGATCATGCCGTACCACGTGGCCATCGATAAGGTCAGTGAGCGCTACCTGGGCAAGGCCAAGATCGGCACCACCGGCCGCGGCATCGGCCCGGCCTACCAGGACAAGGTCTCCCGGGTCGGCGTCCGGGTGCAGGACCTGCTGGACGAGAAGATCCTGCGGCAGAAGGTCGAGGCCGCGCTGGACTTCAAGAACCAGCTGCTGGTCAAGGTGTACAACCGCAAGGCCATCGACCCCGAGCAGGTTGTCGACGACGTGCTGAAGCACGCCGAGGCGTTCGAGCACCGCATCGCCGACACCCGGCTGCTGCTCAACCAGGCGCTGGACCGCGGCGAGAACGTGCTGCTGGAAGGGTCGCAGGGCACGCTGCTCGACGTCGACCACGGCACCTACCCGTTCGTCACGTCGTCCAACCCGACCTCCGGCGGCGCCTCGGCCGGCTCCGGCATCGGGCCGACGCGGATCACCACCGTCATCGGCATCCTCAAGGCGTACACCACGCGGGTCGGCTCCGGTCCGTTCCCGACCGAGCTGACCGACGAGATGGGCGAGCGGCTGCGCAAGACCGGCGGCGAGTTCGGCGTCACCACCGGGCGGTCCCGCCGCACCGGCTGGTTCGACGCCGTCATCGCCCGCTACGCAGCGCGGGTCAACGGCATCACCGACTACTTCCTCACCAAGCTCGACGTGCTGTCCGGGCACGAGACCGTGCCGGTCTGCGTGGCCTACGAAGTGGACGGCCAGCGGGTCGACGAGATGCCCATGACCCAGACCGACGTGCACCACGCCGTCCCGGTGTACGAGGAGCTGCCCGGCTGGTTCGAGGACATCAGCCACTGCCGCACGTTCGAGGAGCTGCCGGCCAACGCCCGTGCCTACGTCGAGTACCTCGAGTCCATCGCCGGCGCGCGCATCTCGGCGATCGGCGTCGGTCCCGGCCGCGAGCAGACCATCGTCCGGCACCAGTTCGTCAACTGAGCTTCGCGGTCCGTGGAGGTCACAGGCGTGACCTCCACGTGCCGGCGAGCATGGCCTCCTCCAGGTCCAGCTCGCGCATCACCTTGCGCATGACCGCGTCGTCCAGCCGGCCGGCGGAGCGCTCGGCGACCAGCACTTCCCGTTGCTTGGCCAGCATTTCCCGGCGGACGCGGGTCATCGCGCCCTCCTGGGACGGGTCCTGCTCGATCATCCGGTCGCGCAGCTGCATCATCTGGTGCATCCGCTGGCCGAACATCTTCCGCTGCTCGGCCGGGATCTCGGCCGGCACCAGCTCGGACAGCATGGCCTTGGCCGCCTTGGCGGCGGCCTTGCGGGCCCGCTGCTCCTGGCCGTGGTCCTCGGGCTGCTGGATCTTCAGCGCGCGGATCAGCCAGGGCAGCGAGACCCCTTGCGACAGCAGGGTTCCGACCGTGATCACGAACGCGACGAACTGGACGTAGACCCAGCCGGGCGTGTCCTCGGGAATGCCGGCGGCCGCGGCCAGCGTGACCACTCCGCGCATGCCCGTCCACGACAGCACGGCGCTGATCTTCCAGGACGGCCGGTGCCGACGGCGACGGATCATCCGCAGCAACACGTTGCGGCCGAACACGAACACGATCCGCACCAGGATCACCGCGCCGAGCAGGGCCAGCGCGACGGGCAGGATGCTGAAGTCGGAGATTCCCTTGAGCACGAACGGAAGTTCCAGGCCGATCAGGCCGAACACCAGGGACTCCAACAGAACGTCCACGGTGGTCCAGACGGACTGCTCCTGCAGCCGGGTGGCGTAGCCGGCCTTCGGCGAGTTGTGTCCGAGATACAGGCCGGCGGCGACCACGGCCAGCACCCCGGAGCCGTACAGCTCCTCGGCCACCAGATAGCAGGCGAACGGAACCACCAGCCCCAGCACGGATTCCAGCACGGTGTCGTCGAGATGGGTCCGGGCGAAGTGGGCGGCGACGCCGATCACCAGGCCGACGGCGACGCCCACCACGACCGCGATGACAAACGTGGACAGCTGGGCGAACAGGCCGGTGCTGCCCCCGGCGATGCCGGCGAGGGCGACCTTGTACAGGGTCAACGCGGACGCGTCGTTGACCAGTGACTCGCCGGTGAGCACGGTCATCGCGCCCCGGGGTAGCCCCAGCTTGCGGCCGATGGCCACCGCGGCGACGGCGTCCGGCGGCGCGACCACGGCCCCCAGCAGCAGTGCGACTTCCCACGGCAGCCCGGGGAGCAGCAGGTGCGCGAGCAGGCCGACGACGAAGGCGGTGATCACCACCAGCACCACGCCCAGCTGGATGATCGGGTCGGCGACCGCCTTGAAGCTCAGGTACGAGCTGTCCAGCGACGCCGAGTACAGCAGCGGCGGCAACACCACGCCCAACAGGATGTGCGGATCCAGCTGGTAGTCGTCGGCCCCGGGCAGGAACGAGATCGCCAGGCCCACCACGACCAGCAGCAGCGGCGCCGGCAGATCCCAGCGGCGGGCCGCCGCGGTCACCGCGATCGAGCCGACGACAAGGAGCAGCAACTGGGCTCCGTGCATCCGAAAACCTCCCTGTACGACAGACTCCCAGGATCCGGGACCCGCCCCGACCAGCGTTGACACACCCTCGACGGCTCGCCAAGACTCCCACGCATGGGTGAACGACTGGTCACACGGATTCACGTGGACCTCCGCCGGCAGGCCAGTGCGGTCTGTCCGGTTCGCTGACGTCTCTCAGCAGCTGAGAACTTCTCACCTTCGCGCGCCCACCCACCGTCGGAGGAATCGTGGCGATTCCCGTCCTGGCCACCGAGCGCCCGCTTCAGGCTTCGTCGGCCACCCCAACCCGCAAATCCCGCCGTCGCCCGTTGTCCGGGGCGTGGCGCTGGCTCAGCCCGGTCGTCCTGCTGCTGGTCTGGCAGATCGCCAGCGGCACCGGCATCCTGCCCGAGGACAAGCTCGCCTCACCGGCGAAAGTGCTGGCCGCCGGGGTCGACCTGGCCACGTCCGGGCAGCTCGGCGACGCCTTCGTGGTGTCGTTGCGCCGGGTGCTCATCGGCGTCGCCGTCGGCGCCGTGATCGCGCTGGCGCTGGGCATCACCGCCGGCCTGTCCCGGTGGGGCGCGGTGCTGGTCGACCCGCCCGTGCAGATGTTGCGCACGCTGCCGTTCCTCGGCCTGATCCCGCTGTTCATCATCTGGTTCGGCATCGGCGAGGAGCCCAAGATCGCGCTGGTCGCACTGGGTTTCACGTTTCCCCTCTACCTCAACGTCTACGCCGGCATCCGGGACACCGACCCGCAGCTGCTGGAGGCGACCGAGGTGCTCGGCTTCACCCGCTGGGAGCGGCTGCTGCACGTGGTGCTGCCGGCCGCGCTGCCACAGTCCCTGGTCGGGCTGCGGCAGGGCCTCGGCGTGGCCTGGCTGTCGCTGATCGTCGGCGAGCAGATCAACGCCGACGCCGGCCTCGGCTACCTGATCAACAACGCCCGTGACTTCCTGCGCACCGACCAGGTCGTGGTCGGCCTCGTCGTCTACGCGGGGCTGGGCCTGGCCACCGACGCGCTGGTCCGCGCGCTGGAGAGAAAGGCGCTCAGATGGCGCAGCACACGGTGACCGTGCGCGGGCTGGTCCGTCGGTTCGGGCCGCGCCGCGTGCTCGACGACCTGGATCTTGTTGTACGGCAAGGAGAATTCGTCGCACTGCTGGGCCGTAGCGGCTCCGGCAAGTCGACGCTGCTGCGGATTCTCGCCGGCATCGACCGTGAAGGCGACGGCGAGATCACCGTCAACGGCCGGGTGTCCGTCGCGTTCCAGCAGCCGCGCCTGCTGCCGTGGCGACGGGTCTGGCGCAATGTTTCCCTTGGCCTGCACGGGGTCGACGGCCGTTCGGTCGCCGACAAGGCCCTGGCCGAGGTGCAGCTGACCGATCACGCCCAGGCGTGGCCGCTGACGTTGTCCGGCGGCGAAGCGCAGCGCGTGTCCCTGGCCCGGGCGCTGGTGCGCGAACCCGACCTGCTGCTGCTCGACGAGCCGTTCGGCGCGCTGGACGCGCTGACCCGACTGGCCATGCACCGGCTGGTCGACGACCTCTGGCAGCGGCACCGGCCGTCGGTGCTGCTGGTCACCCACGACATCGACGAGGCGCTCGTGCTGGCCGACCGGGTGCTGGTGCTGGACGAGGGCCGGATCGTCGCCGAACACACGCCGCCGACCGGCCGGCCGCGCCGGCACGCCGACCTGACCGACCTGCGGGCCCGAGTGCTCGCCGACCTTGGAGTGTCCGCCGATGAAGCCGCATAAGGCCCTGTTACCCCTGCTCGCCATGGCCGCGCTGGCGCTGGCCGGCTGCGGCGGCGCGTCGGCCGCCTCCGGTCAGGTGGTGCTGAAGGTCGGCGACCAGAAGGGCGGCTCGCAGGCGTTGTTGCAGGCCGCCGGGTTGCTGGACGGCACGTCGTACAAGATCGAATGGTCGACGTTCACCTCCGGCCCGCCGCTGCTGGAGGCGGCCAATGCCGGGGCGATCGACATCGGCGGCGTCGGCAACACACCGCCGATCTTCTCGGCCGCGGCCAACGCCAAGATCACCGTCGTGCAGGCCGGGCAGCACAAGGGGCCGGGCGACGCGATCCTGGTGCCGGGCGACTCGCCGATCCAGAAACCCGAGCAGCTCAAGGGCAAGACCATCGGGGTGGCCCAGGGCAGCTCCGCCCACGGCCAGTTGTTGTCGGTGTTGAACAAGTTCGGTATCGCGCTGTCCGACGTGAAGATCAACTACCTGCAGCCCTCGGACGCGTACGCCGCCTTCACCCAGCACCGCATCGACGCGTGGTCGATCTGGGATCCCTATACCTCGCAAGCGTTGTTGCAGGCCCACGCCCGGTCGATCGTCAACGGCAGCAGCGGCACGGCCAACGGCTACTCGTTCCAGGTCGCCGCCACGACGGCGTTGGCCGACTCGGGCAAGGCCGCGGCGATCAAGGACTACCTGGCCCGGATCGCCAAGGCGCAGCAGTGGTCCGACACGCACAAGGACGAGTGGGCCAGCGCCTGGTCCAAGGTCACCGGACTGGACCCGGCGGTGGCCAAGGCGTCCGTGAACGACGGGGCGACGCTGCCGATCCCGTTGGACGACAAGGTGATCGCCTCCGAGCAGCAGCTGGCCGACGCGTTCGCCGCGGCCAAGGTGATCCCGGCCAAGCTGACGTTCGCCCACTTCGTGGACAAGCAGTACGAGAGCACGGGGAGCTGACGATGAGCGTTGTCCTGCACTGGTTCCTGCCCACCTCGGGTGACGGCCGCACCATCGTCGACCGCTTCCACGGCTCCCAGGAGGCCGGCGCGCCGGCCCAGCGCGGCCCGGACATCGACTACCTGGCCCAGATCGCCCGGGCCGCCGAGCAACTCGGCTTCACCGGCGTGCTCACGCCGACCGGCACGTGGTGCGAGGACGCCTGGTTGACCACGGCCGCGCTCATCGCCCAGACCGAGCGGCTGAAGTTCCTCGTCGCCTTCCGCCCCGGCACCGTCTCGCCGACGCTGGCCGCGCAGATGGCCGCGACCTACCAGCGCATCTCGCGGGGCCGCCTGCTGCTCAACGTGGTCACCGGCGGCGACGCCATCGAGCAGCAGCGGTTCGGCGACTGGCTGGAGCACGACCAGCGCTACGCCCGGACCGACGAGTTCCTGGCCATCGTGCGCAAGCTGTGGTCCGGCACGCCGGTCGACTTCGACGGGCAGCACCTTCACATCGCCGGCGGGCTGGTGCCGGTGCCGCCGGATCCGTTGCCGCAGATCTACTTCGGCGGCTCCTCCGACGCCGCCCTGCCGGTCGCCGCGCGGCACGTCGACGTGTACCTCACGTGGGGCGAGCCGCCGGCCCAGGTCGCCGAGAAGATCGCCCGGGTGCGGGAGTTGGCGCAGGCTCAGGGCCGTACGTTGCGGTTCGGCATCCGGCTGCACACCATCAGCCGGGACAGCTCCCGCGAGGCGTGGGCCGAGGCCGACAAGTTGATCGCGGCCATCGACCCGACGTCGTTGGCCAAGGCCCAGTCCCAGCTCGGGACCAGCCAGTCCGTCGGGCAGCAGCGCATGGTCGCCCTGCACGGCGGCCGGCTGGACAAGCTGGAGATCTACCCCAACCTGTGGGCCGGCATCGGCCTCGTCCGCGGCGGCGCCGGCACCGCGCTGGTCGGCAGCCACCAGGAGGTCGCCGACCGGATCGAGGAGTACCACTCGCTCGGCATCGACGAGTTCATCTTCTCCGGCTACCCGCACCTCGAGGAGGCCTACTGGTTCGGCGAGGGCGTGCGGCCGGAGCTCGTCCGCCGCGGCCTGATCGACGTCGACCTGCCGAAGACCGCGCCCCGGGAACTGGTGCCGGCGCTGTAGACGGTCGGGCCGCGCTCACTCCCGGATGAGCGCGGCCTCTTCCAGGTCCAGTTCCCGTTGCACGCGGCGGAAAACCTCGTCGTCGATCTGCCTCTCGTCCCGGGCGGCGATGAACACCTCGCGCTCGGCCGCCAACATCGTCAGGCGCAGCCGCTGCCACCGGGCCGCGGGCGCCTTGGCCGCGTGGTACTTCACCTGCGCCTCGGCCAGCGTGTCGGTGTCCTCGTCGGTGCTGCTGATGCCGAGCAGACGGATCAGGCCCGGCAGCGTGAGTCCCTGCACCATCAGGGTTCCCACCGTCACGACGAAGGTGCACAGGATGATCACCCCTGCCGGGCATGCCCAGCCGCAGCCCCGAGGTCAGCGTGCCGCCCACCGAGGCCAGCAGGAACGTCACGACGCCGGTGCCCCAGGACATCGCCGTGCCCGTGGCCGCCGCGACCGCCACCTTGTACGCCGTCAGCGCCGTCGCGTCGTTGACCAGGCTCTCGCCCGTCAACACCATCATGATCCGGCGCGGCAGGCCGAGCTTGCGGCCGATCGCGACCGCCGCCGCCGCGTCCGGCGGGGCCACGATCGCACCGAGTACGAGTGACGCCGACGGGATCAGCAGGTGCGCCACCAGGCCGACGCCTAGCGTGGTCGCCAGCACGAGCACCAGCTCCGGCTCCAGCCGGAAGTCCGGCATGCCCCGGCACGAACGAGGCCGCCAGGCCGACCGCGACCAGCAGCAGCGGGGCCGGCCAGTCCAGGCGGCGGGCCAGCGCCGTCACCGCGAGCGAGCCGGCCAGCAACAAGAAGATCTCGACGCCTTGCACGAGCGGAAAGGATATTCAAGTTGACCTGTGTTCACGTGCCTTCCGAGATCGCGGTCCCGCAGACCTCGGCCGGTTGCCAGGACTGCATCGCCGCCGGCCAGCGCTGGGTCCACCTGCGACTGTGCCTGTCGTGCGGACACGTTGGCTGCTGCGACTCCAGCCGGGGCCGACACGCCTCCGCGCACCACCGCGAGGCCGGGCATCCCGTCATGCGCTCGCTCGAGCCCGGGGAGTCCTGGCGCTGGTGTTTCGTGGACGACCAACTCGTCTGAAAGGGCACCTGTACGCTGTTCGGTCGTGCGCGTCCTCGTCATCGGGTCTGGTGCCCGGGAGCATGCCCTGTTGCTGGCATTGTCCAAAGACCCCGCCGTGACCGCGTTGGCCTGCGCCCCCGGCAACGCCGGCACGTCCGCCGTGTCCGAGACCTACGGCGTCGACCTCGCCGACCCCGGCTCGGTGGCCGCCCTGGCCAAGGAATGGAACGCCGACCTGGTGGTGTTCGGCCCCGAGGTGCCGCTCGTCGCCGGCGCCGCCGATCCCGTCCGCGATGCCGGCATCCCCTGCTTCGGGCCGTCCAAGGAGGCCGCCCGGATCGAGGGCTCCAAGGCCTTCGCCAAGGACGTCATGCAGGTCGCCGGCGTGCCGACCGCGCGTAGCGAGATCGTCGACACCCCCGCGCGGCTCGACGCCGCCCTGCACCGCTTCGGCCCCACCTGGGTCGTCAAGGACGACGGGCTGGCCGCCGGCAAGGGCGTTGTCGTCACCAAGGACTACGACGTCGCCCGGGCTCACGCCATGCACCTGCTCGACGGCGGCCATCCCGTGCTGCTCGAGTCCTTCCTCGACGGTCCCGAGGCGTCCCTGTTCTGCGTCGTCGACGGCACCACCGTCGTGCCGCTGCTGCCCGCCCAGGACTTCAAGCGGGTCGGCGACAACGACGCCGGTCCCAACACCGGCGGCATGGGCGCTTACAGCCCGTTGCCGTGGGCTCCTGCCGGCCTCGTCGACGACGTTGTCGCCGGCATCGTGCAGCCCGTCGTCGACGAGCTCGCCGCCCGCGGCGCCACCTTCTCCGGGCTGCTCTACTGCGGCCTGGCGCTGACCTCCGACGGTCCCCAGGTCATCGAGTTCAACTGCCGTTTCGGCGACCCCGAGACCCAGGCCGTCCTGGCGCTGCTCCGCACCCCGCTGGCCGGCCTCTTCCTGGCCGCCGCCGAGGGCCGCCTCGCCGCCCACCCGCCGCTGGAGTGGGAGGACGGCGCCGCCGTCACCGTCGTCATCGCCGCCGAGGGCTATCCCGGCCGGCCCCGCACCGGCGACGTCATCACCGGCGCCGAGCTCGACGGCGTCCTGCACGCCGGCACCCGCCGCCGTGACGACGGCGCCGTCGTCTCCGCCGGCGGCCGCGTCCTCTCCGTCGTCGGCACCGGCCCCTCCCTCTCCGCCGCCCGCGACGAGGCCTACCGCCTCGTCGGCCTCGTCGAGCTCACCGGCTCCCACCACCGGTCCGACATCGCCCTGCGGGCCGTCCACGGCGACGTCCACATCTCGTAGGAACCGTCCCGCCCCCGCCTACGTCGAACTCAGGCACGGCACACGCCAACGTTGGTAGCCTGCGAACCGGGTCCGAGTAGTCACGAAGCGTGCGGGGGCGGTCTTCATGGAGAAGGCGGAACAGGTCGGCGCCGACCTCGGCGCCATCGGCGCCATCCTCAATCCGTTCAGCGGCGTCGCCAACGAGTACGCCGCCGTCAGCGGCGGCCAGATCACGGTCAACCACGACACCGTGCTCCAGGTCGGCAAGATCATCCAGGATCAGTACGACCAGCTGTCGAAAATCACCAAGGCGAAGTTGATCGACTTGCAGGTCACCAAGATCGGTGACGACAAGATCAGTCAAGCGGCGACGAAGGCGTGGAACGAGGCGCTCGTGACCAACGACGACTCGTATCACAACCGGATCACGCAGTACATCGACGGCCTGGGTCAACTCGCCGACAATCTCAGGGCGGCCGCCCAGCAATACGGCTATACCGAAGAGCAGATCACGGACGCGTTTGGAGCAGCAGGGTGACGGTTCGGATCCGACTCGGCGTGACGGTCGCACTGGCGGTGGTCGCGTTGGCCGGCTGTACGCCCAACACCGACCCCGGCCATGCCGACCCGACGTCCACCCCGTCCAGCTCCGGTGCGGCCACCGCTCAGGTCTCGCGTCCGAAGGACCTGAAGATCGCCAACATCGATCCCTGCACCCTGCTCACGGACACGCAGATCGCCCAGATGAACGCCCATGACAAAGGCCCGGGGCCCGGACATGCCGAGGGCGGCTCGACGTCGAGTTGCTCCTATCTGGTGACCAAGCCCAGCGACTACACGCTGAACGTTTCGCTCGAGCCCTCGCGAGGCGTGGAGACGTGGCTCGGCGGCAAGTATGAGGGCCAGGACCTGCGACAGCTCACTGTGCAGTCCTATCCCGCAGTGCAGACATTGCTGCTCACCGAGAAGTTCACGGACCCGACGGCAAGTACCTGTCAGACCCTGGTGAGCACGGCGGCCGGGCAGGAGCTGGACGCGGCCGTGATTCAGACCAGCAAGAAGCTCTCCACGACGCAGTTGTGTGACGTTTCCAAGCAGCTTGCGACTCTTGCTCTGACGACATTGCTGGCGAACCAGTAGGAGGCGGAGGGCGACCATGGCGGACACACTCGGTGACT
>DASWRQ010000074.1:0-24194 GCA_036403095.1 Kutzneria sp. | reverse complement strand
TGGCGATGCCGTCCCAGCCCTGTGCCTCCTCCACCAGCTCGGGGCCGACCTCGCGGGCCGCGAGGTCCATGACCTCGCGGGCGACCCAGGTCGGCGCGTGCACGCCGTTGGTCACGGAGGCGATGGGAACGTCGCCGCTGTCGAAGCCAGGCCACAGCGAGGCGAACATCTCGCGGCTGACCTCGCCGTGGAGGCGGCTGACGCCGTTGGCGCGGGCGGCCAGCCGCAGGCCCATGTGGGCCATGTTGAACAGGCCCGGGTTCTCCTCGGCGCCCAGCGCCAGCACCCGCTCGATCGGCACGCCCGGCAGCAGCCGGTCGCCGCCGAAGTAGTGCTGCACCAGGTCCACCGGGAAGCGGTCGATGCCGGCCGGGACCGGGGTGTGCGTGGTGAAGACGGTGCCGGCGCGGATCGCCGCCAGCGCCTGGTCGAACTCGAGGCCCTGGTCGGTCACCAGCTCGCGGATGCGCTCGAGGCCGAGGAAACCGGCGTGGCCCTCGTTGGTGTGGAACACCTCCGGCTGCGGCGTGCCGGTGAGCTCGCAGTACAGGCGGACCGCACGCACGCCGCCGACGCCGGCCAGGATCTCCTGGCGGATCCGGTGGTCCTGGTCGCCGCCGTAGAGCCGGTCGGTGACGCCGCGCAGGTCGTCGTCGTTCTCGTCCACGTTGGAGTCGAGCAGCAGCAACGGCACCCGGCCCACCTGCGCGCGCCAGATCCGGGCGTGCAGGGTGCGGTTGCCGGGCACGCTCACGTGCACCTGGACCGGCGTGCCGGCCGCGTCGGTGACCAGCTCCAGCGGCAGGCCGCGGGGGTCGAGCACCGGGTAGTGCTCCTCCTGCCAGCCGTCCAGCGACAGCGACTGGCGGAAGTAGCCCGAGCGGTACAGCAGGCCGACGCCGATCAGCGGCACGCCCAGGTCGGACGCCGCCTTCAGGTGGTCGCCGGCCAGCACGCCCAGGCCGCCCGAGTAGTTCGGCAGCGCCTCCGTGACGCCGAACTCCATCGAGAAGTAGCCGATCGTCGCCGGCAGCTCCGTCTGCTCGCCGCGGGTCTGATACCAGCGCGGGGCGGTCAGGTAGTGGTCCAGGTCGTCGGCCGTGGCCCGGACTCTGGCCAGGAACTCCTCGTCCGCGGCCAGCCGCTCCAGGTGCGCCGCCGGCACGTCGCGCAGCAGGGCCAGCGGGTCGTTGCCGGCGTTCTCCCACGCCTGCGGGTCGACCGCGGCGAACAGCTCCTGCGTCGGCGGATGCCACGTCCAGCGCAGATTGGTCGCCAGCCGACCGAGCGCGGCGAGCGGCTCGGGCAGACTGGCGCGGACGGTGAACCGGCGGAGTGCTCTCACGGTGGGCGACCCTATAACCGCCCCCCGCCGCCATTGCAAGTTTCACCCCCATCCTGCAAAACCTTGCAGCCCCGGGCGGACGGCAGGCGCACGTGAGTGGCTCATTTCGCCCCCAGCCCACCTGAGCCACTCACGTAGCACGACCCAGCTCCATACTCGGAGCCGGCGGCGGTGTGGTCGTCGGGGCCGATGACGACGACGCTGAGCTCGTCACGGGCGGCGGCCAGGGCGATGTCGGCCAGCACGTGCCCCTGGTCGTCGATGCCGTGCACGAGGTCGAGCCGCGGCGACGACTGGGCAGCACGTTGTACTTGCCGGCGTGCCAGACGACGACCTGATCATCGGCGGTGCCGGCGACGTCGCCGGCGGTGTTGATCGCGTCGGCGGTGGTGTTCGTCCACTTGGGGTCGACGGGCAGCGGCACGGTGGAGGGAACCGTTCTAACACGTGAGAGTGCTCGGCCCCGCCGCTGCTTCGCGCGGTTGGCGGATTTCGGCCGCCGCCGACCGACGCGCCCCACCACCCGAACCGGATGGCGGCGGGCGAAATCCGGCAAGGGCGAGGCAGTGGCTTAGAGGGGCCGAGCCCCGCGCGGAACGCGCGGCATGGGCACGGTGCGATCACCGTGGTGGGTAACGCGGTTCTGGTCCAGACACAGACCGCGGCGGACGCCGACGGCGCGGTGACGGCCGTGACCGAGGTGACGAGAAGTGCGGCCGCCAACAGGCGACCTGCCCCAGTGAACATGAAGAATTCTCCCAGCGGTGGCTGATGATCCGCTCGGACGCTAACCTTCGGCCACCGGGTCATGGTCCGAGTCACGGGCCATGGTCACGAACGAACCCGGGTGTTTAGGACCAGGCCGGCCAAGGCACACTATGGGCGGGCGGCGGCGACCTAGGGGCGTGGGCGATGAGTGGACGTTTGGGCATCGACGACATCACCCCGGTGGTCAGTTGCGGCCGATACGCGGCGAAAGCCGTTGTGGGAGAACACATCCCGGTCGGCGCTACGGTGTGGCGGGAGGGCCACGACGCGGTCGCGGCCACGGTGACGTGGAAGGGCCCGAACGACAAGGTCGCCCGCCAGACCCGAATGGTCGAGCACGGCATCGGCCTGGACCGCTTCGTCGCCACGGTGGTGCCGGACGCCGAGGGCGCGTGGACGTTCCGCATCGACGCCTGGAGCGACCCGTGGACGACCTGGCGCTCGGCGGTGGAGAAGAAACTGGCGGCAGGCCAGGGTTCCGCCGAGCTGGCCAACGACCTCGAGCTCGGCGCGCGGCTGGTGGAGCGGGTGGGCAAGCGCCCGGATCGGCGCAACGACAAGGACTTGCTGCTCGCGGTGGCCGCCGGGTTGCGCGACGGTGAACGGCCGCTGCCGGACCGGGTCGGCGCCGCGCTGTCCGAGCACGTGGACAAGATCATGCACGAGTACCCGGTGCGAGAACTGCTCACCCGGGGCAAGGTGCACAAGATGTGGGTGGACCGCCCGCGCGCCCTCTACGGCTCCTGGTACGAGTTCTTCCCCCGCTCGACCGGCGGCTGGGACGAGACCGGCAAGCCGGTGCACGGCACGTTCGTCACGGCCGCCCGTGAGCTGGACCGGGTCGCGGAGATGGGCTTCGACGTGGTCTACCTGCCGCCGATCCACCCGATCGGCCGGGTCAACCGCAAGGGCCCCAACAACACCCTCAACGCCGGCCCGGACGACGTCGGCTCGCCGTGGGCCATCGGCTCCCGTGACGGCGGCCACGACGCGGTCGCCCCGGAGCTGGGCACGCTGGCCGACTTCAAGGGCTTCGTGCACCGCGCCGAGGAGCTGGGCCTGGAGGTGGCCCTGGACTTCGCGCTCCAGTGCGCGCCGGACCACCCGTGGGTGATCGACCACCCCGAGTGGTTCACCACACTGCCCGACGGCACGATCGCCTACGCCGAGAACCCGCCCAAGAAGTACCAGGACATCTACCCGCTCAACTTCGACAACGAGCCGCGCAGCCTGTACGCCGAGATCGACCGCGTGATCACGCACTGGATCGAGCAGGGCGTGCGGATCTTCCGAGTGGACAACCCGCACACCAAGCCGCCGGACTTCTGGCACTGGCTGATCTGGGAGGTCAAGCGGCGCTACCCGGACGTGCTGTTCCTGGCCGAGGCGTTCACCCGGCCGGCCCGCCAGTACGGCCTGGCCAAGCTCGGCTTCACCCAGTCCTACACCTACTTCACCTGGCGCACCGGCAAGCAGGAGCTGATCGACTTCATGGTCGACTGGCTGCAGCACGCCGAGCAGGGCCGCCCCAACCTGTTCGTCAACACCCCGGACATCCTGCACGAGTCGCTGCAGCACGGCGGCCCGGCGATGTTCGCCATCCGGGCCGCGCTGGCCGCGACGATGTCCCCGACCTGGGGCGTCTACTCCGGCTACGAGCTGTTCGAGCACGAGCCGGTGCGGCAGGGCTCCGAGGAGTACCTGGACTCCGAGAAGTACCAGCTGCGGCCCCGTGACTACCACACCGCGCTGCTGGACGGCCGGTCGCTGCAGCCGTGGCTGACCAAGCTCAACCAGGTCCGCAAGAACCACCCGGCGCTGCACCAGCTGCGCACACTGTTTTTCCACCACGTCGACAACGACGCGCTGATCGCGTACAGCAAGACGGACCCGACCACCGGCGACACGGTGGTCGTGGTGGTGACCCTCGACCCGGACAACGCCCAACAGGGCACCCTCTGGTTGGATCTGCCCGAGCTGGGATTCGACTGGCACGAGCGGGTCACCGCTCACGACGAGGTCACGGGCGACACCTGGGACTGGGGTCAGGCCAACTACGTCCGGCTCGAGCCCTGGCGTGCCGTCGCGCACGTCATCAGTATTTCTCGCAAGTAAACCTGATCAGCACGTATATCGCGGCTCCGCCTCGGGTAGTCCCCGGTGGCGGGGCTAGCCGACCATGGACGAGGGGTGGTGGCGACTGATGCCCGACGCTCCCCAGCTTGGGACAGAGATCCCGGGGACGGAGTTCACCGAGGACGGCCACCTCGTTGAGCCGAGCAGCGACGACTTCGGCACGGCAAGACAGGCTCCACGCGAGCCCGAGTGGTACAAGAGCGCCGTCTTCTACGAGGTGCTGGTGCGGGCGTTCGCCGACTCCGACGGCGACGGCACCGGCGACCTGCGCGGGCTGGCCGAGAAGCTGGACTACCTGGAGTGGCTGGGCGTCGACTGCCTGTGGCTGCCCCCGTTCTACGCCTCCCCGCTGCGTGACGGCGGTTACGACATCAGCGACTTCCGGCAGGTGCTGCCGGAGTTCGGCACCGTCGACGACTTCGTGTACCTGCTCGACCAGGCCCACCGGCGGGGCATCCGGGTGATCACCGACCTGGTGCTCAACCACACCTCGGACGCGCACGCCTGGTTCCAGGCCTCCCGCACCGACCCGCAGGGCCCGTACGGCGACTACTACGTGTGGAGCGACGACGACTCCCGCTACGCCGACGCGCGCATCATCTTCGTCGACACCGAGTCCTCCAACTGGACCTTCGACCCAGTGCGCGGGCAGTTCTACTGGCACCGCTTCTTCAGCCACCAGCCGGACCTGAACTACGAGAACCCCGAGGTCCAGGAGGCGATGGTCGATGTGCTGAGGTTCTGGCTGGACCTCGGCATCGACGGCTTCCGGCTGGACGCCGTGCCCTACCTCTTCGAGGAGGAGGGCACCAACTGCGAGAACCTGCCGCGCACCCACGAGTTCCTGCGCCGCTGCCGCAAGGTGGTGGACGTGGAGTACCCGGGCCGGGTGCTGCTGGCCGAGGCCAACCAGTGGCCGGCCGACGTGGTGCAGTACTTCGGCGACCAGGCGGTCGGCGGCGACGAGTGCCACATGGCCTTCCACTTCCCGCTGATGCCGCGGCTGTTCATGGCGGTGCGCCGCGAGTCCCGGTTCCCGATCTCGGAGATCCTGGCCCAGACGCCGGAGATCCCCTCCGGCGCCCAGTGGGGCATCTTCCTGCGCAACCACGACGAGTTGACGCTGGAGATGGTCACCGACGAGGAACGCGACTACATGTACGCGGAGTACGCCAAGGACCCCCGGATGAAGGCCAACATCGGCATCCGCCGACGGCTGGCCCCGCTGCTGGAGAACGACCGCAACCAGCAGGAGCTGTTCACCGCGATGCTGCTGTCGCTGCCGGGCTCGCCCGTCCTGTACTACGGTGACGAGATCGGCATGGGCGACAACATCTGGCTGGGCGATCGGGACGCGGTCCGCACGCCCATGCAGTGGACGCCGGACCGCAACGCCGGCTTCTCCCGCTGCGACCCGAACCGGATCTACCTGCCGGTGATCGCCGACGCCACCTACGGCTACCAGGGCGTCAACGTCGAGGCACAGATCAACAACTCCTCGTCGCTGCTGAACTGGACCCGCCGGATGCTGGAGGTGCGCACCGCGCACAAGGCGTTCGGCTTCGGCGAGTTCGCCGAGCTGGGGTCGACCAACCCGAGCATGCTGTCCTACCTGCGGCGCTGGAACGACGACGTGCTGCTGTGCGTGAACAACCTGTCCCGGTTCCCGCAGCCGGTCGAGCTGGACCTGTCCGAGTACCGGGGGCTGGTGCCGGTGGAGATGACCGGCGGCGTGCGCTTCCCGCCCATCGGCGACCTGCCGTACCTGCTGACGCTGCCGGGGCACGGCTTCTACTGGTTCCAACTTGTGCCGGAGACCATGGGTGGGGAGGCACCGTGAGTGAGCTGACACCGCTGTCCGACGACCTGCTGCGCTGGCTGCCCGAGCAGCGCTGGTTCGGCGGCAAGAACCGGGACCTGTCCGAGGTGTCCACCCGCAACGCCGTCACGCTGATCGACGGCGACCCGAAGCTGGTGCACGCCGTGCTGAGCACCCCCGACGGGGAGTACCAGCTGCTGGTCGGCCGGCGCCGCGAGTTGCCGGAGCACCTGGCGCACGCGATGATCGGCCAGGTCGAGGGACACGTCTACTACGAGGCGGTGCACGACACCGAGCTGATGGGCCGGCTGCTGACGCTGATCGCCGAGGACACCTGGGTGGAGGGCATCCACTTCGCCCCCGAGCCAGGTGCCGTGGTCGTGCCCGGGCAGCGGGCCAAGCCGGTCAGCGCCGAGCAGTCCAACACCTCGGTGGTGTACGGCACCGACTACATCCTGAAGCTGTTCCGGCGCGTGGTGGCGGGCGCCAACCCCGACCTCCAGCTGCACCGGGCGCTCCAGTCGGTCGGCTCCAAGCACATCGCCCGGCCGCTGGGCGCGATCACCGACCAGTTCGTGGTGCTGGGCATCCTCCAGGAGTTCCTGCAGGGCGCGGTCGAGGGCTGGGCCATGGCCACCGCCTCGGTGCGCGACCTGATGGCCGAGGCCGACCTGCACGCCGCCGAGGTGGGCGGCGACTTCGCCGGCGAGGCGTTCCGGCTGGGCCAGTCGGTGGCCGAGGTGCACGCCGACCTGCGCAAGGCGCTGGGTAGCGGGCAGGAGGGGCCGGAGCGGCTGTACGAGGCCGTGCAGGCGATGCACCGCCGGCTCGACATCGTGCTGGCCGACGTGCCGGACCTGGCTGAGCACGAGTCGGCGTTACGCGCCGTGTTCGAGCAGGCCCGTAGCGGGCCGTCGCTGGTCGACGTGCAGTTCATCCACGGCGACCTGCATTTGGGCCAGGTGCTGCGGACGGCCACCGGCTGGAAGCTGATCGACTTCGAGGGCGAGCCGGCGGCGCCGTTGGCCGAGCGCAACGCGCTGCGCTCGCCGCTGCGGGACGTGGCCGGCATGCTCCGTTCGTTCGACTACGCCGCGCAGCAGCTGTTGGTCGGCCACCCGGCCGATCACCAGCTGGAGGTGCGGGCGCGGGAGTGGACCGGTCGCAATCGGGAAGCCTTCTGCGACGGCTACGCGGAGGTCGGCGCCGACCCCCGCGAGCAGGGTTCGCTGCTGCGCGCGCTGGAGCTGGACAAAGCCGTGTACGAGGTCGCCTACGAGCACGGGAACCGGCCGGACTGGCTGACCGTGCCGTTGGCGTCCATCGCGAGGATCACCGCCGGAGAGGACTGACCTGTCGTGACGAGCATCGCACCGGCCAAGGACGAGGTGGACCGGCTGCTCGGGGGTGCGCACCATGATCCGCACTCCGTGTTGGGGGCGCACGCCCACCCGGGCGGCACAGTCGTGCGGGCGCTGCGCATCGGCGCCCGCTCGGTGTCGGTGCTCGTCGGCGACAAGCGGTTCGAGCTGGACCCCGTCGAGGGCGGCCTGTTCGCCGGGCTGGTGCCGGAGCCGCCGAGCGACTACCGCTTCGAGGTCGACTACGGCGACGGCAACGTCGTCATCGCCGACGACCCGTACCGGTGGCTGCCCACCATCGGCGAGCTGGACCTGCACCTGATCGGCGAGGGCCGGCACGAGCGGCTGTGGGAGGTGCTGGGCGCGCACCCGCACACCTACGACACCCCGGGCGGGCCGGTGGACGGCACGTCGTTCGCGGTGTGGGCGCCGACCGCGCAGGGCGTGCGGGTGTGCGGCGACTTCGACGGCTGGGACGGCCGCGGCACGCCGCTGCGCTCGCTGGGCGGGTCCGGCGTGTGGGAGGTGTTCCTGCCCGAGGTCCCGGTCGGCACCCGGTACAAGTTCCGATTGCTGGGCAAGGACGGGGCCTGGCACGAGAAGGCCGACCCGCTGGCCTTCGCCACCGAGATCCCGCCGGCCACCGCGTCGGTCGTGTACGAGTCCTCCTACACCTGGCACGACGCCGAGTGGCTGGCCGAGCGCGAGGCCAGCGACTGGTCCAAGCGCCCGATCAGCGCCTACGAGGTGCACCTGGGCTCGTGGCGGCAGGGCCTGAACTACCGGGAGCTGGCCGAGCAGCTGGCCGACTACGTGCTGGAGACCGGCTTCACCCACGTCGAGCTGCTGCCGGTGGCCGGGCACCCGTTCGCCGGGTCGTGGGGCTACCAGGTGACGTCGTACTACGCGCCGACGCCGCGGTTCGGCTCGCCCGACGAGTTCCGGCACTTCGTCGACCACCTGCACCAGCGGGGCATCGGCGTGCTGGTGGACTGGGTGCCGGCGCACTTCCCCCGCGACGAGTGGGCGCTGGGCCGGTTCGACGGCAGCCCGCTGTACGAGCACGCCGACCCGCGCCGGGGCGAGCAGCCCGACTGGGGCACGTTCGTGTTCGACTTCGGGCGCAACGAGGTCCGCAACTTCCTGGTGGCCAACGCCTTGTACTGGATCGAGGAGTTCCACGTCGACGGCCTGCGGGTCGACGCCGTGGCCTCGATGCTGTACCTGGACTACTCGCGGCCCGAGGGGCAGTGGCTGCCCAACATCCACGGCGGCCGGGAGAACCTCGACGCCGTGCAGTTCCTGCAGGAGCTCAACGCCACCGTGTACCGGCGCTACCCCGGGATCATGATGATCGCCGAGGAGTCGACGGCGTGGCCGGGCGTGACGCGGCCGACGCATCTGGGCGGGCTCGGCTTCGGGTTCAAGTGGAACATGGGCTGGATGCACGACACGCTCCGGTACCTGTCGCACGATCCCGTGCACCGGGCGTACCACCACAACGAGATGACCTTCTCGCTGATGTACGCGTGGAGCGAGAACTTCGTGCTGCCGCTGTCGCACGACGAGGTCGTGCACGGCAAGGGCTCGCTGTGGGGCCGGATGCCCGGCGACGCCTGGAACAAGGCCGCCGGGCTGCGCTCGCTGCTGGCCTTCATGTGGGCCCACCCGGGCAAGCAACTGCTGTTCATGGGCGGCGAGTTCGGGCAGATCGACGAGTGGTCGGAGAAGCGGTCGCTGGACTGGCCGCTGCTGGACGAGCCGTTGCACAACGGGATCAAGCGGCTGGTCGGCGATCTCAACGCCGCGTACAAGGAGTCGCCGGCACTGTTCACTTTGGACACTTCGCCGGAGGGCTTCTCCTGGATCGACGCCAACGACTCGGCCGGCAACGTGCTGTCGTTCCTGCGTGAGGGCGACGACGGCTCGATGTTGGCCTGTGTGGCCAACTTCTCCGGCTCGCCGCACCAGGACTACCGCATCGGCCTGCCGTCAACCGGCGCGTGGCGCGAGGTCGTCAACACCGACGCCTCGGTCTACGGCGGCTCCGGCTGGGGCAACCAGGGCGAGATCACCGCCGGGGCCAAGCCCTGGCACGGCCGCCCGGCCTCGGCGCTGGTGCAGCTGCCGCCGGCCGGCGTGATCTGGCTGGCCCCGGAGGCCTGAGAACGCGCCAACGGCCCGAAACCTGGCTCCTGGGACCAGGTTTCGGGCCGTCTTTTCGCGCGTTAACGGTGCTGCGAACGTGGTGGTCAGCCGATCTTCTGGATCAGCGCCTTGCGGATGAGCTGCTTGCCGTTCTCATGGATCTTGACGAAGGCGTCGTTGTCGAGCAGCACGCAGCTGCCGGAGGTGGACGTCACCGGGACGGTGATGGACTTGCCGTTGTCCAGGTTGGTCACCTTGAGCATGGTGCCGGCCGGGAACTGGTTGCTGGACGCGGAAACGCCCTTCTGGCCGGACGTGGTCACCGTGGAGCCCTTGCAGACCTGGTTGGCCGCGGTGCCGGCGTCGGTGCCGTTGCCGGCGTTGGTGTCGGTCGGGGCAGCGGTGTCGGTGGCGCTGGGGTCGGCCGTGTCGGTGGCGGTGGGATCACAGCCGGCGTTGCCGTTGCCCGTGCCACCGTTGTTGTCGGTGGTGGTGGCCGGCGGCGCGGTGGTGTCGGTGCCCATGCCGGCGTCACCCATGCCGTTGCCCATGCCCATGCCACCGTTGTTGTCCGTGGTCGTGGTCGGCGGCGCGGTGGTGTCGGTGCCCATGCCAGCGTCACCCATGCCCATGCCACCATTGTTGTCCGTGGTGGTGGCGGGCGGGGTGTTGGTGTCGGTCGCGGTCGGGCAGCCGTTGTTGTTGCCGTTGCCGTCGCAGAGAGCGGCCTTGATGCGGGACTCGATCTGCGCCACGACGGCCTGGCGGTTGGCGATGCGGGCGGCCGACTGGGCGTCGGGGTGCGCCTTCTGGTCGGCGATGAACTTCAGGTTGTTCTGCAACGCCTTCTGCAGGCCGGCGCAGTTCTCGCCGCTGCCCTTCTTCTTGGCATCGGCCGAGGCGGTGACGTTGTTGGTGCAGCCGGCGGCCTGGCGGCGCTGCTGGATCTGGGCCACGACGGCGTTGCGGTTGGCGATGTTGGCCGCGGACACCGCGGTCGGGTTGGCCTTCTGCTGGGCGATGAAGTTCAGGTTGTTCTGCAGTGCCTGGTCGAGACCCTGACAGTTCTCGGTCGCCGCGTGGCTGGTGCCCGAGATGATCGCGAATCCACCTCCCAGCACGACGGCGACGCCCAGCACAGCCGCGACACCCAGGATGGTGGCGCGTTTGCGACTGGGGCTCATATCGGCAATCCAGGACATTGCGGCGTCTCCTGTCGTCGTTCTTGGTCTGAACCACGTTCGCGGGGTACTACCGTCGCAACCGTCGAAAGGTTCAACTCGGGTCGGTTCGGTTCCGACGGGTAGCATTCGTCCACGTGCACGAGATCGCGGTCTTCAGCGGCAGCGCCCACCCCGAACTTGCGTCCGACATCTGCGCACACCTCGGTGTTCCACTACGCCCGGTGCGGGTCGAACGGTTCGCCAACGACTGCGTCGAAGTCCAACTGCAGGCCAACTGCCGCGAACGCGACGTGTTCCTGATCCAGCCGCTGGTGCCGCCGACCCAGGAGAACCTGGTCGAGCTGCTGCTCATGCTGGACGCCGCCCGCGGCGCGTCGGCCGCCCGCACGACCGTGGTCATGCCGCATTACGCGTATGCGCGCAGCGACAAGAAGGACATGCCCCGCGTCTCCATCGGCGGCCGGTTGGTGGCGGACCTGCTGGTCACCGCGGGCGCCAGCCGCGTGCTGACCATGACCCTGCACTCGCCGCAGGTCCACGGCTTCTTCAGCGTGCCGGTGGACCACCTGCACGCCCTGCGCGAGCTGGCCGCCCACTTCCGCGGCGCCGACATGTCCAACGCCGTGGTCGTCTCCCCCGACCTGGGCAACGCCAAGCCGGCGGCGGCGTTCGCCCGGCTGCTCGGTGTGGGCGTGGCCGCCGGGGCCAAGCAGCGCTTCGCCGACGACAAGGTCAGCATCAGCTCGATCATCGGCGACGTGGCCGGCAAGGACGTGATCGTGCTGGACGACGAGATCGCCCGCGGCTCCACCGTGGTCGAGCTGATCCGCCGGCTGGACGAGCTGGGGGTGGCCTCGATCCGGGTGGCCTGCACGCACGGCCTGTTCGCCGACGGGGCGATCAAGCGCATCGGCGACCTGCCGGGCGTGACGGAGATCGTCTGCACCGACACCGTGCCGATCGCCCCGCAGAAGCGCACGCCCAAGCTGACCGTGCTGTCCATCGCCTCGGCCATGGCCGAGGCGATCCGGCGCATCCACGACGGCGAGTCGGTGAGCGCCCTGTTCGACGCCTGATCTCGGGGGTTAACCGGATATCGCGGCCGGCCGCGGGCCCGTAATTTGGGAAAACGTGATGGGGAGCCTGCACGCGCTGCTACTGCGGCCACTGGGGGAAGCGCGGACCTGGCGGGCCACCCTGCACCTGCTCGGCGGCGTGTTCTGGAGCGTGGGCAACACCCTGGTGCTCCTCGTCGGCTTGGTCGTCACGCTGTCGCCGATCCCGGCGGTGATGACCTTCGCCGCGATGGTCGGCGCGACCCAGTTCAACGTCACCGCCAGCGGCTTCGTGGTGCTGGTGCTGTTGTTGCTGATCATGCCGATGGGTGTGCTCGGCTTCGTCGGCACCGGTTACGCGCTGGAGGCGTGCGCCCGGCTGGAGGTCGGCTGGCACCGGTCGACGCTCGGCGTGGACATCCCGCTGACGCTCCGGCTGCCGGCCAGCGGCGCTCGGCTGCTGCCGGTGTTCGTCCGGCTGCTGCGCGACCCGCTGCTGTGGCGGCTGATGGCCTACCAGCTGGTCCGGCTGCCGGTCGCGCTGCTCACCGGCGCGCTGACCGTGATCGCCTGGGTGCTGCCGCTGCTCGTGGCCGTGATCGCGGCGGTGTTCTTCGTCGACCTCACGGTGGAGTCGGTCAACACTCCGTACGTCCGCCCCGACGACGTGTGGGCCGGCACGCCGCTACTGTTGCTGGCCCTGCTCGTGCTGGTCGTGCCGTACCTCGTGCGCTGGATGCAGGCGTGGCAGCTCGCGCTGGCCCGCCGCTACCTCGGGCAGCTGACGGCCGAGCAGCTCGCCGCCCGGGTGTTCGAGGTGGAACAGCGCCGCGAGGACGCCGTGGCCGCGGCCGAGACCGAGCGGCGGCGCATCGAGCGGGACCTGCACGACGGCGCCCAGCAGCAGCTGGTGGCGTTGGCGATGCTGCTGGGACGGGCCAAGCGCAAGTACGACAGCGACCCCGAGGCCACCCGGGCGCTGCTGGAGGAGGCCCATCGCAGCGCCAAGGAGGCCATCGTCGAGCTGCGGGAGCTGACCCGCGGCCTGTCGCCGCCGGTGCTGGCCGACCGGGGCCTGGACGCGGCGCTGTCGGCGCTGGCCGCCCGCTCCGAGGTGCCGGTGTCGATCGACTACGAAGTGCCGGCGCGGCCCGGCCGGACCGCCGAGTCCATCGCCTACTTCATGATCGCCGAGTCGTTGACCAACATCGTCAAGCACGCCCGGGCCGCGCGGGCCTGGGTGATCGTGCGGCGGATCGGCGGCCTGCTGCGGGTCGAGGTCGGTGACAACGGCATCGGCGGGGCCGACGCCGGCGGCTCCGGCCTGGCCGGCCTGGCCGACCGGGCGGCCGGCGTGGACGGCGTGCTGACCGTGACCAGCCCGGCCGGCGGGCCGACGACCGTGAGTCTGGAGCTGCCGTGCGAATCGTGATCGCCGAGGACGCCGTGCTGCTGCGGCACGGCCTGACCCTGCTGCTGGCCGAGAACGGGCACGAGGTCGTGGACGCGGTGGACGACGCCGAGAAGCTGCTGCGCTCCGTGGCCGACCACCGGCCTGACGTGTGCGTGGCCGACGTGCGGATGCCGCCCACGCACAGTGACGAGGGGCTGCGGGCATCGCTGGTGATCCGGCAGCAGTGGCCGGCGACCGGGGTGCTCGTGCTGTCCCAGTACGTGGAGGAGCGCTACGCCGCGGACCTGATCACCGGGGCGTTGAACGGCGTCGGCTACCTGCTCAAGGACCGGGTCGCCGACGTCGAGGAGTTCCTGTCCGCGCTGGACCGGGTCGGGGCCGGCGGCACCGTGTTCGACCCCGAGGTCGTGTCGCAGATCGTGGCCCGGAGCCGGCGGCGGGACCCGCTGGCGGCGTTGACGCCCCGTGAGCGCGAGGCGTTCAGCCTGATGGCCGAGGGGCGGTCCAACGCCGGCATCGCCGAGGGCCTGGTGATCACCGAGGGGGCCGTGGAGAAGTACGTGGCCAGCATCTTCACCAAGCTGGGGCTGCCCAGGACCAGCACCGAGCACCGCCGGGTGTTGGCCGTGCTGCGCTATCTGGGCGGCTGAGTCCGCGACCGGAGCAGGTCCAGCAACGTGCGGCCGAACGCCGCGGGATCGTTGATGCCGGGCATCGGCGCGTAGCCGAAGTGGTTGCCGGGGAAGATCACCATCGACGCCTCGATCGCGTCGGCGACCGCCTCGGCGGTGCGGAACGGCAGCGAGCCGGCGACCGCCTTGCCCCCGGCCAGCACGACGTCCACGCCGCTGGCCCGGATCGCGGCGAGGTCGGGGCGATAGTCGACGAAGGCGTTGACCTCGTCGCTGTCGTAGCGCAGGGTCGCGGCCACGGCCACGGTGACCGATTCGTCGACCGGGCCGAGCATGTCGGTCAGCCGGAGGAAGCTCAGCGCCGCGTCGGGCGCGTCGGCGAGGTCGTGGAAGGCCTTGGCCACCTCGTCGGCGTCGGGCAGCGCCGACATCACCGGCGGCTCGTGCGCGATGACCACGCCGAGCCGTTCCGGGTGCCGGGCCACCATGTCCAAGGCGATCAGGCCGCCGGCGCTGCTGCCGAAGACCGCCGCCTTCTTCGCGCCGAGGTCGTCCAGCAGCCGGGCCGCCTCGTCCGCGCGCTCGGCCGGGCCGCCCTCGCGCTGCGTGCACGTGACGACCGTGTACTGATCGGCCAGGATGTCCAGCACCGCGTTGAAGCTGTCGGCGCTGCCGCCGCCCCCGTGCAGCAGGAGCAGCAAGGGACCGTCGCCGCGAGTCTTCGTGTCCATGGGAACCCCCTTGCCAGCCAACGATACCGTTGCGCGTCGGGCAGACTGGTCGGGTGCGTGGAACTGCTCGGCTCGTCGTCGCGCTGGTCGCGGTGCTCGCGGCCGCCGGGTGCGCTTACGTCGACGGCGTCGCCGAGCCCGTGACCGCCGACTCCGTGCTCGTCGACGGCGGCGTCGCCCCGACCTTCGTGAAGGGCACCGACCACGGCACCACCGACGTCATCGCCGCCTCGACCATCAGCGACGTGCAGGCGTTCTGGAAGCAGCACTTCCCCGACGTGTTCGGCAAGCCCTGGCACGACCTCACCGGCGGCGTCTACTCCGTCGACACCGCGTCGTCCAAGGGCGCCGCGCCGCCGTGCACCGAGCAGGCATCCGACGTCGAGGGCAACGCTTTCTACTGCCCGTCAAAGGATTCCGTCGCCTGGGACCGGTCGGCCCTGCTGCCCGTGCTGCGCGAGGAGTTCGGCGACGCCGCCGTGGTTGTCGTGCTGGCGCACGAGATGGGCCATTCCGTGCAGGCCCGCACCTCGCCCACCGCCGACCTGGCCCGGCGTGACCCCGACCGGTATCCGACGATCCTGATCGAGACCATGGCCGACTGCTACTCCGGGGCCTTCGTCCGTTCCGTCGTCGACGGCAAGGCGGCCCACCTGCGGATCACCTCGGCGCAGCTGGACAAGGCCATCGGGGCGCTGGCGACCTTCCGCGACCCCGTCGGCACCAGCTCCGCGGAGGACGGGGCCCATGGCGACGCCTTCGACCGCGTTTCGGCCTTTCAGGACGGCTACCAGCAGGGGCCCAAGCTCTGCGCCGGCATGTCGGTGGCCAACCGACAGTTCACCCAGCGCACCTTCACCAGCCTCACCGACAAGGCCCGTGGCGGCAACGTCCCGCTGCCCGACCTGGTGAAGGCCATGGAGCCCGACCTCAACGCCTACTTCGGCGGGCTGGCCGGCTCTCGGTGGTCCGCGCCCAAGCTGACCCAGTCCGACGGCCCCGTCTCGTGTTCCGCGGGGGGAGACCAGGGCCCGGTCGCGTTCTGTCCCGACACCAGAGCCGTTCTGCTGTCGGCCAAGGGCACCATCTCCGTTCTCGTGTCATCCATCGGCGACTACGCCGCCGGCACCCTGCTCGCCACCCGCTACGCCCTCGCCGCGCTGTCCGCCCTCGGCAGGCCCACCGATTCCCCCACCGCCGGCCAGTCCGCCATCTGCCTGGCCGGCGCCTACACGGCTTCGGCGCCTTCGCGGAACAAGACCCTGCGCCTGTCCCCCGGCGACCTCGACAAGTCCGTCGGCGTCCTGCTGTCCTACGACTACGGCTCCCGCAACACCGCCGGCACGGCCATCCCCACCGGCTTCGCCCGGGTGTTGGCCTTCCGCGCCGGCTTCACCGGCGGCGCCAAGTCCTGCGGCGTCTGACTCGGGGTCCGCTTTGACCGGTTCAGCGGCCGCGACGTCAAGAAAACAACAAGGCTGTGTCGTTGCTCGTGCGCCGGCGGCCGGAGCGCGTATTCTTGGCGTTGAGCCCGCCACCCCTCCCCCCTGGTGGCGGGCTCGTCTATGTCTGATTTCGTCAAGACACGTGGCCCGGCCCCTGCCTACGGTCGTGGCATGACACCTCAGTTCGCCGTCATCGGCCTCGTCGTCGACGACATGCCCAAGTCCCTGGCCTTCTACCGGCGGCTCGGCCTGGACATTCCCGCCGACGCGGACGCCGAGCCCCACGTCGCCGCCGCCCTGCCCGGTGGGCTCCAGCTCATGTGGGACACCGTCGACACCGTCCGCTCGTTCGACCCGACCTGGACGCCACCGACCGGTTCCCACCGCGCCGGCCTGGCCTTCCACTGCGCCACCCCGGCCGAGGTGGACCGCGTCTACGCCGACCTCGTGGACGCCGGCTACCACGGCCACAAGGCCCCGTGGGACGCCTTCTGGGGCCAGCGCTACGCCGTCGTCCACGATCCGGACGGCAACGGGGTCGACCTCTTCTGCCCTCAGGCCTGAGCGACGGCCCGTCGGGTGAGCACGGTGGACACGCGGTAGCTGGCGTAGAGCGACGCCATCAGCGTCGCGACCAGCAGTGCCCCGAGGGCGAGGATCTCCCCGTCGACCGCCGGCGCAGGCGGGCCACCGGCCTGGGTGCGGGCCGAGCCGGACAGGAACGGCACGATGACCAGCACCGCCAGCCCCAGCCCCGTCTCCGCGGCCACAACCTTCGGGAAGTGCTTGAGCGTCAAGGCGAAGCCACGTCCGAGGTCCCCCTCGGCGTGGGCCTTGGCGATCCGCGGCGTGAGAGCCAGCTGGTTGTACGCCCCGGCCGCCACCATGGCCGCCACAATGACCAGCTTCACCAGCAGGAATCGCCCGTAGGTCGTGGTCACCAGCTGGCCGACCGTGCCGACATGCCGCCAGGCCAGCCACACCCCCGACACCACCACGGCCCCCACCGCAACCAGCGCCACCGTGCTGAACCGCTGCCACATCCGCGCCCAGCTCAGTCCCGCACTTTCTTCCAGCCCGCGCCCCCGCCCGATCACCGCCAGCGTGAACAGTCCACCCAGCCAGGCACAGGCCCCGAGGATGTGGACCTGCGTAAGCCCACTGTTCAGCACCGTGTCGAGGGTCTGGTTCGCCCAGTTCGTCGGCACCGCCAGCACCACCGTGCCCGTCACCGCCAGCGGCAACACCATGGCCGTGACCAACGTCGGCCGGTCTTTCACGAACAGCGTGCACAGCGCGATGGCCGCCAGGGCGTAGCAGATGTTCTGGACCAGCGTGAGCGCTCCCGACGACACCCAGGCACCCTTCGCCGCCGGCAGGGTCAGGAACCCCCAGATCCGCCCCGGGTCCAGCGCTTGGCCAAAGGTCGTCCCCTTCACACCCCGCGCCACCCGCCCGGCCAGCTGAAGGTAGGCCGCCACCAGCAGCACCGGCCCACACCAGGCCAGTAATCGGGTGATCCGGCCGCGCACCGCCCGGTCGTCGACCTGCAGCACCGGGCGGATGACCGCCAGGTACACCAGCGCGCCGCCGATCACCGCCGACAGTGCCGCGAAGTACGCCACCTCGCTGCCCACACGCCACCAGGGCGGCATAGTCGCCTCAGCCGCCGCCATCACACCAGTCACAAGTTGGTTAGGCTGGCTTAGCTAAACCTTGACGCAAGCTGCGCCCGTCGGCGCTCAGAATTCGACCTGGATGCCGAACGGCAGGTACTCGTTGCCCGGGTCGAACGCGCGCAGGCCGGCCGAGGTCAGGATGCCGATCATCGCCGCCTGCATGTGCCGGGCCACCGCGCCCTGGTGCAGCAGATCCGGGTGGTTGGCCCGGTCGCGCAAACCCTGGCCGCTTCGTGGAGCATCTCGTCGCTCAGCTCGCCGGCTGGAAGGCCAAGCGCCGCCCGGCGCAACTCCTCACTTCCGTGCCGGTAAACAAAAACGCCCCCGCCGGCATCGTCGACCAAGCGGTCAAGGCGCACCGCCCCAACCGCGCCGCCGCCGTTCGCGCCGCACCAACTCCTCGTCCGACGTCACCACGAGGCCGAAATCGGCCGGCCCCATGCCTTCGAACACCGCCATTCCCCACTTGTCCGTGAGCGGCTCACACTCGGCTCAGCGGCACCCCGGCCAGGGCCTTCACGTCCCTGGACAGGTGAGCCTGGTCCGCGTAGCCCGCACTCGCCGCCACCTCCGCCGCCGGCACCCCTTTTGCCGCCAACGCCAGGGCTTTCTCCATGCGCAGCACTCTCGCCAGCGTCTTCGGTCCATAGCCGAACACCACCAGGCTCCGACGCAACAGCTGCCGCTCGCTCAGACCCACCTCCGCGGCCACCTTCGCGACCGTCCGACCATTTCGCAGCCCCTCGACCACCGCGTCCGTCACCGGATCCACCTCGATCCGTTCCCGGGCAATGTCCAGCAACGCGGCCGTTCTGCTCGGCGCCTCCGACACCCGCGCCGTCAGGCCGTCCACCAGCCGCTGTGGCCAGATCTCGTCCAGCCGCACCCGACTGTCCCGCAGCTCGTGCGCCGGCACCCCGAACACCGACGACCCCGTCCCCGGCCGAAACCTCAGGCCCGCGTACTCCCGCCCCGCCGGGCTGCTCATCTCGTGCACAACCGTGTCCGGGCCCGCCACCAGCAACCGGCCGTCCGACCAGATCAGGTCCAGGCACCCGTCCGGCAGGATCCGATGCGTCTGCGGTTCCACCACCGCCCGGCTCCACGCCACCGCCCCGGCCAGGCCCGTCGCCCACTCCCGGTACATGCCCGCCAGCATGCCACCGGGATCCGACAGTTTCAGGCCGTGCCCGGCGTCCAGTACCACAGGTCGATCAGGCACTCGATCTTCTCCGACAGCGCCGACCGACGGCGGGTGGCCCCACGGTCCAGGTCGATACGGTCCTGGAGGTCCACCAGGAGCTTTCAGCCCGCAGGGTCCTCCTCTTCGTAGATCTCCTTCATGTGCGGTTGGTCGACGAGATCGACGTACTCCTTGAGCAGCACGGCGAACTCGGGATCAGGGCAGGGGTTGTAATCGCTTCCTGGGTCGTCCGCGCGCGGAAGCCCCGCCGGAAACGTCCGGCGGGGCTTCCGTGGCAACTCTGCGTCAACTTCGCCGCTCGAGCAGGAGGAGACGCCCACGTTCGTTGATGAGGGCCGTGTCGACGATCGGCCTCAACTGCGGGTCGAAGTACTCGAACATCTCCCTTGTCTTGACGAACGATATTCCGAGTTCTTCCTGGAAGATTCTCAGCAATTCGATGGGCGTAAGCTGCCGAGGACCCCGATTGCGCAGATAGTCGAGGATCTCCATGTAACTCGCGCCTGCGGCCACAAGAGAGAGGAGCTCGTCATCCTGCATAATGTCCACCTACTTCGCAGGTCGCGAAAACACTGGATACGCTTTGGTGTACCGACCGAATTCGCCCACCAACTTGCTTTTGTCCACCGTCGCCACGGTCAACCCGTACTTGGCACACATATGGCCGGTGAAAGTATTGGCGGCCGCATCCTCGAAGGACATACCGGCCCTGAGGTTCGCGTTGAAGGCATCCAAGTTCGTCGGCATTGCAGAGACCCACGTGGCGTCAAATGAGGTGACATTCTCCGGGCCAAAGTGTTCCATCACGTCGGTGAACATCTGCCCGCCGGATACGGAACTCGAGTTCCTTTCCACCGCCATGGTTAGTGTCCCATCATGCAGATCTGCCATAACTAGACCGTCACCATCGTACGCCTTCTCGAAATAGGTGCAGTTCGCGTTGTGCACCAGTACCGACTTGTCGCCGGCCAGCACGTAGAACGTGTGCACGTCGGCGATGGTCAGGTCGTAAACCGTCTCGGCCGGCATGCCGTCCCGGTCGCGCACAGCCGCGACTGACGGGGTGCTGCCGTCACGAGCGTGGACACGATCGCCCGGCCGCAGGTTGGCGGCTGTCTTCCAGCCCGTGCCGACGACGTACAGGCGATGCCCGCCAGTGGTCGTGAGCCGGCCACCGCCGTCCAGGTCGATGTCGAGCAGACTCTGGGCGCTATGGTGGAAGGTGGACACGATCGGGCGGGCGGTGGTCTCCCCCGTGGCCGGATTCGTGGCCAGCACACGGTCGCCGACGACCAACTGCTCGATCGCCCGATGCGTGCCATCGGCCAGCAGCACCGGTGTGCCGGCCGGGAAGCTGTTGACCAGACAGCCCCTCTGCCTGAGCTCAGCCTGGATCGCATCAGCCTCCAGCGAGGCCCTCACCTCTGGCGCGAGGTTGGCCGACTCGAGGGCGGCGATCGCGCCCTCAAGGTCACGGCCGGTGACAATCGCCCCGCGGATGTCACGGACAGCCTGGGCACCGGCCCTGAGCGCGTCCGCATCAATGAACAGCGATGCAGTCCAGAGACAGCCGGATATGCCACCGCGCCCACAGTCCCGCGCGTCCGACAGGATCCCGAACACCAAGTTGGGAATGAAGTTCGCGATGAAGTCTTCGGCACTGGCGAGCAGTGCTCGGGCGATGTCCGCACGGGTGATGTGGAGCGTGCGGACGACCGGGAAGTCGTCGATTTCCCTACGATCGATCTGGTCTTCGTGCGTGTGTCCTGCGCAGTCCTTGACCGCGGTGTTGGGCAGCTCGCAGGTGACCGCCCAGAAGAAGACGACGCCCTTGAAATGGACCTTGATCCGTACGTCACACGAGCTGTTCGGATCGCTCAGGTCCATCACGCACGGATCGAGCTGCTCGTAGGACTTCTGGGAGAGCCCGTCCAGGTCGACACGTACGTTGGCGCCGTCGATACCGCCCGGACCGGCCTGGCCGAGCGCGTTGGCGGCGTCTTGGTCGCGCTGCTGCTGTTCGGCCCGCTTGGCGGCGTCCTCGGCCTGCTGGGCGAGGTCACGGGCGTTGGCGGCGGCGGCCTCGGCCGCGGTCGCGTCGCGGTCGGCCTTGTCAGCGGCGGACTTGGCGTCGTTGGCGGCGGTCGTGGCGGCGTCGGCGGCCTTGCGGGCCGAGACGGCGTCCTTCTCGGCGTCGGTCGCTGCCGCGGCGGCGGCGTCGGCGTCGGTACGGGCGTCACGGGCGGCGACGCCGGCCTGGAAGGCGTCGTTCTGGGCCTGCTGATCGATCGCCTTGGTGGCGTCGTCGGCCTGCTGGGTCGCCTTCGCATCAGCGGCAGCGGCAGCGGCGGATGCCTGAGCAGCCGCGACCGACTGGAGGGCAGAGGCCGCATCCGCTGCCGCACTGGCAGCGGACTGGGCGGCGGCCTTGGCCGACGCGTCGGCGCGCGTGGCGGCGTCGGCAGCGGCACGAGCAGCGGCAGAGGCCTCGTCGGAACGGGCCTTGGCCGCGTTGGCCTGTTGCTGTGCAAGGGTTTCGGCGGTCTGGCTGACCAGAACTGCCATGCCGGCCGAGGAATCGGTCAGTTGGAACGGCTTGCCCAGCCGGATGGATTCGTTGGCCGACGTGACCGTCGCGGCGGCGGAGTCACGGGCAGCGGTGGCCGCTTCCGCGGCGGCGAAGGCCTGCCCGGCCGTCTTGGCCGCGTCGGCCTGGGACTGGTCGGCCTCCGCACGGGAAGCAGCAGCGTTGGACTTGGCCTGCGCCGAGGCCGCATCGGCCTTCTCCGCCTGGTCCTTGGCCGACTGCACATTACGAGCGGCCTGGTCCGATGCCACGATGGCGTCGGCTGCCGCGGCATGCGCGGTCATCATGGCGGCGTGGCTGGTGTTGGCGTCCGAAGTCGCGGCCTTCGCCGCCGCCTCGGCCCGCGCGGCAGCGCCGTCGGCCTGGGTCGCGGCCGCCCGAGCTGCCTTGGCGGCGTTCTCGGCCTGATCGGCATCGGCTCGTGCGCTCGTCGCTGCCGTACCGGCCTGGTTGGCCGCTGACCTGGCTTGATCAGCCGCCGTGCGAGCGCCTTGTGCGGCATCGGTTCCGTCGGTGGTAGCGGCCCAGGCATCACAAGCGGCCGCACGGGCTTCTGCCGCTTGGCGCGCGTTCTCGGCGGCTACCGCGTTGTTACGAGCCAGCACAGCCCTGGACTCGGCGTTCTCCGCGGCCTGACGCTTCTGTGCCGCGGTGCCCGCCGCGGCCTGGGCGTCGGCCTTCTTGCTTTCCGCGGTGGCCTGCTTGGCCTGGGCATCGGCCTCGGCCTGCTGTGCCTTGGCCCGCTGGTTCTCGGCCTCGGTCCTGGCCGCGCCGGCCTTGGCTCGCTCGGATTCGGCAACCCCGCGCTGGGTGTGCGCGTCATTCGCGGCACTTTGCGCGGCCTGCTGCGCGTGTTCCGCAGCGCTGCGGTCGTTGTGGGCACGCGTCGCTGCGGCGGCTGCCTGGGCCGCCTGGACGCCCGCAGCCGCAGCCGCGGCGTGCGCCTGGTCGGCCGCTTGCTTCGCGGCGGCTTGCGTGAACGCGGCCTGGGTGGCGTGTGCCTGCGCGGATGCATTGGCCCACAACGCGCCCGCGTCACTGGCCGCCGCTTTGCTGGCGTTGAGCGCGGTCTGTGCTGCCGACGCCGAGGCCTGCGCGGCTGCGGCCGAGGCCGCGGCGACCTGGGCGGACTGCTGGGCGTAGGCCAAGCCCCGTCCGTACGGCGTGCCATTGGCGGCGGCGATCGCTGCCGCCTGGGTCTGCGCCGCGATCGCGTTGTCGGACTGCGTCTTCGCCGAGACCGCCGCCTGCTGGGCCAACGGCGCCTGCGCGGCGACCCGCTGCTTGGCCGTCGTCAAGTCGCTTGCGGCCTGCGCGAGGAGTGCCTGCGAGGGATAGCCGGGGCTCGTCGGCGACTGCCCCTGCCACTTCTTCTGCCAATCCAGCAGCCTGCTCACCACCGCGGCCTGGCCGACCGCCTCGATCATCGCGTCGGTGGCCGACTTCAGGTCCTTGGCCGCCTGCGCCTCGGCCGTGATCAAGACGGCCCGCTGCGGCGCCTGCGCGGCGTACTCGGTTTCCCATTCCGCGCTGGCGGTCGAGACCACCGCGCCGAGCATCTGGTTCGGGTCGGCCGGGTTGTCGCTGTCGCAGCTGGCGTAACGGACCTTCAGCGCCTCGACTTCCATCCGGAACTCGGCCGAGCCGGGGAGTGGCGCTGTCTTCGCGAAGCCTCCGTACTGGAGGAACTCTCGGATGTCGTCGGCAGAATGGCCGTTGACCACGACAGGGCCGAAGTAGAAGATCGCGGCGTCGCCGGCCTTCTTCTGGTTCAGCACCGTGGTCGCCGCGTCGATCGCGGCCTGGTTCGCCTTCGGCACCATGTCGGCATGGATGGCGGCGTACGTCATGTTCTGACGCTGGGCCAGATACTGGTTGATGTCGTCTTCGAACCAGGGAATGCTGTCGGCGTAGTACGGCTTCAGCACCGTTTCCCAGCCGGCGTGCCGAGCGGCGACGGCCTGGTTCTCGGTGGTGTTGTCGTTGCCGTCCCTTCGGTACGCGTCACCGATCGTGCCGAGCGTGTACTCCAAGCCGTACGCGGCCGTACGCAGGTCCGCGTCCGAGCCGACCAGAGCCGTGTCGGCAGCCGCCTTGAGCTGCGGACCGCCCGCGTGCATGACCAGTCCGACCCGACAACGATCGGTCCTGGCCTGCGTGCCAAGCGTGGAACGCCAGTTGGGCGGATTGTCGGCCGGCCGCGCCGCTGCGTCGGCGCGCGCGACCGTCGCCGCGTCCGCGGTGGATGCCACACCCAGCACCGCCAGCGCCAGCGCGACAGCGACTAACGGCCGAGACGCGCCTCGTCTCTTTTTGGGCGCACGAAACAGACTTCTTCTTGCCACCAGGTACCCCCCTTGATGGATCAGACAACCAGTCTGACCGTGATCAATACGAGACGCTAGCGGCGAAGTGCGCAAAGCGGCAACGGTTGAACCAGAGTTACGCCGTGCGACGCACGGCCGCCCGACGACCGGCCGGCATACGGCGTAAGAAATTCAGACAGCGCAGCACTTTCTCAACTCGGACCGGACACGCCCGGCGAGCATTGCTCACATACGACAGGGAAAGGCTTGCACTGAAAGCAATAGCCGCTCAGGTGGCGACGATATGGGCGCCGGGGATCGTCAGCGTGCCGCCGGACTGGTCGGTGTTGGTCACGACCACGTTCTCGAAGGTGACCTCG
>DASWRQ010000073.1:0-42719 GCA_036403095.1 Kutzneria sp. | reverse complement strand
AATAGCGAACGCCGTCGGAGCCGTGCTCGGTGAGCAGGTCGTCCGGCGTCACGACCTTGCCGGCCGACTTGGACATCTTCTTCCGGTCGGGGTCGAGGATCCAGCCGGAGATGACCGCGTCCGACCACGGCAGCGCGTTCTGCTCGACGTGCGACCGCAACACCGAGTAGAACAGCCAGGTCCGGATGATCTCGTGGCTCTGCGGCCGCAGGTCCATCGGGTACGTCAGGGCGAACAGCTCCGGATCGTGCTCCCAGCCGGACACGATCAGCGGCGACATCGAGGACGTCATCCAGGTGTCCATCACGTCCGGGTCGCCGGCGAAACCGCCGGGCACGCCCCGCTGCGACTCGTCGTAGCCGGGCGGAACCTGACTCGACGGGTCGACCGGCAACTGCTCCGGAGCCGGCAGAATCGGGGCCTCGTAACGAGGTTCGCCGCCGGCGTCGAGCGGATACCAGACGGGGAACGGCACGCCGAAGAACCGCTGCCGGCTGACCAGCCAGTCCGAGTTGAGGCCCTTGGCCCAGTCGTCGTACCGGTTGCGCATCCACGCCGGGTGCCAGCGCAGCTCCGATCCCCGGCGCAGCAACGCTTCCCGGTGCTCCAGGCTGCGCACGAACCACTGCCGGCTGGAGACGATCTCCAGCGGCTTGTCGCCCTTCTCGTAGAAGTTGACCGGACGAGTGGTCGGCCGCGGCTCCCCGATCAGGTCGCCGGATTCCCGCAGCACCTCGACGATCCGCTTGCGCGCGCTGAACGCCGTCAGCCCGGCCAGCTCGTCGTAGGGCGAGGACGGCACACCGGCCGGCGGCTCCGGCAGGAACCGGCCGTCGCGGCCGATCACCGTGCGGGTGGGCAGTTTCAGCTCACGCCACCACCGCACGTCGGTCAGATCGCCGAAGGTGCAACACATCGCGATGCCCGCGCCGCGCTCCGGCTCGGCGTCCGGATGCGCGAGCACCGGGATCTCCATGCCGAACAAGGGAGATCGCACGGTGGTGCCGACCAACTCGCGATAACGCTCGTCGTCCGGGTGCGCGATCAGCGCGACACAGGCCGGCAGCAGCTCCGGCCGGGTGGTCTCGATCTCCACCGGACCGAAGGAAATCCGGTGCCACGCGCCGGCGTGGTCCCGCGCCTCCAACTCGGCCTGCGCCACCGCGGTCTGGAACGTCACGTCCCACAGCGACGGCGCTTCCGACTGGTACGCCTGGCCTTGGGCCAGCAACCGCAGGAAACCCAGCTGCGCCACGCGTTGCGCGTAGGCGCCGATGGTCGAGTACGTCAGCGACCAGTCCACGGACAGCCCGAGCCGACGCCACAGGGCCTCGAACACCTGCTCGTCCTCGACGGTCATCCGTTGGCACAGCTCGACGAAGTTACCCCGCGAGATGCCGACCTGCTGCTTGCCTGAGGTTTCCGCCGGCGCATAGTCAGGGTCGTACGGCAGCGAGGGGTCGCAGCGCACGCCGTAGCGCAGCTGCACACGCCGCTCGGTCGGCAGCCCGTTGTCGTCCCAGCCCATCGGGTAGAACACGTGCTTGCCGCGCATGCGCTGAAACCGGGCTACGACGTCGGTGTGGGTGTAGCTGAAGACGTGGCCTACGTGCAGCGACCCGCTCACCGTCGGCGGTGGCGTGTCGATGGAAAACACCTCAGCACGGGAATCGGGCCGGTGGAAGCGGAACGTCTCGTCCGCGGCCCACCGGCCCGACCACTTGTCCTCGATGCCCTCCATCGACGGGCGCTGCGGAATTCCGTCACCCGTCATGGAGAAATCACCCTTCCGGCAGTGCGTCCAAACGCGCGGACACCCGCGCGATGTCGGCGACGGCGGCCTCCCGGCGCGCCTTGATCTTGTCAACGACCGGAGCCGGGGCCTTGTCGACGAAGCTCGGATTGTTCAGCTTCCCGTCGCACTGGGCCAACTCCTTTTCGGCCGCCGCGAGATCCTTGGCCAGCCGCTTGCGCTCGGCGGCCACGTCGATCGTGCCCGAGGTGTCCAGCTCCACGTGCACGCCGCCGACCTCGAGCGAGGCGCTGGCGGTGAAGCCGTCGGCCGGCTCCTCCAGCCGGGCGATGGCCCGGATCGCCGCCAGCTGGCCGGCGATGTCGGCTTCGTCCACACCGGACAGTCGCGCCGGCACCTTCTGGCCCGGCCGCAGCCCCTGGTCGGCCCGGAACCGACGGACCTCGGTGATCAGCTTCTGCACGGTGTCGATGCGTTGCGCGGCAACGGCATCCGCGCCGACACCGGACACCGTCGGCCATTCGGCGATCATCAGCGACTCGCCGCCGGTCAGCGAGGTCCACAGCGTCTCGGTGATGAACGGGATCACCGGGTGCAGCAGGCGAAGCAGCTTGTCCAGCACGTGCCCGAGCACGGCCCGGGTGGCCTCGGCCCGCGCGCCGCCCTCGGCGATCTGCACCTTGGCCAGCTCGAGGTACCAGTCGCAGTACTCGTCCCAGGTGAAGTGGTACAGCGCCTCGCACAGCTTGGCGAACTCGTAGCGCTCGAACAGATCGTCCACTTCGGACACGACCTGGTCGGCACGGTCGAGGATCCATCGGTCGGCGTCAGTCAGCTCGTCGCGGGCCGGCACCGGCGCGGCCGTGGTCGCCCCGTTGAGCAGCGCGAACCGGCTGGCGTTCCACAGCTTCGTGCAGAAGTTGCGGGACCCGCCGGCCCACTCCTCGGCCAGCGCCATGTCCGAGCCCGGGTTGGCCCCGCGGGCCAGCGTGAACCGGGCCGCGTCGGCGCCGTAGGCGTCCAGCCAGTCCAGCGGGTCGATGACGTTGCCGCGGGACTTGGACATCTTCTTGCCGTTGGCGTCGCGGATCAGGCCGTGCAGGTACACGTGGTCGAACGGCTGCGCGCCGTCCATCGCGTACAGGCCGAACATCATCATCCGGGCGACCCAGAAGAACAGGATGTCGTAGCCGGTGGACAGCACGCTGGTCGGATAGAACTTGGCCAGGTCGGCGGTCTTGTCCGGCCAGCCGAGCGTGGACATCGGCCACAGGCCCGAGGAGAACCAGGTGTCCAGCACGTCCTCGTCCTGGCGCCAGCCCTCGCCGGTCGGCGGCTGCTCGTCCGGTCCGACGCAGACGACCTCGCCGTTCGGGCCGTACCAGACCGGGATCCGGTGGCCCCACCACAGCTGCCGCGAGATGCACCAGTCGTGCAGGTTGTCGACCCAGTCGAAGTAGCGCTTGGCCAGCTCCGGCGGGTGCACCGTGGTGCGGCCGTCGCGGACGGCATCGCCCGCGGCCTTGGCCAGCGGGCCCACGTTGACGAACCACTGGAGCGACAGCCGCGGCTCCACGACGGTGTCGCAGCGGGAGCAGTGGCCGACCGAGTGCACGTACGGCCGCTTCTCCGCGACGATCCGGCCGAGCTCACGCAGCGCCGCGACGACCGCGGGCCGCGCCTCGAACCGGTCCAGGCCCTCGAACGGGCCGGCCACCGAGATCACGCCGCGGGCATCCATGATCGTCATGGACGGCAGCGAGTGCCGCTGGCCGATCTCGAAGTCGTTCGGGTCGTGGGCCGGCGTCACCTTCACCGCGCCGGTGCCGAACGACGGGTCCACGTGCTCGTCGCCGACGATCGGGATGCGGCGGCCGGTCAGCGGCAGCTCGACCTCGGCGCCGATCAGGTGCTTGTAGCGCTCGTCGTCCGGGTGCACCGCGACAGCCGTGTCGCCCAGCATGGTCTCGGCCCGCGTGGTGGCGACCACGATCGAGGCGTCGCCGTCGCCGTAGCGGATGGAGACGAGCTCGCCCTCGTCCTCGGAGTGCTCGACCTCGATGTCCGACAGCGCCGTCAGGCAGCGCGGGCACCAGTTGATGATCCGCTCGGCCCGGTAGGCCAGGCCGTCGTCGAACAGTTTCTTGAACATCGTCTGCACGGCGCGCGAGAGCGGCTCGTCCATGGTGAAGCGCTCGCGGTTCCAGTCCACGCTGTCGCCGAGGCGGCGCATCTGGTCCAGGATCTTGCCGCCGTACTCGGCCTTCCACTCCCAGACCCGCTCGACGAAGCGCTCCCGGCCCAGGTCGTGTCGGGACAGGCCCTCGCCGGCCAGCTGCCGCTCGACCACGTTCTGGGTGGCGATGCCGGCGTGGTCCATGCCCGGCAGCCAGAGCGCCTCGTAGCCCTGCATGCGGCGGCGGCGCGTCAGCGCGTCCATCACTGTGTGGTTGAGGGCGTGGCCCATGTGCAGGCTGCCGGTGACGTTCGGCGGCGGCAGCACGATGCAGAACGCGGGCTTGTCGCTGGCGGCGTCGGCGCCGAAGTAGCCGTTGTCTACCCACCGCTGGTACAGCCCCTGCTCTACCTCCGCCGGGTTCCAGGCGGCGGGGAGATCGGTGGTGTACTGCTGCGGAAGGGTCTCGGTCACGCGAAGAGTCTACGGAGCCGGGATGGCACCCATCGAACGGGTGACACCGCCATTGCTACAGTGCTCCCGCCGAAACGGGGGGAACCGTGGACGACATCGAGAGCCATCCGGACCTGACGGATGAGAAGTGGTTGCGCGCGGCCGAGAAGCGGGCCCGGCGCGCCGCCCGCAAGTCCCGCGCGCCCCGGCGGCGGCGGGGTCCGCGGTTCAGCCGGCTGGTCATCCCCGGTGTGCTGATCGTGTTCTGTGGGGCGTTGATCGTGCTCTACCGGGTCGGCACGGTCGAGTTGCCGGGGGCCTCCGCGCCTTCGACCACCGCCGCCCCCACCTCGGCCAAGCCCGACCCGACCAAGGCCGAGGAGACGGGGCACGTGGACCTCCAGCGGCCCTTCGCCGCCACGCCGGCCGCCGACTGGCCGACCGAGATCCCGGTGCCGGCGGCCAAGGCGGCCGGTCGCTTCACCGCCGCCCAGGTCACCGCCGCCTACCAGGCGGTGCAGCACACCAGCGCCGAGGCGCGGCTGGACCCGGCGGTCATCATCCACCACGACAACGCGCCGTACCTGGCGACGCTGACGTCCGGCATCAAGCTGCCCGACCCCGGCACCCGTGTCACCAAGATCGCCGACGGCTACCAGCTGCTGCCGACGCCGCCCAAGGTGTCCGGCGAGATGACCAGCTCCGTCGACGACCACGGCGACCTGGTCGTGCACGCCAACTTCGTCTACGCCTACGCCTTCCAGCCGCCGTCGCACGAGGCCCCGGCGACGCCGTGGGACATCGTGTCGGTGATCCACGAGAACGCCGACTACGTGATCGTGGACGGCAAGCCGTGGCCGTCGACCGAGAAGTCGTACTTCTTCTCGATCAACTGCGACCTGAGCCGGCAGGGCCAGCTGGCCCCGGCGTTCTCCGGCCGCCGGACGGGATCGTTGATCGACGCCGACAAGCCGCAGGCGTACTACGACCCCAAGCACACCGTGGACATCCCGGACGACTGCTGACGACCCGCCTGGCCGCTGGTTTCCGCCAGGCGGACAATGGCGCTCATGACGCGCAGGCCTCCGCAGCAGGACGTCGACGAGAGCAAGATCAAGGTCGGCGAGCCGGAAACGTACGCGGCCGGGGTGAAGGGCGTGCTGGTGTCGCTCCAGCACGGCTTGGACCAGATGGGGGCCACCCGCAGCGTGCGCACCCTGCGCCTGCTCAACCAGCGTGAGGGCTTCGACTGCCCGGGCTGCGCGTGGCCCGAGCCGCACGGGCACCGCAAGGTCGCCGAGTTCTGCGAGAACGGGGCCAAGGCCGTCGCCGAGGAGGCCACCACCCGGCGCGTGACGCCCGAGTTCTTCGCCGAGCACTCCGTGGCCGAGCTGGCCGAGAAGAGCGACTACTGGCTGGGGCAGCAGGGCCGGCTGACCGAGCCGATGGTGCTGCGCGAGGGCGCCAGCCACTACGAGCCGATCACCTGGGACGACGCGTTCGCCCTGGTCGGCGGCACTCTTCGCGGGCTGGCCGACCCCAACGAGGCGATCTTCTACACCTCCGGTCGGACCAGCAACGAGGCCGCCTTCGCCTACCAGCTGTTGGCCCGTTCGCTCGGCACCAACAACCTGCCGGACTGCTCGAACATGTGCCACGAGTCGTCCGGCTCGGCGCTGATCCAGACCATCGGCATCGGCAAGGGCTCGGTCAGCCTCGCCGACGTCACCGGCGCCGACCTGCTGCTGGTCGTCGGCCAGAACCCCGGCACCAACCACCCGCGCATGCTGTCCGCGCTGGAGGAGGCCAAGGGCAACGGCGCCACCATCGTCGCCGTCAACCCGCTGCCCGAGGCCGGGCTCATGCGGTTCAAGAACCCGCAGAACGTGCGCGGCGTCGTCGGGAAGGGCACGCCGCTGGCCGACGAGTTCTGTCAGATCCGGCTCGGCGGCGACCTGGCCTTCTTCCGTGCGCTCGGGCATCTCGTGCTGGCCGCCGAGGACGCCGCCCCGGGCACCGTGCTGGACCGGGAGTTCATCGCGTCGTCCACGTTCGGCTTCGAGGAGTGGGCGGCCGACATCCGTCAGCTCGACTGGGACGAGGTCGACGCCGCCACCGGGCTGTCCCGGGAGCAGATCGCCCACGTGGCACGGCTGTTGGTGGAGTCGAAGCGGACGATCATCTGCTGGGCCATGGGTCTGACCCAGCACAAGCAGTCCGTGCCCACCATCCGCGAGCTCGTCAACGTGTTGCTGCTGCGCGGCATGATCGGCAAGCCCGGCGCCGGCGTGTGCCCCGTGCGTGGGCACTCCAACGTGCAGGGCGACCGCACCATGGGCATCAACGAGAAGCCCACCGCGAAGTTCCTCGACGCCCTCGACGCCGAGTTCGCCATCACCTCGCCGCGCGAGCACGGGTACGACACCGTCGAGGCCATCCACGCCATGCGCGACGGCAAGGCCAAGGTGTTCTTCGCCGTCGGCGGCAACTTCGTGTCGGCAACGCCCGACACCGAGGTCACCAAGCGGGCGTTGCGGTCCATGGACCTCACCGTGCACGTGTCGACCAAGCTGAACATGTCCCACGTCGTGCCGGGCAAGGTCGCGCTGATCATGCCCACCCTCGGCCGCACCGAGCGGGACGAGCAGGCCGGCGGCACCCAGTTCGTCACCGTCGAGGACTCCATGTCGGTGGTGCACCGCTCCCGCGGCCGCCTGTCCCCCGCCGGGCCGTCCCTGTTGTCCGAGGTCGCCATCGTGTCCCGGCTGGCCCGGGCCGTGTTCGGCGATTCGCATGCCGTGCCGTGGGCCGGTTTCGAGGACGACTACGACACCGTCCGCGACCATATTTCCCGGGTCGTTCCGGGCTGTGTGGACTACAACTCCCGGGTGCGGGAGCCCGACGGCTTCGTGCTGCCGCATCCGCCTCGGGACTCGCGGTCCTTCCCCACCACCACGGGCAAGGCCAATTTCACCGTCAATCCCGTGCAGCTCATCACCGTGCCCGCCGGCCGTCTCATCCTGCAGACGCTGCGCAGCCACGACCAGTACAACACCACGATCTATGGTCTCGACGACCGCTACCGCGGTGTGCACGACGGTCGCCGGGTCGTCTTCGTCAATCCCGAGGACCTCGCCACGCTCGGCATCTCCGACGGCGCCATGGTCGACATGATCAGCGAGTGGCCGTCGGATTCCGGGGTGGTCGAGCGCCGGGTCAAGCTCTTCCGCGTCATCGCCTACCCGACCGCCCGTGGTTGCGCCGCCGCGTACTTCCCCGAGGCCAACGCCCTGGTGCCGCTGGAGTCCACCGCCGAGACGTCCAACACCCCCACCTCCAAGGCCATCATCATCCGCCTCGAGCAGAGCTGAGGGTTTTTCGCTTTCTCCGGCCGCGTTCACCCTTCTCGTGGTGAACGCGGCTTTTCCTTTGCTCCCGGCAGCTCCGTCTCAGCCCGCGCTCACTCCCCCATCTCGTCCACAACAGACGAAGGGCCGGAGCGCATCGCGTCCCGGCCCTTCGTGCGGTTTTGCGTTGTCAGCTCTGGAAGAGCTGCGTCACCTTGACGATCAACTGGTAGAGCCCGTAGGCGAACGGGATGGCGACCCACAGCCAGACGACCGCCATCAGCGCAGTGCGGTTCACTTCGCGTCCACCTCCTCGGAGGCCGGCGCGTCCGCTGCGGCGGCCGGCTCGTGGAACTTGCTGTCGACCGGCTTGATCAGCTCGTTGGCCACGAAACCGACGACGAGCAGACCGATCATGATGAAGAAGGACAGCGCGTACAACGAGGGACCGGCCTTGCCGGCGGCCTTCTGCGCGTCGGCGATGCCGTCGATGATCAGCGGACCGGCCACGCCGGCGACCGACCACGCGGTCAGCAGCCGGCCGTGGATGGCGCCGACCTGGTACGTGCCGAACAGGTCACGCAGGTACGCCGGCACGGTGGCGAACCCGCCGCCGTAGAACGACAGGATCAACATCGCGGCCAGCACGAACACGGCCTTCGACGAGCCGCCGGCCAGCTCCAGCACCAGGTACAGCAACGCGCCGACCCCGAGATAGATGCGGTACATGTTCTTGCGGCCGATGGCGTCCGAGGTGGACGACCACACGAACCGGCCGAGCATGTTGGTCAGCGACAGCAACGCCACGAAGCCGGCCGCCGGCGCCGGACTCACCTTGAAGAAGTCGACGATCATCGGCGACGCCTTCTCCAGGATGCCGATGCCCGCGGTCACGTTCAGGCAGAGCACCAGCCACAGCAGCCAGAACTGCGGAGTCTTGATGGCGTTGGCCGCGCTGACGTTGTTGGTGGTGATCAGCTTGTGCACGGTGGCCTGCGACGGGTCCCAGCCGGCCGGCTTCCAGCCGTCGGCCGGCACCCGGACCAGGAACACGCCCATCGCCATGAAGAGCGCGTACACCACGCCGTGCACCGCGAACGTCGCCGCGATGCCGGAAGTAGTGGTGCCGAAGCCGGCCAGCATGGCCGTCGACCAGGGTGATGCGATCAACGCTCCGCCGCCGAAGCCCATGATCGCGATACCGGTGGCCATGCCCGGACGGTCCGGGAACCACTTGATCAGCGTCGACACCGGCGAGATGTAGCCGATACCGAGGCCGATGCCGCCGACCAGGCCGTAGCCCACGACGACCAGCCAGAATTGTGCCGTGGCCACGCCGAGCGCGGCGATCAGGAACCCAGCGCCGAACGCGACGGATGCCACCGCCATCGCCCATCGCGGTCCGTTGCGTTCGACGAGCGTGCCGCCGAAGGCCGCCGACAGGCCGAGCATGACGATCGCCAGCTGGAACGGCAGGCCGCTTTCCACCCCGTTGAGGTGCAGCGCCTTCTCCAGCGGCGTCTTGAACACGCTCCACGCGTAGGCCTGTCCGATCGACAGGTGCACGGCGAGCGCGGAGGGCGGTACGAGCCACCGGCTCCATCCCTCCGGCGCGATCGTGCGCGAGCGATCAAGGACCCCGAGTCCCATCTCCACTGCCCTCCCAGATAGTTGAGAATGGAACCTATTGGGATCCAGTGTGACTCGGCACGACCGAGTGGCGCACGTAACGACGAACGGCACCGCTCACGCGCCGAACGGAATGAACCGCAGACTTACGAAACTGGGAGGTTCCGAAATGGGTAGGGTGACGGTCCGGCGACCGGTGCTCAAGCTCTCCCACCAGGGCGAACGCTCTCGTCCGGATGCACTAGCGGCCGAAGAACCACTCGAATTGCGTATTGACGGAAAAGCGGTCGCGGTGACGATGCGAACGCCGGGCAACGATGTGGAACTGGCCCACGGCTTTCTGCTCACCGAGGGCGTGATCGGCGATCGCGAGGACATCTCGGCCGCCCGCTACTGCGCCGGAACCGGTCCCGACGGCCGGAACACCTACAATGTGCTCGAAGTCTCACTTTCCCCCGGCGTCGCGCCGCCTGACGTCGGTGTGGAGCGCAACTTCTACACCACGTCCTCCTGCGGCGTGTGCGGCAAGGCCGCCCTGGACGCCGTCAAGCTGCGCACCCGCTACTCCCCTGCCGCCGACGACTGCGCCGTCTCCGTCGACGTCCTGGCCACGCTGCCCGACACCCTCCGGGCCGCCCAGAAGGTCTTCGACTCCACCGGCGGGCTGCACGGCGCCGGGCTGTTCACCACCGACGGCGAGCTCCTCGTCGCCCGCGAGGACGTCGGTCGGCACAACGCCGTCGACAAGGTCATCGGCTGGGCCGTCCAGTCCGGTCTCATCCCGCTGCGCGGCCTCGTGCTCATGGTCTCCGGCCGAGCTTCCTTCGAACTCGTGCAGAAGGCCGCCATGGCCGGCATCCCCGTCCTCGCTGCCGTGTCCGCCCCGTCCTCCCTCGCCGCCGAGCTCGCCGAGGAGCAGGGCATGACCCTCATCGGCTTCCTCCGTGGAGACTCCATGAACGTCTACACCCGCGCCGACCGCGTGCTCCGCTGACCAACACCTCCCCGACAGAGACCTCCACTCCGCCAACCCCGAGAAGTCCGCCTACAACTACATCGCCGCCGCCCACCCCTCGACCGCCAAAGTCGACCTCGCCGACGAACTCGAGGTTCTCGGCAAGGTCGAGCGCGCCGGCAAAGTCGAGGTGGTTGGCAAACTCCAGGTGGTTGACAAAACCGAGGTGCCCGACGACGTCGAGCGCACCGCCAAAGTCGACCTGGTTGGCAGAGTCGAGGTGCCCGACGAAGCCGTGCGCGCCGACAAAGTCGAGCTGGTTGGCAAAAGTCGAGGTCGTCGGCAGACGCCGGGCCGTGGACGAAGTGGAGAACTTCGGCACAGTCCACCTCATCGGCGGCGGACCAGGTCGTTGGCAAAGTCGAGGTTGTCGTCGAACACTGTCCACCGCCGACCGGCCAGACCACTGGCAAAGTTCTCTTCTTCGCCGAAATCCTGGCGATCGCCAAGCGTCCAGTGTGTCGGCGACACAGAGCAAAGCGGTTGTGAACTGGGTTCACAGGCAAGTTGGGTGTGGCGGCCGAGTCACTGCTTGAACGTCACATCAGAGGCGCCCGTGGCGCTGACTAGGGTTGGAGTATGAGCACACACTTCGACGTCGTGGTGGTGGGGGCCGGCCCCGGCGGGTACGTCGCGGCGATTCGGGCGGCGCAGCTGGGCCTGCGGACCGCGATCATCGAGGACCGGTACTGGGGCGGCGTCTGCCTGAACGTGGGCTGCATCCCGTCCAAGGCACTGCTGCGCAACGCCGAACTGGCCCACCTGCTGACCGGCGAGGCCGAGGCGTTCGGCATCCACGCCGAGGGCGGCATCACGCTGGACTTCGGCGCGGCCTTCTCCCGCAGCCGCAAGGTCGCCGACGGCCGGGTCAAGGGCGTCCACTTCCTGATGAAGAAGAACAAGATCCAGCAGTTCTTCGGCTGGGGCACGTTCACCGACGCCAACACGATCCAGGTCGCGCTGACCGACGGCGGCCAGGAAACGGTCACGTTCGACAACTGCATCCTGGCGACGGGCGCGACGACCCGCCTGCTGCCGGGCACGAAGCTGTCGGAGCGGGTGGTGACCTACGAGGAGCAGATCCTCACCGACACGCTGCCGGGCAGCATCATCATCGCCGGCGCGGGCGCGATCGGCGTGGAGTTCGCGTATGTCATGCACGGCTATGGCGTCGACGTCACGATCGTCGAGTTCCTGGACCGGCCCGTCCCGCTCGAGGACGAGGAGGTCTCGGTCGAACTGGCCAAGCGCTACCGCAAGCTCGGCATCAAGGTGCTCACCTCGACGCGGGTCGACGCGATCGACGACTCCGGCGAGAAGGTCCGGGTCACCGTCAGCAAGGACGGCCAGCAGCAGGTGCTGGAGGCCGACAAGGTGCTGCAGGCGATCGGCTTCCAGCCGCGGGTCGAGGGTTACGGACTGGAGAAGACCGGTGTCTCCCTGACCGAGCGTGGCGCGATCGACATCGACGGCCGGGGCCGCACGAGCGTGCCGCACATCTTCGCCATCGGCGACGTCACCGCGAAGCTGATGCTGGCGCACGCCGCCGAGTCCATGGGCATCGTGGCGGCCGAGACGATCGCCGGCGCGGAGACCATGGAGCTGGACTACGTGATGATTCCTCGCGCCACGTTCTGCCAGCCGCAGATCGCCAGCTTCGGCTACACCCAGAAGCAGGCCGAGGCCAAGGGCTTCGACGTCAAGGTCGCGAAGTTCCCCTTCACCGCGAACGGCAAGGCGCACGGCATCGGCGACCCCGGCGGCTTCGTGAAGCTCATCTCGGACGCGAAGTACGGCGAGCTGCTGGGCGCGCACATGATCGGCCCGGACGTGACCGAGCTGCTGCCCGAGCTGACGCTGGCTCAGCAGTGGGACCTGACGGTCAACGAGGTGGCCCGCAACGTGCACGCGCACCCGACGTTGAGCGAGGCCGTCAAGGAGGCCGTCCACGGCCTGGCCGGCCACATGATCAACTTCTGACGAGCTTCCCACCACAAAGCCAGCCCATCCGGTGCACCGGATGGGCTGGCTTTGTGCGGATCTGACGGTTCGTCAGGCCGACTTCTCGCGGCGCTCACGACGGCTGGGCTGCCGGGCCACGATGGTCGGGTTGACGTTCTCCCGCACGGTCTGCTCGGTGATGACCACCTTGGCGACGTCGGTGCGGCTGGGGATGTCGTACATCACCGGCAGCAGCACCTCCTCCATGATGGCGCGCAGGCCGCGGGCGCCGGTGCCTCGCAGGATCGCCTGGTCGGCCACGGCCTCCAGGGCGGTCTTGGTGAACTCCAGCTCGACGCCGTCCATCTCGAACAGCTTCTGGTACTGCTTCACCATCGCGTTGCGGGGCTCGGTGAGGATCTTGACCAGGGACGGCTTGTCCAGGTTGGTCACGCTGGCCACGACGGGCAGACGGCCGATGAACTCGGGGATCAGGCCGAACTTGATCAGGTCCTCCGGCATGGTGTCGCCGAAGATGTCGGACGACTCCATCTCGGCCTTGGAGCGGATCTCGGCGCCGAAGCCGAGGCTGCGCTTGCCGACCCGGTCCTGGATGATGCGCTCGAGCCCGGCGAACGCGCCGGCCACGATGAACAGCACGTTCGTCGTGTCGATCTGGATGAACTCCTGGTGCGGGTGCTTGCGGCCGCCCTGCGGCGGCACGCTTGCGGTGGTGCCCTCCAGGATCTTCAGCAGGGCCTGTTGCACGCCCTCGCCGGAGACGTCGCGCGTGATCGACGGGTTTTCACTCTTCCGAGCGATTTTGTCGACCTCGTCGATGTAGATGATGCCGGTCTCGGCCCGCTTGACGTCGTAGTCGGCGGCCTGGATCAGCTTGAGCAGGATGTTCTCGACGTCCTCGCCGACGTAGCCGGCCTCGGTCAGCGCGGTGGCGTCCGCGATGGCGAACGGCACGTTGAGCAGCTTGGCCAGGGTCTGGGCGAGGTAGGTCTTGCCGCAGCCGGTCGGCCCGAGCATCAGGATGTTGGACTTGGCCAACTCGACGCCGTCGTCCCGGCCGTCCCGGTTCCGGTCGCCCGCCTGGATGCGCTTGTAGTGGTTGTAGACCGCTACCGACAGCGTGCGCTTGGCATCGTCCTGACCGATCACGTACTGGTCGAGGAAGTCGTGGATCTCGGCCGGCTTGGGCAGCTCGTCCAGTTTGACGTCGCCCGCCTCGGCCAGCTCCTCCTCGATGATCTCGTTGCAGAGGTCGATGCATTCATCGCAGATGTACACGCCGGGACCGGCGATGAGCTTCTTCACCTGCTTCTGGCTCTTCCCGCAGAAAGAGCACTTCAGCAGGTCTCCGCCGTCACCGATACGCGCCATGACCGCTGACCTCTGTCCCCTCCGGTGGACCGGCGGTGCCGGCTCACCTGGCTGTCACGATGGCCCGACCCACACCGATGGGTCGCGCACGTTCCTCACGACGGTACCCGCCCGCGATGGCGAGCGGGAGGACCAGCGTGCCCCGACCGTGTCGAACCTGGCGATTACTCGCCTGATTCGGCGTGTCGGCCGGGGCCACGGGCCCCGTTCAGCTCTGCGCGGACAGCTTCCGGTACGGCAGCACCTCGTCGATGATGCCGTAGACCCGGGCCTCCTCGGCGGTGAGGATCTTGTCGCGGTCGATGTCCGACGCGACCTCGTCCGCCGTCTTGTTGGTGTGCCGGGCCAGGGTGGTCTCCAGGGCGCGGCGCACCCGCTGGATCTCGTTGGCCTGGATCTCCAGGTCGGACACCTGGCCGTAGACGCCTTCGGTGGCCGGCTGGTGGATCATGATGCGGGAGTTGGGCAGCGCGCGGCGCTTGCCGGGGGTGCCCGCGGCGAGCAGCACGGCGGCCGCGGAGGCGGCCTGGCCGAGGCACACGGTGACGATGTCCGGGCGCACGTACTGCATCGTGTCGTAGATCGCCATCAGCGAGGTGAACGAGCCGCCGGGCGAGTTGATGTACATGACGATGTCGCGGTCGGGGTCGACCGACTCCAGGTACAGCAGCTGCGCCATCACGTCGTTGGCGGACGCGTCGTCGATCTGCACGCCGAGGAAGATGATGCGCTCCTCGAACAGCTTGTTGTAGGGGTTGGACTCCTTGACCCCATAGCTGGTGCGCTCGACGAACGACGGCAGCACGTAGCGGGACTGGAGTGGCTGGTACTGGCTCACTGATGACTCCTGGCGTCGCTTGTCGCTTGGTCGAGCTGGCGGGTCGGACCCGGTGTCCCGGCGGGCGGCCCACGGCTGGCTTGCTTCCGACTTTAACGAACGCGGGCGGCGCCGACGTCCCGACGCCGCCCGCGTTCGCTCAGGGCGTCACTCCTGCTCGGCTGCCTCGTCGGCGGTCTCCTCGGCGGCGGGGGCCGCCGGGGCGCCGAACAGTTCGTCCAGGTCGACGGTGTTGCCGGAGGCGTCGGTCACGGTGGCCTGGCGGACCACCGAGGCGAGCGCCTTGCCCCGGCGGACGTCGGCGAAGATGGCGCCGAGCTGGCCGGCCTGCTGGGCCCGCTGGACGTACTCGTCGGGGCTGATGCCGAAGCGCTGGGCCTGGTAGACGATGCGCTCGGACAGCTCGGCGTCGTTGACCTGGACCTGCTCCGCGTCGGCGACGGCGTCGAGCACGAGCTGGGTCTTGACGGCCTGCTCGGCGGCGGTGCGCAGCTCGGTGTCGAACTCCTCGGGGGTCTGGCCCTGCTCGGTCAGCCACTCGTTGAAGCGGTCGTCGTCGTGGTCGAAGGCGTGCACCGCGTCGTGCTTGCGGGTCTCGACCTCGGCGGCCACCACGGCCTCGGGCAGCGGCACCTCGGTGACCTCGAGGAGGGCCTCGAGCACCTTGTCGCGGGCCTGCACGCCCTGCTGCATCTTGTTGACGCGGCCGAGGCGCTCGCGCAGGTCGGCCTTGAGCTCGTCGAGCGTGTCGAACTCGCTGGCCAGCTGGGCGAACTCGTCGTCGGCCTCGGGCAACTCGCGCTTCTTGATGTTCTCGACCTTGACCTCGACCTCGGCGTCGCGGCCCTCGAACTCGCCGGCGACGAGCTGGGTGGTGAACGTCTTGGTCTCGCCGGCCGCCGCGCCGATCAGGGCGTCGTCGATGCCCTCGACGAGCTGGCCGGAGCCGATCTCGTAGGACAGGCCGGTGGTGCGGGCCTCCTCGACCTCGGCGCCGTCCACGGTCGCCGACAGGTCGATGGTGACGAAGTCGCCGTTCTCGGCCGGCCGGTCGACGCCGGTCAGCGTGCCGAAGCGGGCGCGCAGCTCGTCGAGCTGCTTGTCCACGTCCTCGTCGCTGATCTCGATGTCGTCGACGCTCACGGCCAGCTCGCCGAACGCGGGCACCGTGATCTCGGGGCGGATGTCGACCTCGGCGGTGAACGCCAGGTGGTCGCCGTCCTCGATCTTCGTGACCTCGATGTCCGGGCGGCCCAGCGCGCGGACCTCGCCCGCGTTGACCGCTTCCATGTACTTGGCCGGGATCGCCTCGTTGACCACCTCGTCCAGCACCGGCGCGCGCCCGATGCGCGACTCCAGCACGCGCGGCGGCACCTTGCCCTGGCGGAAGCCCGGAATGCGGACCTGGCCGGCGAGCTTGCGGTAGGCCCGGTCGAAGTTCGGCTTCAGCTCGTCGAACGGCACCTCGACGTTGATCCGGACCCTGGTCGGGCTCAGCTGCTCGACGGTGCTCTTCAACGTGGTCTCCTCGTACGAACAAATGCGTGCACAGTGCTCCCGACCGCACAGCGCCCCGGGATTGGATACCCAAGTCTAGGTCGACCACCAAGCGCGAGGCTCTCGACCCCCACCGCCCAGCCATGGAACGGATCAAGTACCGGACGACCCGCGACGACGGCCCCCGCCCGCCGAACCCCCAAGCAACGCAGACCCACCGACCGCAGCGCCTCCCGCCCACGCACACGTACGCCAGCCACCCCGAGGGCCACGCACAGGAAGGCCAGGCAGCCCGCGGAAGGACACCCAGGCCAAGGAGGAAGCTAGCGATGACCCCAAGGCCCCAGCGAAGGCCGACACCGACAGCCAACACAGACACGCCAGCCAAGCCAGCGTCCAACCACCAGGCATGCCAGCGACAACCACGAGACATGCCAGCGAAGCCAGCGACGAACCACGACAGGCACAGACGAAGGCAGCGCTGCCCACCAGACGAACCCAGGAGCAGACCGCCCCCAACACCAGCGAGCCCCCGCGCACCCCACCAAGTCAACGACTACCCCAGAACCCAAGCCAGCGGAGTACCACCCCCCGACCGGCCACCACCGAAGAGGTCCCACCCCAGCTCGGGGGTCCAGGGGGCGGAGCCCCTTGGCTTGGGGTCTGGGGCGAGAGCCCCAGAAAACCCACCGACGATAACGGCGAACGGGTAGCCATAGGCACCCGTGAGCATGGTTCACCCAATCGTCGGGGTGGCGGGATTTGAACCCACGGCCCCTCGCTCCCAAAGCGAGTGCGCTACCAAACTGCGCCACACCCCGTGCGCGCCGTCTTGGCGATGGCGCGTGCATGAGAGTAGCGCGACCCGCTAAGCTCGCGCATGCACCCGGTCCGGTTGTGGGTGCGCGCGGGTGTAGCTCAATGGCAGAGCTCCAGCCTTCCAAGCTGGCCATGCGGGTTCGATTCCCGTCACCCGCTCTTCTTTTTGCCCGCCGACACCGCCCTGGATGTGTCGAGCGCCACAGTTATCGGGTGGTGAGGACGATGGCGGTGGCGTCGTCCCGGTAGCCGTCTTCGGTTTCGCGGGCGGCGGCGACGATGGCGTCGGCGAGTGCGCCAGGGTCGTCGTGGTGTTCCCGGACGAGATTTTCGAGTTCGTCGTGGGGAACGATGTCGAGTCCGTCGCTGACGAGGATGAGGAGTTCGTCGGCGGGCGCGGCGGAGACGGCGACGTTGGTGACGGTGGCGCTGGAGAGGGTGACGCGGACCCAGCTGTCGTGCAGGGGCGCGAGGTCGGCGACGCCGTTGCCGCGAAGGTAGGCGCCCATGGTGTGCGGGTCGGTACGCCTGTGCAGGTGGGTGCCGTCCCAGCTGTAGGCGTGGGAGTCGCCGACCCAGGCGAGGTGGGTGGGGTGTCCGGGCACGGCGAGGGCGAGCACGATGACGCCGTCGGGAATGTGGCGCTCGGTGCCGGGGTCTTCGACGAGCGCGGCGGCGGCGAGCACGCCGGCGAGTGCGCCTTTGGTGGCGCCGATGCGCACGGCGGTCTCGGCCAACAGGCGCATGGTGGTGGCGCCGCCGGGGTCGTTGCCGATGCCGTCGACGACGGCGGCGACGGCGACACCGGTGGACGCCTGGAAGAGCGCGGCGGCGTCCATGTTGTGGTCGCGGACGCCGCGGCGGGTGGCGGTGGCCGCGCGCCGGCCGTGGGTCAGGTCGTGCGCTGTGCTCAAGGCCGAGCCTCGTTTCGGTCAAAGAAATGCCGGCGGCGCAAGGGATGCGCCGCCGGCGTGTGGTCAGCGCAGGCCGACGAGTTCCATGGCCCGGTTGAGGGTGGCGTCGGCGACGGCGGCGGCCTTCTCGGCCCCGTCGGCGAGGACCTGGTCGAGGTGGCCGGTCTCGCCGTGGATCTCGTTGAACCGCGACTGGATGGGCGCGATCTTGTCGAGGACGAGTTCGGCGAGGTCTTTCTTGAGGGTGCCGTAGCCGTTGCCGTCGAAGCGGTCCAGCGTGGCCTCGCGGGTGGCGCCGGACAGGGCTTCGTGCAGCACCAACAGGTTGTCGACGCCGGGCGAGAGGTTCTCGCGGTCGACGGCGCTGCCGGCGTCGGTGACGGCCCGCATGATGGCCTTGCGGATCTTCTTGGGGTCGTCGAGCAGGCCGATGGCGTGGCCGTCGGTGGTCTCGGCCTTGCTCTTGCTCATCTTGGCGGTGGGGTCGTCGAGGCCCATGATGCGGGCGCCGCTCTTGCGGATAAGCGCGCCCGGCACGCGGAAGCATTCGCCGAACATCGAATTGAACCGGTTGGCGATGTCGCGGGCGAGTTCGACGTGCTGACGCTGGTCGTCGCCGACGGGCACGAATTGCGCCTGATAGAGAAGAATGTCCGCGGCCATGAGCGCCGGATAGGTGAACAGCCCGGCGCTCGGGTTCGCGCCCTGCGACTTGGACTTGTACTGGGTCATGCGCTCCAGCCAGCTGACCGGGGTGACGCAGTCGAAGATCCAGCCGAGTGTCGCGTGCGCGGGCACCCTGGACTGCAGGAACAGCACGGACTTGGCCGGGTCGAGGCCGCAGGCCAGGTAGAGGGCGACGATCTCGCGGATGCGGCGGCGCAGGTCGTCGGCCTTGATCGCCTCGGGAATGGTGAGCGCGTGCAGGTCGGCGATGAAGAAGAAGTTCTCGTACTTGTCCTGCTCCTCGGCCCAGACGCTGAGCGCACCGATGTAGTTGCCGATCGTCAGGTTGCCGGTCGCGGTGATACCGGACAGCACCCTTGGCTTCGCCTGCGCTGCGGCGTCCGTCATCTGAAGTCCCTCTATTCAACGGCACATTTACGGGTGAATTCTACCCTCCGCGTGCCACGTGAATTCGGCGACCTACGAAAGTAGGCCGGACGGCTACTCAGGTGGCGTCCGTTCGGGGACTTTGTCGTCTGGTGGCCGATCACGCAGCGCGGCAGGATAGGCACCGACAGCTGACCTGGGCAGGGATTTGCATGTCACGACGGTTCTGGTGGCCGGGTCCCGGCGCTGTCCGCGTTGACGCTGACCGTGGGAATCGGTTCAGCCACCGCGTCCGGTGGCTGGCCGACCTGGACGAGGATCTGAGCGGTTCGCGCTTCGAAGGCGAGCACCGATCACCCCGTCGTCCATGGGGAAGTTGAAGCTGAAGTGGGCGGTGGTGACGAGTTCGCCAGGGCTGGTGTACGAGGGCAGCGCCGGCGGCAAGACGCAGGCGTCCGACAGCGCCACCGGCAAGATGCTGTGGACTCCGGGATTTCGACGGCGTGAACGGTCTGCCGACCGGGGTGTGCGATCTCCGGTGGCAACGGCGCGGCCGTCGCCGACGGCAGGCTGTACGTGCAGACCGCGTACTGGATGGCCCGATACCCGAGTGATCGCGGCCACGTGCTGCTCGCGTTCGGACTGTAGGTGGGCACACCGGTTTAGGGTGGACCGGTGGTGCACCACCAGCCCCCCGGCCGGTTGTCGACCGTCGGGTACTCACGCAGCGTGCTTTTTGTCGTGAACACGGTCGCGTCGGCCAACCGGTTGCTGGACATCGTGCCGTTGTTCGAGGCGGATCTGCGGGTGCAGCTGGTGTTCACCACGCCGCCGAACTCGACGGTCACCGACGGGGTGGCCGAGGTGTTCGCGGCGCTGGACGTGTTGGCGATCTCGTGGGACGAGGCGGTGGCCCGGCCTTTCGACCTGGCGATCACCGCCAACCACAGCGGCCGGCTGCACGAGTTGCGCGCGCCGGTGGTGGTGGTATCACACGGGGTGGGCTACAGCAAGAAGGCGCCCCAGAGCCCAGAGCCCAGAGCCCAGAGCCCAGAGCCCAGAGCCCAGAGCCCAGAGCCCAGAGCCCAGAGCCCAGAGCCCAGAGCCCAGAGCCCAGAATATGGACTTTCGCCGGACTGGTTGCTGTACAACGGGAAACTCGTCGCGGACACCCTCGTCTTCTCCCACGAGGAGCAGGTCGCCCGCCTGGCCGCCGCGGTCCCAGAGGCACTGTCGGCCGCCTACGTGGCCGGCGATCCGTGTTTCGACCGCATCCTCGCGAGCACGAGTCGCCGTCCGATCTACCGCGAGGCCCTCGGCTGTGATGACGACACCACACTGATCGTCGCCAGCTCGACCTGGCGCTCCGGTTCCGCTTTCGGCTCCTGGCCGACGTTTCTGCGTCAGCTCCTGGCCGAGCTGCCGCCGCACCATCGCGTGGCCGCCGTGCTGCACCCGCACGTCTGGCACGGTCACAGTCCGCATCAGATCCGCTCCTGGCTGGCCGATTGTGTCCGCGCCGGCCTGATCCTCATCCCGCCTCTGGAGGGCTGGCGAGCGGCGCTGATCGCCGCCGACATCGTTGTTGGTGATCATGGCGCAGTCACCTGTTACGCCGCAGCGCTCGACAAACCCGTTGCCCTGGCGGCATTCGACCAGAGCGAGATCGTCTCCGGCACCGCAGTGTCCACAATGGCCGAGTTAGCCGGTCGACTCGATCAGGATGCCCCACTGCTGCCACAACTCGACCGCGCGAACTCCCGCTGGCCCGGTGTCCGCGACCTCGTCAGCTCAAGGCCCTACGAAGCCGCAAGCCTGCTCCGATCCCTTTCCTACCAACGCCTCGGACTGTCCGAACCGGACAGCCCGGTTGCCGAGCCACCGCTTTCGACCGCCGGCCTACACACCGGCATCGGTGTGCGGGCCTTCACCGTCACAGCGGAACACCTGGGCTCAACTGTCCACCTGACCAGGCGACGCAGCGACGTGCGCCCGATTCCCACCGGCCCATCCCATCTGGTCGTGCACGCCGACCACCCGATTCGTGAACACCGCACCAACGCCGACATCCTGTTCACCGAACGTGCCGACCCGGCCTTGTTCGCACAGGCGCCCGGCTGCCGGCTTCTCGTCGACACAACCACCGGCACCGCAACGATTCGCGGTCGTGAACGGCCAATTCGCCTGCACGACTGCGATCCGCTGGTCGCCGCCTCCGCGTTGTTCACGATGCTCGACGACCCGCCGACAGAACTCCGGATCGTCGCCGACGGCCGCGCCTACTCCTGCTCGCTGTCCAGCTGAAGCCGCAGGCCCTCGGCGATCTTCCGCTGCGGCTCGGACCCGTCCTCGGCGAACAACCGCTCCGCCACCACAAACGCCGCCCGGGCTTGGTCGATCTCGCCCAGGCCGGCCAACGCCCGGCCGAGCTCCAGCCGGCACTTGGCCCGGTTGTCCGTCTCCGAACCGCCAGCCTCGAAGTACTCCCCGGCCGGCACGATCTCGTCTCGTGCCGCCGCGAACTCGCCCAGTACCATCAGCGCCCGGCAACGCTGCAACCGTAGCAACGCGAACTCCCGTGGATCGTCCGCGACCGCCCAGGCAAGGTCGAAGCAGCGCAACGCTTCTCGGGCGTGGGCCCGCCGGAGCTCGATCTCTTCCTGCGCTTGGCCCCGCCGGAGCTCGATCTTGCCCTGCCACTCCAACGCGCTCTCCTGCCCCTGCCGGTGCCCGATGCTCGCGGCCAGCCGGTACGAGTCGCGGAAGCACTCCAGCGCCCGGTCCAGCTCACCGAGGCCCAGGTGCGCCGAGCCGAGCTGCGACTCCATCCGCATCTCCGCCTCGACGTTCCCGCACTGCCGCGCCGCCGCCAGCCCCACCTGGTGGGTGTCGATCCAGTCCTCGTAGTGGCCGTGCAGGTGGTAAAGCCCCCACAACGCCTCGCACAGCTGCCAAGCCAGGTTGGCATGCCCGGCCGCCTCGGCCAGTTTGACCGCGCCGGCCAGGTTCACCCGCTCACGTTCCAGCCACGCCAACGCCGCCGTCCGCGTCACTTCGACGTTCGCCGCGACCTGGTACAGCGGCCCGCTCCGCGGCCGGTTCGACAGCACGCGGTCGAACGCGACCGCGTACTTGAGGTACCAGTCGACGATCCGCCAGGCCCGGTCCGGCGGGATCACGCCGGCCTTGGACCGCGCGTGCGCATGGGCCAGATCGTGGAAGTGATAGCGACCGTTGTCGTCGACCGTGAGCAAATGGGCGTCACACAACAGTTCCAACGCGTCGGCGACATCCTCGGGATCTCCGCCCACCGCCTGTTCCGCGAGCTCGACCTCGAACGACCGGCCCGGATGGGCAGCAAGCACGCGGTAGGCCGCAGCCGCGTCGGCGTCCAACTGGTCGTAGGCCAGGTCGAGGTGGGCAGTCAGCAGCAATTTGTCGTTCTCGGCCAGCGCGTCCCACCCTCGCTCGGCGACACCGCGGAGGAATCGGGCACGCTGCCGGTCCGAGGCACGGATCAGGCGGCCGACGATCAGCTCGATGGCGATCGGGAAACCCTTGGCCGCCCGGACGATCGCCTCCGACTCCTCGGCCGTCACGGATTTGCCGTGCTCGGCCAGCAGTTCGCCGACCAGCCGGTGCGCGAACTCGACGTCGAGCACAGGAACCTCAACGCCGAGGAAGTCCGGCGAAAGCCCGCTCGGCCGCCATCGGCTGGTGGCCAGCAGCACGCAGCCCGGACCGGTAGGCCGGAAATACGTCAACTGCGCGGCGTTCGCGGCGTCATCCAGCAGCAACAACACCTTCTTGTCACGGCAGAGCGCCCGCAACTGGGCCGCGCGGTCCTCGGTCGTCGCCTGGAGTTCGTCCTCCGACACGCCGAGCTTGCGCAGTGCCGCGCCCAACGCCTCGCCGGCCGACTCAAGGACCTGGCGCTCGGGATCGGCCAGCTTCACATAGACCACGCCGTCCGGGAACTCCGCCGCGTGCATCTCGATCCAGAAGGCCGCCGCCCCGGTCTTGCCCACGCCGCCGGGACCGTGCAGAAAGATCAGCGCCGGCCGGTCGGCCGCGCGGGCCCGGGCAATGCGCTCATCGATCTCCCGCCGCACCGCCTCGCGGTTGACGAAGCAGCGCGGGGCGGCCGGGGCCTCGTTGCCGACGCGATACCGGCCGCTGCCGACCTGTATCTCCAGCCGCTCGATGAAACCGGCCTGAACGACCGTCCCGGAAATATCGCCCGAAGCCTGGTTCGACACCACGTCACCGGACACTACCGATGATCAACAGGGGCTACGCGGGCCTTGACCGGTATTCACCCACCACGACGAGTGCGAACAGCGCGATGGTGATGACATGCACGCCGGTGCACCACTCGCAGATCTTGCCGATGACGGCCAGCTCGACGGCGACCAGGTAGACCACGAACAGCAGGCCGACGCCGACACCGGCCAGCCGCAGCCAGCGGACGGCGGGCAGCTCGGAGCGCCAGGCCCACGGGCTGGTGAGCACGGTCATCGGCACGAAGTAGACGAGGCCGAGCACGGCCACCGGGATGCCGAGCACGACCGACTGCGGGCTGGAGGTGACCTGCGCGCAGTCGATCACGGCGTTGACCTGGCAGACCAGGGCGGCGTTGTCGGTGTAGTGGCTGATCGTCAGGTAGATCGCCACGGCGAGGCCGGCCAGCGACAGCACCAGCGTGCTGACGACCAGCCACCTCGGATAGACGCTCGTCGACTCCGACGCCTGGGTGCCTGCGGACATGGTCGCAGGATACGTGGATCACGCGGGCGGGGTCAGGCCGTACGCACGGCAACAGTTGCCCGAGGCAAAGTTGCCGGCGAAAACCTCCGCGTCGGCGATGGTCATGACGTCGTCGGCCAGCCAGCCGTCGATCAGCCGGCCGAGCGCCCGCCGCCACAGCGTGGCGCCGAGATGGTGAAGCTCGGGCAGACCGTAGCCGTCGGACGAGAAGCAGACCGACCGGAACGGGGCGAGCTCCAGCAGTTCGGCCAGCACCGCGCCGGCGCGGTCACCCACATAGGGGACGGCCAGCCCGACGTCGACGAGCACGTGCGGGAACACGTGCGCGAGATAACCGGCGTTGCGGTGGAACGGCCAGGTGTGGAGCAACGCGATGGTTGCGCCGGTGGCCTTCGTGGCGTGCAGGAAGTCGCCGAGCAGCGCCGGGTCGGCGCGGTGCAGCCGGACGTCGTCGTCGCCGAAACCGGTGTGCAGCTGGAGCGGGACGTGCAACTCGGCGCTCAGCCGGGCGCCGAGATGCACGAGCCAGGCGAGCAGCATCGGATCGTCCAGCCGCCGGCCGCCCCACCGCAGCCACGCGCTCGCGGCTGCGGTGACCTCGACGTCGGTCGGTGGCTCGGCCGGCAGCTCGAGACCGGTGCGGTAGGCGACGACACTCTTGAGCGCGATGGCACCGGCCTGGACTCCGTCACGAACCTCGTTTTCGACAAAGTCGAGGAAATTTGCAACTTCGACTTCTTTTGCAGCGACCTCCTCGGCGACGGACTCCAGGCGGAGCACCTCGAACGCGGTGCCGCCGGCGAGGTCGGCGAAATCCGCCGGTTCGGTCAACGGCGTGTCGGCGGCCGACAGGCCGGTGTCCAGCAGCCAGGACCCCACGCCGGCGGAACCGAGCAAGGCGGCGCTCACCCGGCGCCAGCCCCATTCGGCGCGGCGGTCCAGGTAGTCGTCGATGGAACAGTGCGCCGGCAGTCCGAGCCGCGGCGCGCACCACCGGCGGACAGCCAGCCCGAGCATCGAGTCGAAGGAGTTTGTCGAAGTCGAGGATTCCGTCAATAATCCAGCAAATCGCCCGCGGTCGAGGTCATCGGCGACAACGCCGTGACAGTGCTGGTCGACGAGCACGAGGTCGTCGGTCAGCACGGCTACCACCGCCAGCGGGTGAGCGCGGCCAACTCGGCCGGTGACGTGTCGGCAAACCGTTCGGCTTCCCCTCGACGGACGGTGAGCACGCTGTCGTGCAGCACCTCTCCCATCGCCGCGGCCAGCACCTTGGATGCCGCGAAAGCGTTTGCGGCCGCCGCGGGCGATTCGGGCAGCCGCTGCACGCCGGCAGCAATTCGCACACTTTCCTCCAGTGCGGCCGGATCGCCGGTGATGGGTGGCGGCAGCCGCAGCCCCGCGTCGACGCCGGCGAGACCGGCGGCGATGACCGAGCCGACGACCAGGTACGGGTTGGCCGTCGCGTCGAAGCACTTCACCTCGGCGTTGGCCGCCGTCGCGCCGAGGCCGGTCACGCCGGTGATGAACCGGATCGCCGCCTCCCGGGTCTCCCGCCCCCAGGCCTGCCAGACGCCGGCCCACCGCGAGGGCGCCGCGCGCAGGAAGCTGGCCGGATTGCCGGCGCCGACCGCGACGAGCGCCGGCAGCTCACGCAGCACGCCGGCCAGGAACGCCTCGCCGACCGGCGGCAGTCCGAACGGTCCGCTGCCGCCGCTGAACTGGTCCACAACGGACAGATGAACGTGCGCGCCGCTGCCGACGTGGTCGGGCGTGAGCACCGGAGCGAAGCTCGACCGCCACCCGTTCAGGTGACTGACCCGCCGGATGCTGTGCCGGACCAGCAACACGTCGTCGGCCGCGCCCACCGGGTCGTTGTGCTCGACCGACACCTCCAGCTGCCCGTCGGCGTACTCGGGGTGGAACTGCTCGACGTTGACGTCCTGGGCGCGCAGCACCGCCAGCAGCTCACGGCCGTAGTCGGCGATCTGCTCCAGCCGGATCGAGCCGTAGGCCGGGCCGTCGAAGACCGAGTCGCCGGCCGGGGTCAGCAGCGTCCACTCCGTCTCGAACGCCATCCGCAGCTCCAGCCCGCGCGCCGCGGCCGCCTCCACCTGCGCCGCCGCGAACGCCCGCTGGCACGCCTCGAACCGATCGCCCTCCTGCTGGAACTTGTCTGCCGGCGCCCACGCCCACCCGGTCTGCGCGGCCAGCGGCACGATCCGGGCCAGGTCCGGCACGAGCCGGAGATCGCCGTCGGGGCCACCGAGGAACCGGCCCTGCACCATGATGTCGTCGAAACAGAAGGTCTCGAAGCACGGCGACACCCCTACGCCGGATCGCGCGGCGGCCGCCAACTTGGGCAGCGGCACCGCCTTCACGCGGGCGATGCCGGCGTTGTCCACGAAGGACAGCGCGACGACCTCGACGTCCTGCGCCCGCAGCCGCTCGACCAGCGGGTCGACCTCGGGGACGTCCGCCGGAATGGTCTCGTTGGTCGCCATGCACGAGTAGTACCCGCCACCACTGCCCCGGCACCAGTCCCGCCAGGTATTGCCGCAGGTCGTCTGACAGAAGACTGCCCAACCGGTAGCGTTTGCGGCCGTGACGTGGCCGAGCGGTGGATCGGGCTACGGGGACAACCAGGCCGGCGGGCCGGACTCCTCGGGGCCGCAGGGAGTTCCCGGGTACCAGCAGCAGCAGCCGTACGGCCAGCAGCAACCCCCGCAACCGCAACCCCAACAACAGCCACAGTATCCCGGCTACAACTACGGCCAGCCGCAGTACCCGGGCTACCCGCAGCAACAGCCGCAGCCCCAGTACCAACAGCAGCAGCCGTACCAGTCGAACTACGGCGGCTTCGGCATGTATCAGCAACCGCCGCAGGGCCCGCCACCGCGCAACCGCCGCACGCTGACGATCGTGTTGACCCTGGTCGGCGTGCTGGTGCTGGCCGGCGTCGTGACGACGGTCGTGCTGCTGGCCCGCGGCGGGCAGCCGCAGGCCGGCGAACGCACGCAGCAGCCATCGCCGACCACGACCGCTACCCGCAAACCGCTGGATCCGCGGGTGCCGGGCTGGCAGGTCGCGGTGTCCAACCGCCGCAATGTGGCTTACGACGTGCCGAAGACGCAGTGGACCAAGGACGACCCGGACGCGATCGCCGGCATGGGCCCGTCCGACGGCGACTTCGTCACCGGCACCGGCACCGCCTATTACATGAAGGGCTACTGCGCCGGCCAGACCGGCTCGGTGCGGGCCGGCACCGCCGTCACCGCGAACGACACCGAAGGCCCCGACCAGTCCGCGCCGGACACGGCCAAGCACTGGGCGACCGTGGCCTACAAGTCCGACTCGGGCCAGGCCCCGGACGTGAAGGCGGAGCCGGCCAAGCAGATCAAGATCTCCGACGGCAAGGTCAGCGCCACGCTGTCGGTCGCCGACGTCACCACGCCGAAGTCGGCCAATCCGTGCACGCCGCCGAGCGCCAAGGTCTACGCCGCGGCGGTGAAGACCTCCGACACCGGCTCGGTGATCCTGGTGCTGTTCGCCGACCAGGGCGTGCCCAACGCGCTGACCGACGACGACGCCATGAAGATCATGACGTCGATGCGGCCCAGCGGCTGACCCACAGGTTCTCCAGTGGTCGCCGCCGGGCCGCTGACGACTCAGCCCCGGACCAGCTTGACCAGGTGCGCCACGGCCTCGTCCACCGGGACGTCGCCGCGCTCGCCGGTGGCCCGGTCCTTGACCTCGACGACGCCGCTGGCCAGGCCGCGGCCGACGACCAGAATCGTCGGCACGCCGATCAGCTCGGCGTCGGCGAACTTCACGCCGGGCGACGCCTTCCGGTCGTCGAGCAGCACCTCGATGCCGGCCGCCGACAGCTCGGCGGCCAGCTTCTCGGCGCCCTCCCGCACAGCGTCGTCCTTGCCGGCCATGACCACGTGCACGTCGGCCGGCGCGACCACGCGGGGCCACATCAGGCCGCGGTCGTCGAAGTGCTGCTCGGCGATCACGGCGACCAGGCGGGACACGCCGACGCCGTAGGAGCCCATGGTGATCCGGATCGGCTTGCTGTCCGGGCCCAGCGCGTCCAGCCCGAAGGCGTCGGCGTACTTGCGGCCCAGCTGGAACACGTGGCCGATCTCGATGCCGCGCGCGGCGACCAGGGTGCCCTTGCCGTCGGGCGAGGTGTCGCCCTCGCGCACCTCGGCGACGTCGATCGTGCCGCTGGGCACGAAGTCGCGGCCGACGACCAGGTCCATCACGTGGTGGCCCTCCTGGTCGGCGCCGGTGATCCAGGCGGTGCCGGTGACCACGCGGGGGTCGACCAGGTAGCGCACTCCGTTGTCCAGCAGCGCCTTCGGCCCGATGTAGCCCTTGACCAGGAAGGGATTCGCGGCGAAGTCGGCCTCGTCGAGCATCGCGACCTCGGCCGGCTCCAGCGCCGCCTCGAGCCGCTTCTGGTCCACCTCACGGTCGCCGGGCACGCCGACGGCCAGCAGCTCCCACTTGTCCTCGCCGGGGCGGCGGGTCTTGAGCAGCACGTTCTTCAGCGTGTCGGCGGCGGTGAACTCGCGGCCCAGCCCGGCGTTGTTGAAGAACTCGACCAGCGTGGCGATGGTCGGCGTGTTGGGCGTGGCGTGCACCTTGGCCGCGGGCTTGCCGTCGATCGGCTGCGCCGGGGGCGCGGGGGTGACGACCGCCTCGACGTTGGCCGCGTAGTCCGACTCGGTGCTGCGGACGAAGGTGTCCTCGCCGGTCGGCGCGACGGCCAGGAACTCCTCGGACGCCGAGCCGCCCATCGCACCGGACGTCGCCTTGACCACCACGTACTCGAGGCCGAGGCGGTCGAAGATGCGCACGTACGCGTCGCGGTGCGCCTGGTAGGACCGGGCCAGGCCCTCGTCGTCCAGGTCGAAGGAGTAGGAGTCCTTCATCACGAACTCGCGGCCGCGCAGGATGCCGGCCCGGGGCCGCGCCTCGTCCCGGTACTTGGTCTGGATCTGGTACAGCGTGACCGGGTAGTCCTTGTAGGAGCTGTACTCGCCCTTCACGGTGAGCGTGAACAGCTCCTCGTGGGTCGGGCCGAGCAGGTAGTCGGCGCCCTTGCGGTCCTTGAGCCGGAAGATGTTGGGGCCGTACTCGGTCCACCGGTTGGTGGCCTCGTAGGGCTCGCGGGGCAGCAGCGCCGGGAACTGGATCTCCTGCGCGCCGATCGCGTTCATCTCCTCGCGGACGACGTCCTCGATGCGGCGCAGCACGCGCAGGCCGAGCGGCAGCCACGAGTAGCCGCCCGGTGCGACGCGACGGACGTACCCGGCGCGAACCAGCAGCTTGTGGCTGGGCACCTCGGCGTCCGCCGGATCCTCGCGCAGCGTGCGCAGGAACAACGACGACATCCTCGTGATCACGGCTCGAACTCCTCATGCGGGGTCGATGAAAGTACAGAGCGTAGAGAACGGGAGGGCAGGCTTTCCAACCGGTTACCGGGAAGGGCCGGATCCGGCCTTTTTCGCCGATTACCGTCTGCGCATGGCACTGAGGATCCGCATGATCACCATTGACTGCGTCGACACCCGCACGCTGGCGCAGTTCTGGGTCGCGGCGCTCGGCGCCGAGATCATCCACGAGGTCGACGAGGGCAACATGCTGGTCCTGTCCTCCACCGACAACGTCGACGTCGGCCTGCAACGCGTCGACGAGCCGCGCGCCGGCAAGAACAGACTCCACATCGACCTGGGCGCCCCGGACCGGCCGGCCGAGGTGGCCCGGCTCGTCGGGCTGGGCGCCACCCTGGTCGAGGAGTTCACGTACCCGGGCATGGCGTGGAGCGTCCTGCAGGACCCCGAGGGCAACGAGTTCTGCGTCGGCTCCCGCAACGGCTGAACTACTACTGCGGATCCGGGCTACCAACGAGTTCTGTGCACGATCCAGGCGAGCGCCGCGGCCGCCGCGCGAGCCTGGTAGGGCCGCAGTCCGACGCAGCCGGTCGGCTCCGGCAGCCGGCTGGACAGCTCCCACCGCCCGGCCAGCGCCGCGGCGAAACCAGTGATCGCCCAGGCCGGCACCTTGGCCAGCACGGGACGGCCCAGCACCAGCCGCTCGGCATCGGCCGGCGCGTGCCCGGCCATGATCAGCTGCGGCACCATCGTCACCGTGTCCAACCACGCCGCGCCCCGTGACGGGTAGGACCAGTCGACCAGCAGCACCCGCCCGTCCTCGACCCGGCGGATCATGTTGTCCACGCGCAACTCGTTGTGCAGCAACGTGTCGCCCTCGGCCCACGGCTGCCACGCCGTCTCCATCGCGGCCAGCGAATCCAGGTTCGACTGGGCCCACGGGTCGAGATCGCCGGCCGCCGCCGACCGCAGCGACGTCCATCCACACAGCATCGGGGCCAGGTCGTCCAGCACGCTCGGCACGTCGCTGAGCGGGCACGGGGTCAGCGTCCGCGACGCGCTGCCCAGCGCCGACAGGACCGCGGCGAGGTCACCCGACCCGGGCCGCAGGTTCGGCTCGCCGCCGTCGACGTCGGTGAGCACGAGCGCGACCCATTGGCCCTCGACGACGTGCAGCAGTCGCGGCGAGGGCACGTTCTCCGGCAGTCGGGAGACGACCGACGCCTCGGAGCGGTACGCGCCGGCCAGCGGATGGTCGGCCGGCAACGCCTTGACGAACACGCGGCGCCCGTCGGCCAGCAACAGGCGGGAGGCGAGGCCGAGGGTGAAGCCACCGGCCTGGCTGAGTGCGCGCACCACCGGCGCGCCGATCTTGGCCTCGATGACCTCGCGCACCCGGCCCGGCACATCGGGCCAGGTCGGACGGGTGTGACGGGAGCCGTCCACGATGGCAGTCACGAGGGCCGCCCCCAGCAGGTCACCTGATCATCTTACGGGGACCATATCGGGTCACCCGGGCGGTGGACGCCCCGGGTCGCGTTGACCGCGTCGAGCACCGCCCGCCACGGGATCGGGTGCCAGTCCCCCGATCGGGGCTCCGTCAGCGGCCAGACGTCCGCGCCGTCGACGAGGCGCACGCCGGCGGTTTTCAACGCGGCGACATGCCCCGACCAGGCCGGATGCCGAACGTGGGCGGCGTTGACGCAGGGGAACACGACGACCTCGACGCCGTCGGTGCCGATCGCCTCGCCGACCTGCGTGAGCGCCTGGTTGTCGCTGAAGCCGAGGGCGAGCTTGGCGACGGTGTTGGCCGTGGCCGGCGCGACGACGTAGGTGTCGACCGGCGGATGCGGCTTGCGCTCGCCCGGCAGCCGTGACTCGACGCGCAGCGGAAGTCCGGTGGCTTCCTCGATCTCGGCGACCAGGCCGGCGTCGCGGAACCACCGGCCGGCGGTCGGCGTCAGCGTGACGCCGACCCGCCAGCCGGCGTCCAGTGCGGGACGGACGAGCCCGTCGAACAGGCCCTCGACGCCGCCCGCGCCGGACGCGACCACACCGAGCATGGGAGATTCAGCCACCCGGCCAGGCTAGAAGGCGCCGATCCCGTTGGGTGAGCCGACGCCGGTCGGCGCGTCGTAGCCCTGCAGGCCGGTGCACAGGTAGTCGTCGCCGCAGAAGCCGTTCGAGCCGCCGACGACGTCGAACAGGTTGTCGGCGTGCCGATACAGCGAGGACGCGTCGGTCAGCTGGCTGCCGTTGCCGGCCAGCCCGATGACGCCGGCGATGAACGGCGAGGACGCGCTGGTGCCGCCGACCGTGATCCAGCCGGCCTGCGCGCCCAACCCGTACGTGTCGTACACGGCCAGGCCGGGCTCCGAGTCCGCGACGGCCGAGATGTCGGCCACTGTCCGCATCCCGCAGTTGGCGTCGTGCTGCCACGCCGGTTTCGGGATCCACGCCGAGCAGCCGCTGCCCGCCCGCGACCAGGCCGTCTCCGTCCAGCCACGCGCGTTGTCGGCCTTGGTCAGCGTGGTGCCGCCGACCGCGATGACGTTGGCCAGCGAGGCCGGGAACGACGCCGGCTGGAAGCCGAAGTCGCCACTGGAGGCCAGGATCGCGACGCCCGCGTGCTGGAAGTGCTTGGCGTCGACGTCCATGCCGTTGTACTCGTCCGAGCCGTAGCTGTTGGAGATCGCGCTCGCGCCGGACGCCGCGGCCGTGTCCTCGGCCGCGCCCAGGTTCGCCGACGACGGCGTGTCCGCCTCGACCAGCACGATGTGGCAGTCCGGGCAGGCCGCCGACACCATGTCCAGGTCGAGGGAGATCTCCACGCCCCAGTTCGGATTGCCGTCCGGCAGCGGCGAGGCGGCGCCGCGCTGGTTCACCTTCTTGAAGCAGCCGTTCGCCGTCGTGCACGCCGGCAGCCCGAACTGCTGCCGGTACTTGGCCAGGTCGACCTCGGCGTTGGGATTGTCGAAGGCGTCGACGATCGCGATCGCCTGGCCCGCGCCGCCGGTCGACGGCAGTTTGTACGCATCCCTCAAGTCCGCCGGCCCGTAGCCCTCAGGCGTCGCGTTGACGCCGAAGCTGTGGGCCGTGCGGTACAGCGCGAAGCAGTACATGGTCGGCGTGGTCGAGACCGTCGACGGGCACGCGGCGTGCATCGCCGTGTCGGGCGCGGCGCCGGCGATGGCCGGCAGTCCGAGCGTCAGCAGCGCGCCCGCGAGGAGCGCCGTTCGAAATCGCTTCATCGTGACTCCCCTGATCACTTCTGCCCAGGTCAGCTGTGGGCACCCGGCACGGAGAACGCGCTGGTGACGGACTGGGTCAGCGAGTTGCCCGCGACATCGGTCGCGCTGACCCGCAGCGAGACGTCGCCGCCCGTGGTGGACGCCGGGTTGGTCCACTGCGCCCGGTAGCGGCCGCCGCCGAGGTCGGCCAGGAACGTCGGCGTCCACGTCGCGCCGCCGTCGAAGGACACCTGGATGTCGGCCTTCTGGAACGGCAGGTTCTGGCCGCCCGGGGCGTGCCCGAACGTGACCACGACCTGGTCCGGGCCGGCCGGTGCGGTGCCGTCGAGACCGGTCTTGAGCTGGTAGGCGGCCGTGACCAGGGGCAGTGCCGAGCAGTCGGTCGCCTTGCCGGTGACCGGATCGCACACCCAGCCGTCCGGCACCGTCTGCGCGGCGGAGTGCGCCGAGCCGAACGTCCACTCGCTGTGGCTGACCGTGGACTGGTCGAACCACGGCGCGGTCCGCGTCTGGTCGTAGACGATCTTGTAGTCGGCCTGTGCCGCCGGGACGGCGACTTCGCCGCCGACCACATCCTTGGCGTCGATCAGCGCCTTTCCACCGGACAGCAACTGGAAGTGCGAGGTCGAGACCGTGCCGGTGGTCGGGGGATCGAGGTAGAGGCTGTGGCCGTCGCTGTCCAGCACCGGGACCAGTCCGACGCGGATCGTGTCGTCACGCCGGCAGGCCGAGCACAGCCAAGAGGTCGTGCCCGCCGACGGTGTGCTCAGGCCCGGGGCCAGCGGGCCGCGCAGCCACTCGACCGGCATTGTCGTCTTCGCCGCGAAGTTACGGAAGCCGCTCGGGCTGAAGCCGCCGCCGGTCGCCATGCTGGCCAGGAGCGCGTCGCTGTAGAGGAGGTCGGGGCCACCCAGCACGTATTCGGTGCGCTGCAGCGGGGCCGCGAACGGGGCGAACTGGCCGAAGCCGAAGATCTCGTAGGGCAGGAAGATGATCCGCGCCATGCCCTCCTGCCGGGCCGGCTTGTCGCTGTAGTAGCTCTCCTTCAGCGTCGCCAGCTGGTCCGCCGACACCTTGTAGTGCTGGTTCGCGGCCAGCGCCCCGTCGTTGTCGATCTTCAGGTCGTAGCTGTAGGGGCTGGCCGTGCCGGCCGGGGACTCGCTGTGCGTCTGCACGTTGAAGTGGAAACCGCCGACCTTCGCCGGCGCGGACGGCGCCACGTAGGCCGTGCCGTTGCCCACCCCGAAGCCGTAGCCCTGCGACCCCATCGTCTGCGCGCTGCGGAAGTACTCCAGCGACTCCGAGGTGAGGTTCGACGGCTTCGGCGTGCTCACCGTGATCTGCGACGTCGCCTTGCTGGCATCGATCGTCACCGTCTGGTCGCCCGAGACCACGATGTCCTGCACCACTACCCGTACCGACGTCACTCGGCCGGTCGGGTCGAACGTCGGGAACCACGCCACCATGCCGTAGTCGCCCGACGGCACGCTCAGCCTCGCCTCGCCCGCCGTGCTGTACGGGAAGGCGTTGAAGTTGCGGCTGTCGTCCGTGTTGATGACGCCCAGCGCCGCGTCCACCGGCGTGTTCGCGCCGTTCACCGTCAGGATCCGGACGGTGTGCATCGGGAAGTTCGGGTGCACCTGTTGCGGCGCCCCCGGCGCGGCTAACCGCACCTGGCTGACGGTGCCGAACAGCGGTCCTGGGTCCGCGAAGTGGTTCTTGGCGTCACGCCCGGCCTGCGCCGCCAGCGCCGCGCCGAACGCCGCCCCGGACTCCGCCGTCACCTTTCCGTCCCGTACCCCAGGCACGTCGACCGCCGCCCCGGTCGATCCCGCGCCGTTCGATCCCGCGCCAGTCGATCCCGTGCTGGCCGTTACCTGCACCGGCACCTGATCCGTGATGCCGTCGCGGATCAGCGCCGAGACGTCGAACAGCGACCGGTCCAGGGAACTGCCCAGATAGGGCAGCGCCGTCGCCGGCATGACGTAAAGGTCGCCGTCGATGCGCTGGTTCACGAAGTCGCTGCTCGACCCCGGCCTCGGCACCACCGTCGCCGTCTGCCGGCCTCCGACGTCCTGCACCACCACCCGGTCGCCCGTCACCAGCGTCACCGTGTGGGTGGCGTCGGCGCTGGTCACCGTCTCCGCCCCCGCCGTCGGAGCCAGACCAGTCACCACCACTGCCGCGACACCCAGCACTGCGGGTGTTCTGCGCAACCAAGAAGATCGACGACCACCGTCCGTATGCCGCATAGGTTTCCCCTCCGTCGCCATGGACACGGGTCGACGCCCGCGAACGGGCATCACGACGGTTCGTACACGCTCAACCACATCCCGTTGCGTGGCCGACGTTCCCTTCCACTCGGACAGACCAGTGATGACAGAAGTGTCAGATCCGAACGGCCGCCGACGCTGCCCCACTTGGGTCAAGCTGCCTGTGAACCCAGTTCACAACCACTTTGCCGAAATCGAGCAGTTCACACGTACTCCCAACTCCGCATGCCCACCTGCCGCACGCCCACGCACTCCGCCTGCACCCCAGCGCCCCAATCCCGACGAACCTGATCAAACCGCCCGAGCACCCCTCGGTTCGCCGACATCCATCCCGCCACCCGAGCTCCCCTCCGCACAGCCCGCCATGCCCTTCGTTCCCGAACTGGTCCACATCAACCGCGGGCCACCACGCCGTCCAACTTCTCCAGTTCGGCGAACTTCCTCACCGCCGCCCGCTTGCTCGACACCGCCGAGTCCAGACGGCAAAACTCCTCCAGATCGCCAAACTCCTCCGCGCTGACGAACCCCTCCGGATCGAACGACCTCCCCTCGCCCGACGAACCTCTCCGAACCGGACGATCCGCTCACGCCGACGAACTACTCCAGACCGCCAAACTTCTGCGGAACGCCAAATTCTCCGGATTGAACGGAGTCCTCCAGATCGCCGGACTGCTCCAGGCCGCAGCACGGTCTCCGGACCGCAGCACGTCTCCGGAGCGCCGAACTTCTCCTCGTCTCCGAAATTCGCTGCGCCGGCAAAGTTCTCCGCGTCGGCGAAGTTCTCCGCACCGACGGACCGCCACACGTCGACAAAGCTCCACTTCGTCGGCGAAGGCCCTGCTCGTGGGCGAACTCGTCCGCTTCGTCGGTGTGACGGGAGGCTGCGGTTCCGCCGATGTGAATCAGACTCATCTATATCGATCAACGTCGACGGGACTCGTCAACATCGATCGAGTGCGTCAATGTTGTCCATATTGACCACACTGGACCGCGGCCGGCGGCCACCGGGTCAGGCCTCGGGGAACTCCTCGTCGGCGATCTCGGCCATGCGGTGGATGAGGCCGTCGAGCAGACGGAGTTCGTCGATCTCTAGTCGGGAGAGCAGCCGACGGTACTGGGCGCTCCCGGCGTCCATGACGGTGCCGACGAGCTTGCGACCCTCGGCGGTCAGCTCGAGCAGGCGGACCCGCCGGTCGGTGGGGTCCTCGCGACGGGAGACGAGACCCTGGGCGGCGAGCCGGTCGACGATGCCGGTGACAGTGGCCAAGCTCACGCCCATCTCGGCGGTGAGCGCGTGCCCGGCCAGCGGACCGCGCCTGAACAGCGTGAGCAGCACCTTGAGCTGCCGCATGGTCAGGTTGAGCGACATCAGCGGGTTGGCCCGCGCCGCGCCGAAGAGCCGGCCCAGCGACCGCTGCGTCGTGGTGATGCTGGCGATGAGCTGCTCTTTGTCCTCCATGGACGGTTACCCATCACCCTTCGTCACGCCGTTGTGACGGCCCGGAGCACTTCCAGCGCTCCCCTCGAACCTGAGAGAAGTATCAGCGACCGGGCGGATCACACTGTTAGCCTTGGCCCAAATATTAGGACAAGGCTAACCAATTCCGCAGAGAGCTGCCATGACCTTCCTGACCAGACTCAGCCTCGCCAACCGCGGCCTGGTGGCCCTGGTGGCGCTCATCGCCCTGGGCTTCGGCGCGTGGGCGATCCCGTCGCTGCAAAGACAGCTGCTGCCCTCGCTGGCCTTCCCGGCCGCGGTCGTGGTCTCCCAGTATCCGGGCGCCTCGCCCGAGATCGTGCAGGACCAGGTCACCAAGCCGATCGAGGACGCGCTGCGCAGCGTCCCCGGCCAGACCCAGCTGACCTCGACCTCCAGCCAGGGCTCGTCCTCGGTCACCGTGCAGTTCGACTTCGGCACGAACCTGGACAACGCGGTCAACAAGATGTCGCAGGCGGTCAACCAGATCGCCGCGCAGCTGCCGACCACCGTGAAGCCGAACGTGATCGTCGGCAACACCGACGACCTGCCGGTGATCGTGCTGGCCGCCTCCTCCGACGCCGACCAGCAGCAGCTGGCCTCGAAGCTGACCAGCACGGTGCTACCGGAGCTACAGGGCATCACCGGCGTCCGGGACGCCAGCGTGACCGGCGCGCGGGACAAGGTCGTCACCATCAGCCTGGACAACGCCAAGCTCGCGGCGACCGGCCTGAGCTCCACCGCGGTCACGACGGCCCTGCGGGCCAACGGAACGCCGACGCCGGCGGGCACCCTGAACCAGGGCAGCCAGACCCTGACCGTCCAGATCGGACAGCGACTGTCCTCTGTGGACGATGTGCGCAACCTCTACCTGACGCCGACGGCGCCGCCCGCACCCGGACGTCCCGCGCCGCAGCCGGTCAAGCTGGGCGACGTCGCCCAGGTGAACGAGGGCCTGGCCACGGCCACCTCGATCACCCGCACCAACGGCAAGGAAAGCCTCGGTGTCTCGGTCACCAAGACGCCTGACGGCAACGCCGTCGAGATCTCCCAGCAGGTCCGCGACAAGATCTCCCAGCTGGAGACCGACCTCGGCAACAACGCCAAGCTCACGGTCATCCAGGACCAGGCGCCGGCCGTCAACCAGGCGGTCGAGGGCCTGACCCAGGAGGGCCTGCTGGGCCTGGCCTTCGCCGTCCTGGTGATCCTGGTCTTCCTGCTGTCGATCCGCTCCACGCTGGTCACGGCGGTGTCCATCCCGCTCTCGGTGGTCATCGCGCTGATCGTGCTGTGGACCACCAAGACCTCGCTGAACCTGCTCACCCTCGGCGGCCTGACCATCGCCATCGGCCGCGTCGTCGACGACTCGATCGTGGTGCTGGAGAACATCAAGCGCCATCTCAGCTACGGCGAGGACAAGAAGCGTGCGGTGCTGGACGGCACCCGTGAGGTCGCAGGCGCGGTCACCGCGTCGACGCTGACCACGGTCGCCGTGTTCGCGCCGATCGCCGTGGTGGGCGGCCTGGTCGGCGAGTTGTTCGCGCCGTTCGGCCTCACGGTGACGGTGGCGCTGCTGGCGTCGCTGCTGGTCGCGCTGACCATCGTGCCGGTGCTCGCGTACTGGTTCCTCAAGCCGGCCAAGGAAGGCACCGACCCGGAGGAGGCGGTGCGCAAGGAGCTGCGCAGCCCGCTGCAGCGGATCTACGTGCCGGTGATCCGGTTCGCCACCCGCCGCCGCTGGACGACCGTGGTGATCGCGATCCTGGTGCTGTTCGGCACGCTGGCGATGGGCGCCGGCCTCAAGACCAACTTCCTGGACGGCTCGGGCGAGAACACCGTCAACGTCTCGCAGACGCTGCCGGTGGGCAGCAGCCTGGCCACCACGGACGCGGCGGCCAAGCGCGTGGAGACGGCCATCCAGGGTGTCGACGGCATCAACACCTACCAGGTGACGGTGGGCGCGGGCGGCGGCTTCCTCGGCTTCGGCGGCAACAGCGGCACGTCCAAGGCCAGCTACGCCATCACCATCAAGGACGGCGCCGATCTCAACACGGTCCAGAACGCGTTGCGGGACAAGCTGGACGCGCTGCCGGACGCCGGCAAGATCACGGTCGGCGCCCAGGGCGGCGGCGGCTTCAACGGCAGCGGGCTGCAGGTCGTGGTGAACGCCACGGACGAGAACGTGCTGCGCACCGCCTCGGATGCCGTGCAGAAGACCATGTCCGGCATCTCGGGCGTCACCGACGTGACCAGCGACCTGGTCAACAGCGCGCCGGAGGTGCAGGTCTCGGTCGACCGTCAGCTCGCGGCCCGGCAGGGCCTGAGCGACTCGACCATCGGTCAGGCGGTGCAGGCGCAGCTGGCCGGCAGCCAGATCGGGCAGCTGACGCTGAACGGCACCTCGGAGAACGTGGTACTGCGCACCGGAACCGCGCCGGCCGACCTGGACGCGCTCAAGGCGCTGCCGCTGCCCGGCCTGGCCGGCGTGGTCCGGCTCGACTCGGTGGCCACGGTCCAGCAGACCAACGGCCCGACGCAGATCAAGCGCATCAACGGCTCGCGTAGTGCCACCGTCAGCGGCACGGCCGACAGCGCCAACACCGGCGCGATCAGCGTCGAGCTGACCCAGAAGCTGAAGGACACCAAGCTGCCGGCCGGCGCCAGCTACAGCGTCGGCGGCGTCAGCCAGCAGCAGAGCGACGCGTTCGGCAACCTCGGCATCGCCCTCGCGGTCGCCGTGGCCCTGGTGTTCCTGATCATGGTGGCGGTGTTCCGCAGCCTGATGCAGCCGCTGGTGCTGCTGGTCTCGATCCCGTTCGCGGCCACCGGCGCCATCGCGGCGCTGCTGATCAGCGGCATCCCGCTCGGCCTGCCGTCGCTGATCGGCGTGCTGATGCTGGTCGGCATCGTGGTGACGAACGCGATCGTGCTGATGGACCTGATCAACAAGTACCGCGAGGACGGCATGAGCATCGCCGACGCGGTCGTGGAGGGCGGTCGCCGACGGCTGCGGCCGATCCTGATGACCGCGGCCGCGACGATCTTCGCCCTGCTGCCGATGGCGCTCGGCCTGACGCAGAGCGGCGCGTTCATCTCGCGTCCGCTGGCGGTGGTCGTGATCGGCGGTCTGGTCAGCTCCACGCTGCTCACGCTGCTGCTGGTGCCGACGCTCTACACCATGGTGGAGAACACCAAGGAGCGGTTCCGCAAGCGGCGCGAAGGCAAGCACCGCCGGCCCGCCGAGGCTGAGCAGCTGGAGCTGGTCGACGCCAAGTAGCCCGATCGGATCCAACGACAACGGCTGTGGGCCGCGGACATGTCCGCTGCCCACAGCCGTTGTCCGGGTTCAGGCCGCCGGCACCTTGTCGAAGAACCCGTTGACCGCGCCGACCTGTCCGTCGCCGGTCAGCGTCAGCACGTCGGTGCCGATCACCACGGACTCGCCACCGCCGTCGGCGACCAGTTCCCAGGTGAATCGCAGCACGTCGTGGTGGGTGTCCACGTCCCCGATCGGCCGGAGCCGATGGCCCGGGAACCGCTCGTGCACGCCGCCGATGACGGCGGCGAGGCCGTCGGGGCCGGTCACGTCGGCGATCGGGTCGACGAACCGGCAGTCCGCGGTGAGCAGCTCGGCGGCGGCCTTGGCGCGCAGTGCACCATCGGGCTGGTTCCAGATCTCCATGTAGCGCCGCACGACGGTGTTCGCGTCAGTCATCGCGATCCTTCCTTTCCTTGTCCCGCTTCGGTTTCCCAAGCCTGGCAGCGGGCGGCCCCTTGGTCGATTACCTCCGGCGTCATGAATAACGACTCGCGCGAACCCGCGAACCGGCGTACCAAGGCGGCTATGTCCGCATCGCCGCTGGTGACCCGCACCCTCGCCGCCGAGGAGATCCCGACGTTCATCGGCCTGGTCTTCCGCGCCTTCCTCGACGACCCCGCCCCGGAGCACGTCGCGGCCGAGGTCGACCTGCTGGAACCGCACCGCACGCACGGCGCCTTCGACGGCGACGAGCTCATCGGCGGCGGCACGATGCTCTCCAAACAGATGACGTTGCCCGGCACCGGTCCGCATCCGGTCGCCGCCGTCTCCTGCGTCGCCGTCGCGCCCGATCATCGACGTCGCGGCGCCATGGCCCAGGTGATGGGGGCACAACTGCATTCCCAGCACGGAACCGGTGACGCCTTCGCCGCGCTGTACGCCTCCGAGGGTGACATCTACGGCCGCTTCGGCTACGGACTCGCCGGCCACCGCGCCTTCTTCGCGGTGCCGCGGGGCGCCGAGTTCCAGTCCACTGTGGACGTCAGTGACGGCCGAGTTCGTGAGGTGGACAAGGAAACCGCGCTGCCGCTGATGCACCACCTGCACAACAAGGTCGCCCCGACACGCGTCGGCTGGGTCGGCCGCACCAAGGCGTCGTGGCAGGTGTTCCTGTCGGAGAGCGCCTCGGAGCTGCTGAGCGAGGGTCTGACCAAGTGGCGCTACGCCATCCATCCGGAGGGCTACGCCATCTATCAGGTGAAGAAGAAGTGGGATTCCCGCAAGCCCGAGCACCAGGTGCACGCCCGGGAGATCCTCGGCGCCACACCGCAGGCGTACGCGTCGCTGTGGCGGTACCTGCTCGACATCGACCTGACCACAACGGTTCGGACCGATGGCGCCACCGACGACCCGATCATTCACATGCTCCGGGACGCCACCGACAACAACCGACAGGTCGGCGACGGCCTGTGGATTCGGATCGTCGACATCGACCGCGCGCTGCCGCTGCGCACGTACTCCACCGCGGTCGACGTCGTGCTGGCGGTCGAGGACACCTTCTGTCCTTGGAACGCCGGCACGTGGCGGCTCGTCGCCGAGGCCGACGGGCCGGCCACCGTCACCCGCACCGACGCCCAACCGGATCTGGCGCTGGGCGTCCGTGAGCTCGGCGCGGTGTTCCTCGGCGGCACGACCGTTCAGGAACTCGTTGCCGCGCAGCGCATCCGCGAGCTGGCCCCGGGCAAGGCCCGGGCCGCGTCGCGGGCGTTCGCCGGCGACCACCAGCCGCACTGCCCCGAAGTGTTCTGACCGGGCTGTGCCGACCGTCAGGTCGGCTGATCCTCAGGGAATCGACAGCCAGGAACCGGAACTCATGCCACGCGCGGGCACGTTGGGCCTCACGTAGCCACAAGAAGGAGGAACGTGATGGGCACCTACCTCGTCGCGGTGGTCGTGGTCGGCATGCTCGGCGCCTACTGGGCCGGCCGGTCGCCCGGCGCGACCAGGAAGTAGCTGTCCGCCGGGTCACACCGTTCGATCGGCCCGTCAGGAACCGAGGCGGTAGCTTTCCCGTTGTCCGTTTGCGACGGATTCACCCTCGTTGGAAGCCGGGAGGCACCGTGACCACGCTGCTCGTCGTGATCCTGCTGGTCGTGATCATCGGCGTGGCCGTTGTCGTGATGCGTCAGCGCGCGGCGAACGGCCAGCGCCTCGACGACGCCAAGGCCGACGCCCGCCGCTGGGTGGAGCGGCTCGGCGGCCAGGTGCTCAACCTGACCGGCAGCAACGACGCCGCCAAGCAGGCGCTCGCCGACGCCGGCGAGCGCTACAACGCCGCCGGCTCGCAGATGGAGCAGGCACGCACCATCGAGCAGTGCCGGCTGGTCACCCAGACCGCTCAGGAAGGCCTGTACTACGTGCGGGCCGCCCGTGAGGCCATGGGTCTGGACCCTGGTCCCGAGCTGCCCGACCTCAACGGCCAGAGCCGCGCCGGCAAGGTCACCGGCGACCGCCGGGTCGAGGTCGAGGGTCACGAGTACGAGGCGTCGGCCGTTGCCGGCGAAGGCACCCCGCACTACTACCCCGGCGGCTATGTCGCCGGTCGCCCCGTGCCTCAGGGCTGGTACAGCGAGCCGTGGTGGAAGCCCGCCCTCGTCGCCGGCGCGTGGGGCATCGGCGCCGGCCTGTTGTTCAACGCCATGTTCTCCGGCATGCACACCATCCCTTACGCCGTCGGCGGTTGGGACAGCGGCGGCGGCTGGGACGGCGGTTTCGACGGCGGCCAGGGCTTCGGCGACTTCGGCGGCGACCAGGGGCAGCAGGCCGACTGGAACGGCGGCGACCAGGGTGGCGGTGACCAGGGTGGCGGCGACTGGGGCGGCGGCGGTGACCAGGGCGGCTGGGACGGCGGCGGCGGTGGTGGCGACTGGGGCGGCGGTGACTGGGGTGGCGGTGGCGATTGGGGCGGTGGCGGCGGCGACAACTGGTGACCGCTGAGCACGACTTTCGGTGGCCGGGAGCAGATGCTCCCGGGCACCGTTGCTTTCGGAGACTGCCGCGGGACGCAGCCGATTCCCAGCCATCGCTGCCACCCGCTACTTATGCGCTGCTGCCCGCGGACACCGGACAGCACTGCCGGTCCTCATACTCACCCCCGGGCGCTGCGGCGCTGCTGACTCCGGCCCACTGATGTCGGACACCACACTCCGGGGCACCTCCGACCCGCAAGCAGCAGGCATCACCACCACATACTTCTGCGCCGTTGCCGCCGGACACCGTTGATCGGGTGCCGCAGCCTTACGACCTAATCTCTCTGTGCCGTCGACTCCGGGCGCTGTTCAGGCGACCGGCGACCACGCGGTCAGGCAGGCTGACAGGTAGGGCACCAGTAGAGGTTGCGGCCGGCCAGGTCCTTGGTGGCCACCGGGGTTCCGCAGACCAGACAGGGCTGACCGGTGCG
>DASWRQ010000072.1:0-6356 GCA_036403095.1 Kutzneria sp. | reverse complement strand
CGGCGCGGGTCGGGCACCGCGGCCAGATAGCGGCGCAGGTCAACGACCGCGTCCGGGCCTAGCGGGGGCAGCGTGGTCAGGGCGGCGGGGATCGGGGATGATGACACGGCAGGCACGACAGTCCTCGGGTGATCATGGGCTTCGACAACCACATGATCAACGAGGGGTCGTGCCTGCTCCACATCCGGCCCACCGACTTTGCCGGAACCCTGCCAACCCAGGGGGGCGTCCCCGAGGCCAGTCTATCGCCCGGGGGCCCCCGCTGGGGTGGGCGAAGATCCACATGTGGACAACTCGGGGCCTGTGGACAAGTCAGCCCAGAGGCAGGTCAGCCCAGAAGACGGCTGAGCACGAACTCGCCGACGGCGGTGGTGTCGGCGTCGAAAGCGACGTCGACCAGATGGCGCGGGGACTGGCCGTAGGCGCGCTGATCGATGATCGTGGCGCCGCGGCCGGGGCCGTGCGAGCAGTCGACCTCGACGGGGCACGCGGTGGTGCGCAGGATGCCTGGGGAGATGGCCTCGGCCAGTGCGACGGCGTCATGCAGGACCATGCCGTCGGCTCCGAGGATCCGTCGGTAAACCGCCCGGTACGACGGCGTGAGGGCGTTGAGGCCCTGCGCCACGCGCCCGCCGGCGGCCAAGCGTGCCAGCCAGGCGGCGTCGACGGCGCAGCGATGCGTCAGGTCGAGGGGCACGAGGACCGTGGGCACGTCTTCCTCGGCGAGGACGCGGTGCGCGGCTTCTGGATCGCTCCAGACGTTGAATTCGGCCGCCGCGGTGGTGTTGCCGCCCTTCGCACCGCCGCCCATGGCGACGATGCGACCGATCTTCGGCTTCAGCTCAGGATGCAGGGCGAGCAACAGAGCCACGTTGGTCATAGGGCCGATGGGGGCGATGGTGACGGGCTCCGTCGCCTGGCGCAGCAGATCGGCCATGAGCTCGACCGCGTGCCGACCGTCCACGTCGTGTGTGGCCGGCGGCAGCGTGCCCGCGGCCCCGGACAGGCCGTCGTCGCCGTGCACCTCGCTCGCGCGGTGCGGGGTCGGGTGCACGAGTGGGCGCTCCGCCCCGGCCGCCACCGGCACGTCCGGGCGGCCGCACAGTTCCAGCAGCCGCAACGCGTTGGCCGTGGTGTGCTCCAGCGCCACGTTGCCGAAGACCGTGGTCACCGCGAGCAGGTCCACCTCGGGACTGCCGGCCGCTAGCGCGATGGCGAAGGCGTCGTCGATGCCTGGGTCGGTGTCGATGATCAGTGGCGTCATAAGGTGCAGCGTATGACGAGCATGTGGGGCGCATCGCTGGCGTCGCGGCGCCGCGCCCGCCGGCGCGACCCCGAGCAGGCGCGGTTCCTGACCGTGGCGTCGCTGCGCTGGATGCTGCGGCACCGGGCCTACACGCCCTGGTACCTGGTGCGCTACTGGCGGCTGTTCCGGTTCCGGCTGGCCAATCCGCACGTGGTGCTGCGCGGCATGGTGTTCTTCGGCAAGAACGTGGAGCTGCACTGCCGGCCCGGCTACGGCCGCCTCGAGGTCGGCCGCTGGGTGCACATCGGCGACGGCAACTCCATCCGCTGCCACGAAGGCTCGCTGCGCATCGGCGACAAGGTCGTGTTCGGCAAGGACAACACCGTCAACTGCTACCTGGACGTCGAGATCGGCGCCGCGACCCTGGTCGCGGACTGGGTGTACGTCTGCGACTTCGACCACGTCGTCGCCGACATCACGCTGCCGATCAAGGACCAGGGCATCGTGAAGTCGCCCGTACGCATCGGCCCGGACTGCTGGCTCGGCGTGAAGACGAGCGTGCTTCGCGGCACCCGCATCGGCCGGGGCTGTGTGCTCGGCGCCCACGCCGTGGCCCGCGGCGACATCGCCGACTACTCCATCGCCGTCGGCACGCCCGCTCGCGTCGTACGGGACCGCCGCGCCGACTACGACGCCGACGCCGAACGCCGCGCCGCGATCGCCGACATGGCCCGCAAGGCCGACAAAGCCCTCAAGCAAACCCTCACCGACACCCCCTGACCCCGGCGAGTCGCGCTCTCAGGCACACCGAATGTAAGTCTGGGCACATTCGATCGGGTGTGCCCGAAATCGACATTCGGTGTGTCCGAGAGCGCGACTCGCGGGGGTTCAGTGGAAGGCGTTGCCGGTGGCGATCTTGGGGCGGGGTAGGACGCCGTGGTCGCGGATGCGGGCGGCCTGGTAGACGGCGACGGTGCCGGCGGCGATGCGGCCCCAGTCGAAGTCGGTGCCGAGGCGGGCCTTGGCGGCGCGGGCGCGGCGTTGGGCGGCGGCGGGGTCGTCGAGCACGCCACGGACGGCGGCGGTGAGGCCGTCGACGTCGGCGGGGGCGAAGGACGAGCCGGTACGGCCGTCGACGACAACCTCGCCGAGACCACCGGCGGTGGAGGCGACAAGGGGAGTGCCGGCCGCGGCGGCCTCGAGGGCGACAATGCCGAAGGGCTCGTAGCGGCTGGGCAGCACTACGGCGTCGGCGGCGGCGAGCACGGCCGCCAGCTCACGGTCGGAGAGGTGCCCGGCGAACTCGACGGCGCGCAGCACCCGGTGCTTGCGGGCCTGGTCGGCGAGCCATTTCTGGTGACTGCCGGTGCCGGCGACGACCAGTCGCGTGCCGGGGTGGCTGCGCCGGATCCGGGCCAGGCCGGCGATCAGGTCCTGAACGCCCTTTTCCCACTCCAAGCGCCCGAAGAACAGCAGCAACGGGGCGTGCGAAGACCCGTGCCGCTCCCGAGCGGCGGCGACGTCGGCGGGGCGCACACGCCAGCGTCGAGGCTCGATCCCGTTGTGCAGCACGGTGATCGTGTCGGGGTCGACGTCGAACAGGTGGGTGACCTCGCGCCGCATCGCGGCCGAGCACGTGATGAGGCTGTCGGCGCGGTTGGCCAGCCACCACTCCACGGAGTGAACCTGCTGGTTCAGCGGCTGCGACAGCCAGCCGCTGTGCCGGCCCGCCTCGGTGGCGTGGATGGTCGCGACCAGCGGCACCTCGGCGGCCTCGCACAGTGCCACGCCCGGATGCGTCACCAGCCAGTCGTGGGCGTGCACGACGTCGGGCTGCCAGGTGCGCAGCAGCCGCAGGCCCTCGCGGATCATGCCGTGGCCCATGGCCAGCGTCCACGCCACCAGATCGCGCTCGAACACCAGGTGCGGCGGGTCCTCGGCGACCCTGATCACCCGCACCCCGTCGGCGGCGAAGTCCGAGGTCGGGTTGGTCGACGCGTCGCTGCCCGTCGGCTGCCGGCACAGCACGACCACCTCGTGGCCCTGCTCGCCGAGCTGGCGGGCCAGCGCGTGCACGTGCCGGCCCAGCCCGCCGACCACGACCGGCGGGTACTCCCAGGACAGCATCAGGATCCGCATGACCAGGGGATCCTGCCATGTCCGGGACCGGGGCTACTCGGCGGTAGCCCCGGTTGCCCCGAAACACCTCGTTAGAACGTGTTCTAGCGCAGCTCGGAAACGAACCGGGCCACGTCCAGGGTGCCGACGCCGGTGGCGTGGTCGTAGCCGGGCACGGCCGGATAGCCGGCGTCACCGGTCCGCCCGGTGGTCACGTCGACCAGGCCGCGGGCGTGCTGGGCGTACAGCCGGTAGATGTCGTTGTCGATCTGCCCGAGCCGGTGGCCGACGGCCTGGTCGGCCAGCGCCACGACGCCGGCGAACAGCGGCGAGGACTGGCTGGTGCCGCCGCCGAGCCACCAGCCGGTCGCGGTCGGGTCGAAGCTGGAGTAGATCCACAGGCCGCCGTCGGGGTCGGCGTCCAGGCTGACGTCGGGGGTGCCGCGCTTGGCGCCGACGACCGACTTGACCGCGTTCTGGTACGCGGGCCGGTCGAACACCTGTGACACGTAGCCGCCGCTGCCGGTCCAGGCACTGTCGGCGTTGACGCGCTTGCCGGTGTTGTCCAGGTCGAGATGGGTGCCGCCGATGGCCGTGACGAGCGGGTCGGACGAGGGCCAGAACCCGCCGATGCCGGGCCGCCCGCCGCCGTCGCCGGAGCTGGCGGTCAGCGTCACGCCGTGCTTGGCGGCGTTCTGGAAGGCGTAGCGCAGGGTGGTCAGCGAGGTGTAGTCGCCGACCTCGTAGCCGGGGAAGTGCCGTTCGCCGGTGCCCCAGCTCATCGACACCACATCGCCCTCGCCGGCGTTGACCAGGTGGTTGATGGCGCTCATCATCTCGGGCACGCCGACCGGCCCGTCGGTCTCGGCCACGCCGGTCTCGACCAGCACGATCTTGGCGCCGGGGGCGATGGCGTGCGCGGCCTCGACGTCCAGCGTGCTCTCGCCGGCCCAGCCGTTCTGGTCGGCGTCGGCCGGGTCGAAAGGTGGCACTTCGCCCCACTTGAGCACTTCGACCTGCGTGTCGGGCAGCCCGAACTGCTTGTCGAACACCTCCAGGTCGTGCTGGATGGTGGGCGAGCCGAACGAGTCGACAATCACGATCGTCCGGCCTTTACCGGTGATTCCCTTGGCGTGCAAGGGGGTCACGTTGTACGCGGCCTGGAGCTGGGCCGGCGAGTAGCAGTGCCGGGACAGCTGGGCCAGGCACTGGTCGGTGGGCAGCGGCGCGGGCTGGACCGCCGTGCGCTGCAACGGAACCAGGGGCGTGACGGCGGCGGCGACCGCCGCGGTGGCGGGCAGGGTCGCGGCGACGAGGGCGGCGACTAGCACCGTGCGTGCGGATTTGGACACGAATCGTGAACCTAGCGGTGGCACCCCCGCTGTCAACACCGTCTTGCGTCTAAAGTTCCGAACAGCCCGTTACGAACGCGCAGGTCAGCCGCGATATCGGTCGCCTTGTCCCGTGCGCCCAGGCGGATCAGGTCCGCCAGGTGGGAAAACCCGTCGGCATGGCTTGACGCGCGGCGCCGGGCGTAGTCGGCCGCCGAGTCCTTGGTGACCATGAACGCCCAGTCGCTGGACAGCGCCAGCAGCGCCTCCCGCAGCAGCTGGTCGTTGACCGGATCGCGGACATCGCTGGGGCGCAACGTGTCCAGCAGTGTCCGCTGCAACCGCGCGTTGGCGTCGACCATGTCGGCCACCTGCTCGCCGTCCCAGACCCGCCAGTCCTTGCCCGAGCCCCACGACGACGCCGGCAGATCCACCGGGCCGCCCAGATGGCCGGCCTCCAATGCGCCCTGCAACGTCGTGACCCGCACACCGACCTCGGGTAACGCCGTCAGCACGGCGTCCAGCCAGGCCGGCCCCTCGTGCCACCAGTGCCCGAACAGCTCGGTGTCGTACGCGGCGACCACAAGCCCCGGTTTCGGCAGCGAACGCAGCCTGCGCACCACCGTGTCGACGAAGTCGGCGGCGTGCCGCTGCACGGCGGCGGCGGCCAGTTCCGGCTCGTACGGCCGTTTCTGCTCCGGCGGCACGTTCTTGCCGGTCACCCGGGACGGCTTCAGGCCGGACGGGTGGTCGTAGGTGTGGAAGTCGCGGTACACCGGATCGCCGGGGTAGCCGGCCTTCGGCGACCACACCCGGTAGGTGACCTCGAGATCGCGGCCGAAGCAGACCACGTCGCTGTCGCCGACCGTGCGGGCCGCGGCCGTGTCGCCGTGCAGCGCCGGACCGTCCACAAGGAACCGTCGCACGCCGGCGGCGGCGTAGCCCTCTTCCATGCCAGGGGAATAGCCGCACTCCGGGGCCCAGATGCCGGCCGGCCGGCGGCCGATCCGGTGCTCGGTGTCGGCCAGCCCGGTGTCCAGCGCGAACCGCCGGATCCGCGGGTCCAGCAGCGGTTGGAACGGGTGCGTGGCCGGACCGCCGAGCAGTTCGATCACGCCGCTGTCCACCAGTCCACGAAGGACCGGCGAGAACCCGTGCCGCCACTTGGTCTCGAAGTCGTGCAACGCTTTCGCCGACGCCCGGTGCTCGGCCGCGGCCAGGTCCTTCAGCAGCGGATCGGTCCACCGGGTCGCCGCGAGGTCGGCCCGCAGTTGCCAGTTGCCGAGCCAGTCGTGAAAGGCGCGCAGGCAGTACGGATCGTCCAGCTGGGCGGCGAGCACCGGCGTCACGCCGAGCGTCAGCACGTCCCGCTTTCCTTGCGCCGCAAAGCGTTCCAGCAGATCGACGACCGGCAGGTAGGAATGGGCCCAGGCCTGGTAGAGCCACTCCTCGCCGACCGGCCACGACCCGTGGTGGGCCAGCCAGGGCAGGTGGCTGTGCAGGACCAGGCAGAAGGTCCCCTGCTCGGTCACGGGCCCACCTCGCTGGCGCTCGGCGGGTCTGCGACCCAGGCCGCTGTGTTGAATGGTGACCTCGCAAGCTCGGTCACGGCGTTGAATGGTGATCTCGCAAGCTCGGTCACGGCGTTGAACGGTGATCTC
>DASWRQ010000071.1:0-17598 GCA_036403095.1 Kutzneria sp. | reverse complement strand
CGAAACGACAATTCGTCCTGTTCGGACAGCTGCCCGGCGACTAGCGCGGCGCCATGCGCAGCGAGCCGTCCATGCGGATGACCTCGCCGTTGAGGTAGTCGTGCTCGACGATGGCCACCGCCAGCTGGGCGTACTCGTCGGGACGGCCGAGGCGCTTGGGGAACGGCACGCCGGCGGCCAGGCCCGCGCGGAACTCGTCGGAGACGCCGGCCAGCATCGGGGTGTCGATGATGCCGGGGGCGATGGTCATCACGCGGATGCCGGAGGAGGCCAGCTCGCGGGCGGCCGGCAGGGTGAGACCGACGACGCCGCCCTTGGACGAGGAGTACGCGGCCTGCCCGATCTGGCCGTCGAACGCGGCCACGGAGGCGGTGTTGATCACGACGCCGCGCTGGTTGTCCGCCAGCGCCGGGGTCTTGGCGATGGCCTCGGCGGCCAGCCGCAGCACGTTGAACGTGCCGATCAGGTTGACCTCGATGACCTTCCGGTACGTGTCCAGGTCGTGCGGGCCGTTCTTGCCCACGATCCGACCGGCGGTGCCCACCCCCGCGCAGTTCACCGTGATGCGCAACGGCGCACCGGCGGCGACCACGGTGTTCACCGCGGCCTGCACCTGCTCGGGGCTGGTGACGTCCGCCTCGACGTAGGTCACGCCGTCGACGGCCTCGGCGTTGGCGACGGCCTTGGGCAGGTCGAGTGCGAACACCTTGGCGCCACGGGCGGCCAGCGCCCGCGCGGTCGCCCCGCCCAGCCCGGAAGCCCCACCGGTCACGATCGCCGCGTTGTCAGAGATCTGCATTCGGCGAGGCTAACCTGCTGTATCGATCAGACGTCGTGTCGGTCGGAGGGGCCCTGCATCAGCCGCAGCATCACCAGCAGCGGCAGGGCCACCACCAGCGCGCCACCCACGAACAGACCCGCGATCTGCAGAAGTTCCATGGCAACAAGGGTGCGCGGCGGTGGTCCGACACCGCGTCGGCCGCAGGTGCCGTTCCGGCGTCCTACCGGGGGATGACCAGCATCACACTCAGCGACGACCCGGTGGGCATATCTCGTCCAGCAGGTCCAGGTCGGCGGGGCTGAGCGCGAACTCGCCGGCGCGGGCGTTGGACCGCACCTGCTCCGGACTGGTCGCGCCGCAGATCACCGAGGCGACGGTGGGCTGCGCGGCCAGCCAGCCGATGGCCAGCCGCACCATCGGCGCGTCCCGCTCCTCGGCGAAGGCCCGCAGCTTCTCGATCCGGTCCCACGGCGCCTCGGACAGCAGCCGCTCCCGACCGGACAGCCGGGAGCCGGCCGGTGGCTCGCCCTCCTGCCGGTACTTGCCGGTGAGCAGCCCGTTGGCCAGCGGGAAGTACGGCAGCAGCCCCAACCCGAAGCGACCGCAGGCCGGCAGCACCTCGCGCTCCACCTCCCGCTCCAGCAGCGAGTAGTGGTTCTGCGCCGACACCGGGGCGGCCACGTGCTCGGTCTGCGCGGTCCAGGACGCGTCGGCGATCTGCCAGCCGGCCAGGTTGCAGTGGCCGACGTAGCGGATCTTGCCCTCGTGCACGAGATCGTCCAGCACGGACAGCGTCTCGGCCAGCGGCGTGCGCGGATCCGGCCGGTGTAGCTGGTACAGGTCGATCCAGTCGGTGTTCAGCCGCCGCAGCGAGGACTCGACCGCCCGCCGCACGTACCGTCGGGAGCCGCGGGCGCCGAAGTCGGGGCCGTTAACGCCCTGCATGTCCACGCCGAACTTGGTCGCGATGACGGCGTGCTCGCGACGGCCGGACAGCGCTTGCCCCAGCAGCTCCTCGCTGCGGCCGCGCGGCGCGCCGTAGACGTCGGCCACGTCGAAGAAGGTGATTCCGTTGTCCAGCGCGGCTTCCACCACGGCGCGGGCCCCGGCCAGCGTCTCCGTCGAGGTGCCGGGTCGGCCCAGGTTGTTGCAGCCGAGGCCCACTGTGCTGACGACAAGACCGGAATGCCCGAGGCGACGTTGCTCCACGGGCGGTCACCCTAAACCTCGGGTAGCGCCACCGGGTGTTCACCACCTGTACGGCCTAAGCCTGCGGGCCCGTCAACTCCGCCTGCGAACGTCGGCTGCGGAGGCTCCTGCGACCAGGTCGGGGTGGTGCGAGGTGTTCGCTCGTCGAATCGCGGTGATCGGGACCGGGTACGTCGGTCTGACCACGGGGGCCTGTCTGGCCTCGCTCGGGCACCACGTGGTGTGCGCGGACGTGGACGTGGCCAAGGTGGCGCGGTTGCGCGCCGGCCGGGTGACGATCCTGGAGCCGCGGCTGGCCGAGCTGGTGGCCGAGGGCCAGGCCGGCGGCCGGCTGGAGTTCGTGGTGGGTGCGGCGGCCGCGGTCGGTGACGCCGAGGTGGTGTTCCTGTGTGTGCCGACGCCGATGGGCCAGGGCGGCGCGGCCGACCTCGCCGCGGTGGAGTCGGTGATCGCCGAGGTGCGCACCATGCTGCCGGTTGGCAGCATCGTGGTGAACAAGTCGACGGTGCCGGTTGGCACCGCGGCCCGGGTGTCCGGCCTGCTCAAGCGCAAGGACGTGCCGGTGGTGTCCAACCCGGAGTTCCTGCGCGAGGGCACGGCGGTGCACGACTTCCTCAACCCGGACCGCATCGTCGTCGGCTGCGACAGCCAGGACGCGGCCGAGCGGGTCGCCGCCCTGTACTCCCGGCTGGGCGCGCCGACCGTGCTGACCGACGCGGCCAGCGCCGAGATGGTCAAGTACGCGGCCAACTGCTTCCTGGCCATGAAGCTGTCCTACGTCAACGCGATCGCCGAGCTGTGCGAGCGGCTGGGGGCCGATGTCGCCGACGTGACCGAGGGCATGGGCTACGACCGCCGCATCGGCCAGTCCTTCCTGCAGCCCGGACCGGGTTGGGGTGGCTCGTGCCTGCCTAAGGACACCCAGGCGTTGCTCCAGGTCGCGGCGGCCGTCGGCTACGACTTCTCGTTGCTACAGGCCACTATCGACACCAACAGCCACCAGCGTGAGCTGATCGTGGCCAAGATCCGCGAGGCGGCCGGCGGGCGGCTGCGGGGCAGCCGGATCGGCCTGCTGGGCCTGGCCTTCAAAGCCGGCACCAACGACCTGCGTGACTCGCCGGCACTGGCCGTGGCGGCGCTGCTGCGGGCCGAGGGGGCCGAACTCACCGGCTACGACCCGGGCATCGCCGCCCACGAGGTCGACAGCGTCCGGGTGGTGTCCGACGCGTACGAGGTGGCCAAGGACGCCGACACGGTGGTGGTGCTGACCGAATGGCCGGAGTTCCGCGGCCTGGACTGGTCGCGGATCGGCGAGCTGGCCGCCGGCTCCGTCGTGGTCGACACCCGCAACCACCTGGACCCGGACGCGTTGCGGCGTTGCGGCCTGACCTGGTGGGGCGTGGGGCGGGGTCATCTGGACGTGGGAAATTCCCTCGCCGCCGTGATCTGATGGGGGCATGTTCACCACTCGCCCGGAGCTGATCGGCACGGTCGGCATGGTCGCGTCCACCCACTGGCTCGCCTCCGCCGCCGGCATGGCGGTGCTGGAGTCGGGCGGCAACGCGTTCGACGCCGCGGTCGCGGCCGGCTTCGTGTTGCAGGTGGTGGAGCCGCATCTGGTCGGCCCGGGCGGCGACATGCCGGCGATCTTCGCGACGGCCGCCGACCCGACGCCGAAAGTGCTGTGCGCGCAGGGCGTGGCACCGGCCGGCGCGACCATCGAGCACTACCGGGACCAGGGCCTGGATCTGGTTCCGGGCAGCGGTTTGCTGGCCGCGGTGGTGCCGGGCGCGTGGGACGGCTGGCTGACGTTGCTGCGGGATCACGGCACCAAGTCGCTGCGAGACGTGCTGGACTACGCGATTGGCTACGCGCGCGGCGGATTTCCTTTGGTGGAGCGGATTCCGGCCACGATCGAGGGCGTCCGGCAGCTGTTCGCCGAGCACTGGCCGACGTCGGCCGAGCTGTGGCTGCCCGGCGGCGAGGTGCCCAAGGCCGGCGCGCTGTTCCGCAACCCGGCGCTCGCCGACACCTGGGAGCGGCTGCTGCGCGAGGCGGAATCCGTTGGTGGGGAACGGGAAGCGCAGATCGAGGCGGCTCGAAAGGCGTGGTACCAAGGCTTTGTCGCCGAGGAGATCGAGGCGTTCAGTCGCAAGCCGCATCGTGACGACTCCGGCCGCGACCACGCGGGGGTGCTGACGGGGCAGGACATGGCGTCCTGGTCGGCGAGCTACGAGGATCCGGTGACCGTGCAGGTCGGGGATCGGACGCTGGCCAAGTGCGGGCCGTGGAGCCAGGGGCCGACGCTGGCGCAGCAGGTGTTGATGCTGCACGAGCTGCGGGACCGGCTGGCGTACGTGGACGGCGTGCCGACCGCGGAGACCGTGCACCTCGCGATCGAGGTGGCGAAGCTGGCCTTCGCCGACCGCGAGGCCTGGTACGGCGACAGCGCCGAGGTGCCGATGGCTGACCTGCTTTCCGCCGAGTACACGGCTTCACGGCTGGCGTTGATCGAGGACACGGCGTCGTTGGAGCTGCGGCCGGGCTCGCCGGGCGGCCGCACGCCGCGGCTGCCGTCGTACATCGCCGAAGGACGGGGCGTCGGCGGCGGCGAGTCGCCGATGAACGCGGCGGTCGGCGAGCCGACGGTGACCCGTGAGGGCCAGATGCGCGGCGACACCGTGCACATCGACGTGGTGGACCGCTGGGGCAACGTCATCTCGGTGACGCCGTCCGGCGGCTGGCTCCAGTCGTCGCCGACGATCCCGTCGCTGGGCTTCGCGCTCGGCAGCCGGGCCCAGATGTTCTGGCTGGAAGAGGGGCTGCCGGCCTCGCTCGTGCCGGGCAAGCGCCCGCGCACCACGCTGAGCCCGTCGCTGGCCCTGCGGGACGGCGCACCGCTGGCCTTCGGCACCCCCGGCGGTGACCAACAGGACCAGTGGCAGCTGTGCTTCTGGCTGGCCCACACGGTCGGCGGGCTGAACCTCCAGGCCTCGATCGACGCGCCGATGTGGCACTCCGCCGCGTTCCCGCTGTCGTTCTATCCGCGCAGCTGGCAGCCCGGTGAGTTGGTCGCGGAGTCGCGGCTCGGCGCTCAGTCCTTTGCGGACCTGCGGGCCCGTGGTCACCGGGTTGTGGACGCCGGCGAGTGGGCGCTGGGCCGACTGTCCGCGGTGTCCCGCGACCCGGCGACCGGCCTGCTGTACGGCGCGGCCAACGCCCGTGGCATGCAGGGCTACGCCGTCGGGCGCTGACCGTCGTTCCACGTGGAACGTAGTTCGTTTTGCCGCCTCGTGACGTACGCGGGGCGGCGGCCGATGTCGTAGCGTCGCCGGTGTGCGCCGGTCGCGGAAGACACTCCTGCTTCCCATTCCGCTCGCGATCGGCTGCCTGCTGATCGCGGGGGTCGCCGCGCACTGGCACCAGCCGCCGGCGCAGCTCACCGGGCTCGCCGTGCCCTGGATGCTGTCCGGCGCGGCGCCGCTGTTCTGGCGACATCGCTGGCCGTACCCGGTGTTCGTGCTCTCGACGGTGTTGGCGTTCAGCTACCTCTACTCGGGTTATCCGTTCGCGCCGACGCCGCTGTTCTCGGCCTTGGGGCTGTACACCGTGGCGAAGCGGGTGGGGCCGCTGCGGGCCAGCATCGCCGGCGCGGCGCTGGTCGTCGCTTACGCGGTCACGCAGTACCTGACCGGCGGCGATCTGACCGACGTTCGGTACGTGCTCTTCGTGCCGATAGCGGTCTCCGTCGGCGTTGCCGCGCGATACGTCCGGGTCAACCGGCGGTCGCAGTACGAGGTCTTCGAGGAGCGGGCCCGGCGGATCGCCGAGGAGGAGCGGCTGCGCATCGCCCGCGAGGTGCACGACGTCGTCGCGCACAGCCTGGCGATGATCAACGTGCAGGCCGGGGTCGGCGCACACGTCGCCGACCGGCGGCCGGAGGAGGCCAAGCAGGCGCTGCTGGCGATCAAGGAGGCGTCGAAAGCGGCTCTCGTCGACCTGCGCGCGACTCTCGGTGTTCTGCGGTCGGGGGAGGAGCGGGCGCCGGCGCCGAGCCTGTCCCGGCTGGGCGAGCTGCTCGACGCCGCGCGGGGCGCCGGGCTGGCCGTGGACGTCAGCGGCGATCCCGGTGAGCTGCCGGCGCCGGTCGACTCGACGGCGTACCGGATCGTGCAGGAGGCGCTGACCAACACCGTCCGGCATGCGGTGGATGCGCGTACGGTCGACCTGCGGTTCTCGCGGGACGACGACTGCTTTGTCATCGAGGTGCGGGACGACGGCCGACCGGTGGAAGCCGTCGTGGGCAATGGAGTTCGCGGCATGCGGGAACGGGCGCTGGCGCTGGGCGGCACGCTTGACGCGCGGTCGGGGGACGAAGGGGGATTCGTGGTGCGGGCGGAGCTGCCGCTATGACGATCAAGGTCGTGCTGGCCGACGACCAGGGCCTGGTGCGGGCCGGTTTCCGGCTGCTGCTGGAGACCGAGGACGGCTTCGAGGTGTGCGGCGAGGCCGGCGACGGGACGCAGGCCGTCGAGCTGGCTCGGCGGTATCGGCCGGACGTGGTCGTGATGGACATCCGGATGCCCGGCGTCGACGGGCTCGTCGCGACCCGGCAGATCACTTCCGACGCCGAGCTCGCGGGCGTGAAGGTGTTGGTGCTGACCACTTTCGACGTCGACGAGTACGTGTTCGAGGCGCTGCGATCGGGCGCTTCCGGCTTCCTGCTGAAGGACACCGAGCCGGTGGACCTGTTGCACGCCATCCGGGTCATCGCCGCCGGCGAGGCGCTGCTCGCGCCGACCGTGACCCGGCGGCTGATCTCCGAGTTCGCCAACCGGCCCGAACACCGCCGCCCCGACCCGGCCGCGCTGCTCGTGCTGACCGAGCGGGAGCGGGAGGTGCTGGCGCTGGTCGCGGGCGGACTGTCCAACGACGAGATCGCCGAGCACCTGGTGATCAGCCCGGCGACCTCGCGCACCCACGTCAGCCGGATCATGACCAAGCTGGGCGCGCGGGACCGCGCCCAGCTCGTCGTGCTGGCCTACGAGTCGAAGCTGGTCACCCCACGGGAGTGAACAGCTCCCGCTCCATGGCCGCCTTCGGCTTCGCGCCGACGATCGTCTTCACGACGTCGCCGCGGTCGAACAGCAGCATGGTCGGCGCGGCCATGATCTGGTAGCGGCGGGCCGTGGCCTGGTTGGCGTCCAGGTCCATCTTCACGATGCCGATCTCCGGGTGCTCGTCGGCCAGCCGCTCCAGCACCGGCCCGACCATGCGGCACGGGCCGCACCAGGTCGCCCAGAACTCCACCAGCACCGGCTTGTCGCTGGTCAGCACCCGCTCCGCGAAGTCCGCGTCGGTGACCTGTGGCAGCATGATTCCTCCCCTTGGGTCCGCTCGACCGCGGCGGCGACCTGCGCCCGTACCGCCTGCAGCCGTGCGATGCAATCGTCCAGTTCGTCGAGCTTGCGCCGGTAGACCGCCACCGACGCCGGGCACACGTCGCCCGTCGGGTTGCCCGCGCGCAGGCACTCCACGAACGGCCGCGTGTCCTCCAGCGCGAAGCCGATCGCCAGCAGCGAACGGATCTCGTTCACCGCGCGCAGGTCGTCCTCGTCGTACTCGCGGTAGCCGTTGGCGGTGCGGCGGGCCGGCAGCAGGCCCTGCTCCTCGTAGTAGCGGAGCGAGCGGGTGGTGGTGCCGGCCCGGTCCGCGAGCTCACCGATGCGCATGTCAGCGACGGTAAACCTTGACGCCGACGTGAAGGCCAGCGTTCATACTCTGGAACTGATGGACGCCAAGATCGCTTCGTACCTGCGGGCCAACCGCCGCGACCCCGTTCGTGTCGGTCCCTTCGTCGTCGGCTTCTCCTCGACGAGCGCCAGTCCGTACGCCAACTACGCCGTGCCCGAGGACGACGCCCGGCCCACCGCCGCCGACGTCGCGGGGCTGATCTCAGCCTTCGAGTCGCGCAAGCTCAAGCCGCGGCTGGAATACCTGCCCGGCGTCAGCCCACTCGTGCGGCCGGCGCTGGAGGCCGCAGGCTTCGTCGAAGAGGGCCTGCTGCCCGTGATGACGGTGGCGACGCTGGTCGAACCGCCGCCGGTCGACGGCATCGAGCTGGTGGCCGCCGACTCCGACGACACCATCCTGGCCATGGCCACCGCGTTGAACCTGGCCTACGGCGAGCCGCCGCCGACCGAGGCGGATCTGGCCAGTCACAAGGGATCCCGCGACCGCGGCGGCTTTGCCCTGCTGGCCCGGTCCCTGGACGGCGAGCCCGTCGGCGGCGGCGTCGTCACCGTGCCCGTCGACGGCATCGCCGAGCTAGCCGCGATCGGTGTTGTTCCGTCGTGGCGCCGGCGCGGTGTCGCCGCCGCTGTCACCTGCCGGCTCGTCCAGGCCGCTCGCGATCTCGGCGTCAGCGTCCCGTTCCTGATGGCCGCCGACGACAACGCCACCCGGGTCTACACCCGTGTCGGCTTTGAGATCACCAGCCGGGTCCTGCACATCTCCCGCTGACGGCTCCGCGTCCAGGCCCAGGTCTTCCCGCATCGCCCGGCGCATGATCTTGTACTCGCGCTGGGCCTCCCGCCACAGCGTCCGCTCCTCGTCGCCGTGCCGGCCGACCAGCAGCTTCGACGCCAGCGTCGACCGGCGCACCAGCGACTCCCGCAACATCGCCCGGATCCGCTCCGGCGCGTGCACGTTGACCGCCCCCAACGAGTTCCGGGCCTGGGCCGCCGCCCTACGCAGGTCCGTCGCCGACGCCTCGTCCACCGTGCCGCCGTCCCGCAGCACGCGGCGGGCGTCGTAGAGCACCCAGTCGAACGACTCGATCGCCCCGATCACCTCGGCGTACGCCTTGGCCCGACCCTCGTAGCTGCGGTTCTCCCGGTCCTTCTCCCGCTCACGGGTCCAGCGCAGCTCCTCGCGCTCCGTCTCGCGCCGCCACCGCTTGTCCTCGCGCCACCCAGCGACCAGCTGCGCCCCCAGGACACCGGCCAGGCCCAGCAACGCCACCACCACCGGCACCCACAGCGGCACCTGCCCAGAAGACATGGGGCAGAACCTAGCGTCAGGCGATGCCCTCCTGGGCCGTCCAGATGCGGAACGGGTTCAGCTTGGTGGGCACGAGATCCGGCGCGGACTGCGAGGTGCTCAGCGTTGGAGCGGTCGGCGTGCCCGGTGGCGGCAGCTCCAGCAGACGATCGATGGCCTCGGCCAGGCTGCCCTCGAACAGCCACACGGCCTTGCCGGGCTGGCTGGAGTCGTGCACGGCCGGCATGCGGCCGGCCTTGGCGTCGTGCTCGGAGCGGAAGAGGATGGTGTCGACGAAGCCGCGGAGCTGGCGGTAGCCCATGATGCGGTCGAGGCGGCCGTCCTCGTCGGGGATGTTCATGAACTGGAAGCCGCGGTCGCGCAGCTCGGCGAGCTTGCCCAGGACGCCGTCCATGCTCGACTACCGGTCGGACGGCTTCGACGGGCGGTCATAGCTCGCGACCACCACACGGACCAGCAGCACAAGACCGACCGCGATCAACGCCGCTACCTGCAACGCCACAGCTGCCTCCAAGGTGTCCCGCCCCCACCCTCGCCGGCCCCTTGGCCCCGGCGAAGCTTCGACATCAAGGTGACAGGGATTCACCCGTTTGGGGAATACAGTGGTCGTTAACAGATTCACAGTTAAATACTGTGTGTAGCACGCTTCGACCGTCTTGAACCTTTCCTGTCACGCTGGGCAGCTGAACCCATTCTGAAGTGATCGGCATCACACCTTCGTGAGAAATATGTGACCTTCCACAGGGCGGTCGATCCCCGTCATCTGCACGGGAGAACGACCCGTGCGACGGCGATGCCGGACGCACGGCGGCACGCCGGTGCTGATCGCGGGCGTGGTGACGGCGACAACGACTGGCACCGGGTCGCTCGGCCGAATTCGTGCTTGCGGCGGCTGCCGACGAATCGGACGATTGGGATAGGGTCGTGCCGACGTTGCGAGAATGATCGCCGCGCGGCGCATGACCGGAGGCTCACCCGCTGCCCCTAGGGGCGGGAATCCTTGCCCCGATCGCGGCCCTCTTTGCCCACAACGGCAGGGGCGCAACGGGTCTGCGGCCGGATAGGGTCCGAGCGTGCCTGGGATGGTTCCGTTCACCGACAACTTCCGCGATCTCTCCAACACGGAGGGATACCAGTTCGAGTTCTACTGCGAACGCTGCGGCAACGGCTATCGATCCGCGTTCCTGCGGGACAAGGTGGAGATGGGCCGCGGCCTGCTGCGCGTGGTCGGCTCGCTGTTCGGCGGCGCGGTCGAGGACGTCAGCCGCTCGGCCGAGCAGTGGCGCTACGACCGGGCCACCAACTCGCCGGCCAAGGACCGGGCGCTGACCGCGGCCGTGCAGGAGATCAGCCCGAGCTTCTCGCAGTGCCGCGGCTGCAGCGACTGGATGTGCAAGTCGCTGTGCTGGAACGAGGAGATCGGCCAGTGCCTGCGCTGCTCGCCGAGCGTGGCCGAGGAGGTGGCCCGCGCCCAGTCGGCGGCGCAGCGCGACCAGATCTGGGACAAGGCCCGGCAGCAGGACTGGACCGCGGACGTGGACGTCACGACGCGGGCCAAGCTGAACTGCCCGAGCTGCGGCACGAAGGTGGACGGCGGCAAGTTCTGCTCGTCCTGCGGCGCCTCGCTGGCCATTCCGGTGACGTGCGGCGGCTGCGGCTCCACGAGCAACAAGGTGGGCGCGGTGTTCTGCTCGGGCTGCGGCGGAAAACTGTAGCCACTGAGTAGCTGTACTCAAGACGAAAGGGTCCCGGGCCGGGACCCTTCTCGGCATGACGAACACACCGCCCGCGTCCGGTCCGACCCCCGCCTTCTTCGCCCAGGCCGCGATCTCGTTCGGCCTGTCGCTGCTGGCGGTGGCGGTCGGGGTCGCGTTGCTGCCGGTCGACCCGTGGATCAGAGCGTTCCTGGCCGTCGGCCTGCTCTACACCGTCACGTCCGCGTTCACGCTGGCCAAGGTGATTCGGGACCGGCACGAGGACACCACCCTGGCGCACCGGGTGGACCGGGCCCGGGTGGACAAGTTGATCGCCGAGCACGATCCCTTCCGGGTCGACTGATGGCAGACTGGCTCGGTGGCCCTGTCGTCCGAGGTCAGGCAGCTGTGCCGGGCCCTGCTGCCGTCGGGTGAGCGGATCGAGTACGTGTTCCCGGCGCTGTCGGTCGGCCAGCCCGGGATGATCAGCTTGCTCGTGGTTGTTGGCACGTCCGGGGTCACACTGTTGGCCTGCAAGTTCTTCCAGCGGCACGTGCCCGAGTCGGTGTGGGCGACCTTTCCGCGTTCGATCCGACTGGCGCCGGAGACGACGTCGGACGGGCCGATCATCGAGTTGGGCACGATGCGGCTGGAGATCGACGAGGAGTACGTGCCGGTGGCGCGGGCCGCGGACGCGGCGCACGCGGACCGGGCCGGGCTCCCGCCGGACCCGCTGCCGGATCTGTGAAGGGACACCACACTCGATGCCGCAACTGACCGCGAACGGGATCTCGCTGGAGTACGACACCTTCGGCGACCCCGGCAATCCCGCCCTGCTGCTGGTGATGGGCCTCGGCGCGCAGATGACCCTGTGGGACCCGGACTTCTGCCAGCTGTTGGCGGACAAGGGATTCCACGTGATCCGGTTCGACAACCGCGACGTCGGCCTTTCGCAGTCCATCGATTCCTCGTCGATGGACGTGGCCGCGGTGATGGCCGGTGACCCGTCGACGGCGCCGTACCGACTGTGGGACATGGCCGACGACGCCGCCGCGCTGCTGACCGAGCTGGGCATCGAGCGGGCGCACGTGGTCGGCGCGTCGATGGGCGGCATGATCGTCCAGGAGCTGCTGATCAAGCACGCCGACCGGCTGCTGTCGGCCTGCTCGATCATGTCCACCACTGGTGACCGGACGGTCGGCCAGTCCACGCCGGAGGCCATGGCCGCGCTCCAGGCCCCGGCGCCGCAGACCGCCGACGAGGCCGTGGAGCTGGCCGTCCTGGGCAGCAAGGCGGTCGGCTCGTCCGGCTTCCCCTTCGACGAGGCCCGGATTCGCGCCAATGCCCGGGCGAGCTTCGAACGGGCCCGCAACCCGTTGGGCTTCGTGCGCCAGTTCGCCGCGATCATGGCGTCCGGCGACCGCACCGAGGGCCTGCGCACGGTGAAGGTGCCCACCCTGGTCATCCACGGCGAGATCGACCCGCTGCTCAACGTCTCCGGCGGCAAGGCCACCGCGGCCGCCATCCCGGACTCCCGGCTGCTGATCATTCCCGGCATGGGCCACGACCTGCCGGTGCCGGCCTGGCCGCAGATCGTGGACGCGATCGCCGACAACGCGGCCCGCGCGGTCTGATCCCGGCTCCACCTGAACGCCCGGCGCGCCTCGCGCCGGGCGTTGCTTTCTGCGCAGAGCTGCCGGTTTTGGTCTAGACCTTGACACGGAAAATGTGGTCTAGTCCACTTTCGGGCACCGCGGATCGCACCCTGTGGAGGCACGCATGACCCGCAGATCCCTGCTTCACGCTTTAGCCGGTCTCACCGCTAGCGCCCTGGTCGCGCTGGCCATCGTGGCCCAGCCCGCGACCGGCGCCACCGCCAATCTGGCGGCCAATCCCGGCTTCGAGTCCGGGCTGTCCGGGTGGACCTGTTCGGCGGCCGCCGCGGTCGCCTCGCCCACGCACTCCGGCTCCGGGGCCGCCGCCGGCACGCCGGCCGGCCAGAACTTCGCCCAGTGCAGCCAGCAGATCAGCGTGCAGCCGAGCTCGCAGTACACGCTGTCGGCCTGGGTCCAGGGCAGCTACGTCTACCTCGGCGCCACCGGCACCGGCACGACCGATCCGCAGACCTGGACCTCCAGCTCCAGTTGGCAGCAGTTGTCCACGTCATTCACCACCGGCGCGTCCACCACGACCGTGACGATCTACGTGCACGGTTGGTACGGGCAGCCCACCTACTACCTGGACGACGTGACGCTGAGCGGACCCGCCGGCAACCAGCCGCCGCCCACCACGACGACAACCACCACAACGACGACCACGACCACCACCGGGCCGACCACCCCGCCGCCCAGCGGCGGCCTGCCCACCCACGCGTTGGTCGGCTACCTGCACTCCAGTTTCGCCAACGGCTCCGGCTACCAGCCGATCGCCGGCGTGCCGGCCGCGTGGAACGTGATCGACCTGGCCTTCGCCGACTCCGCCGGCAACGGCACCATCGTGTTCAACCGCTGCTCGGCCAGCGAGTGCGCCGGGGTGGAGAGCGACGCCGACTTCCTGGCCGGCATCAAGGCGCAGCAGGCCAAGGGCAAGAAGGTGGTCATCTCCATCGGCGGCGCCGCCGGCGAGGTGAAGCTGACCTCGGCCGCCATGGCGACGAACTTCGTCACCTCGGTCAGCGCCATCATCGACCGCTGGGGTCTGGACGGCGTGGACATCGACTTCGAGAACCAGTCCCTGTCCCTGCAGGCCGGCGACGCCGACTTCCGCAGTCCGACCACGCCGGTCGTGGTCAACCTGATCTCCGCGCTCAAGCAGCTCAAGGCCCGCTACGGCAGCAGGTTCGTGCTGACCATGGCCCCGGAGACGTTCTTCGTGCAGCTGGGCTACCAGTTCTACGGTCCCGGCCCGAACAATGCCCAGGACGCGCGGGCCGGCGCCTTCCTGCCGGTGATCTACGCGCTGCGGGACTCGCTGACCCTGCTCACCGTCCAGGACTACAACTCGGGGCCGATCATGGGCCTGGACAACCAGTACCACCAGATGGGTGGGGCCGATTTCCACATCGCCATGACCGACATGCTGCTGACCGGTTTCCCCGTCGCCGGCAACACGTCGCGCATGTTCCCGGCACTGAGCCCCGGGCAGGTCGCCATCGGCGTGCCGGCCAACCAGAACGCCGGCAACGGCTGGATTCCCACCGGCGCCCTCGACCAGGCGCTGGACTGCCTGACCAAGGGCTCGAACTGCGGCGGTTACGCCGTGCACGGCCGTCATCCCGATCTTCGCGGCCTGATGACCTGGTCCATCAACTGGGATAAGTTCAACAACTGGGAGTTCGCCACCAATTTCACCTCGTACTTCGGCAGCTGACGACCACCCTCCCGGGGTGGGCCGCGGCGCCGGCCCACCCCGGGAGGCCGTCATCAGCAGAATGAAGGGCGAGCTGCTCGCCGAGGGCTGGATCCTGGCTCAGAACGCCAAGGCGTTCGTCGAGGTCGCCAGCACCTTCGCCGGCCAGCAGCTGGAGGACGGCGACTGGCGCAACGTCGACCTCGGTCTGATGACCTCGGACTCCACCGCCCGGGACGGCTGGTTCGAGTTCCCCCTCGAAGGTGATTCGGACGTGACCATCGCCTTCGCCACCAGCCCCGGCACCGAGGTCCTGTCCGTCCGCGTCTGGGGCAACGGCTTCAGCGACCTGGCCATCCGCTTCGAAACCGCCTTCATGATCTTCGGCATGTACCGAATAGAGGTCTGAAGGACCGAAAAGAGGCCGGGCAGAGCGCCTAAGCAAAGAGGCAGCCAGGACAGCGCTGGCGCTGGCGAGGAGAAAGCCGCCCACCGAAAACCGGCACAAGAGCCCTCCGCCAAGCCGAGATCGCTAGTGCGTGGGGGGCTTGGGGGGCTCGGCCCCCCAACATGACAAGAGGGCCCGTGCATCCGCATCTTTCCAGCGGACACACGGGCCCTCCGGGCCCGAGCGGACGACGAGACTCGAACTCGCGACCCTCACCTTGGCAAGGTGATGCGCTACCAACTGCGCTACGTCCGCAACGCCGTGCTGCGCACAGCATATCCCATGCCCGGGACTGCTTTTCAAGCAGGGTGGTCGGCCACCCCGAGCAGCCGGTCGACCTCGGCTAACTTGTCGGCCGGCAGGCGCCATTCCCACAGCGGGCGGACCTGGGCCATGACCTCGGTCGGCAGCCGGCGGACTACGTCGTGGCGGAGGTCCCAGTCGTCGAAGACGTGCTCGTAGAAGCTGACGACGGCGGCGTTGGACAGGAACCGGCCGGGCTGCTCGAAGCACCAGCGGGCGAAGCCGTAGGACCTCGCCAGCAGCTCCTGGTCGCCGCTGCGGTGCGCTTCGAGGGCGAGCTGCAGCACCTCGAACAGGAAGACGTGGCAGGACCAGGAGTCGCGTTCGAGGTAGGGACGCAGTTCGGGGAACCGCGCCGACGCTTCTCCACGCCATTCCACCACCCATGAAGGCTACTGGGTCGGAGCCGGTCGGCGGAGCGGGCCGTGACCAGCTGACGCCGAGCCGTGACCGGTCCGACACCAGGCGTTATTACGGCTGGCTGAGGCCAATCGGCGGTATCGACGGCGGTCCGCGACCGCGTAAGAACGACTCAGGTTGTCCTTATCCTGTTACGTTTGGTTACACCTGTTCGTGGGATTATCGTCACCCACTCGGTGGCGTCGGCTGGGGAAGGGGCGGGGGATGGCAGATTTCAGCCGCCCGGCGTCGGCGGGCGCCGATGACGACCAAGCCCTGCTCGACAGACTTCGCAACGGTGACGACAGCGCCTTCGGCCTGCTGTTCTCACGGCACGCGGACGCGGTACGCCGGTTCGCCATGCAGCAGGTGCGCGACGCCGCCGAGGCAGACGACCTGACCGCGGAGGCGTTCTTCCGGGTGCTGCAGGCGGTGCGCCGCGGCAACGGCCCGACCGATCACGTGCGGACCTACCTGCTGACGGTGGCCCGCCGTGTGTCGTGGGAGTGGAGCGCCCGCCGCCGTGACGTGCCGGTCGAGGACGCGGAGCTGGACCGCCGGGCCGAGCCGTACGCCGACAACTCGTCGCGGCTGGCCGAGAGCACGCTGATCACCCAGGCGTTCAGCAGCCTGCCGGAGCGCTGGCGGACCGTGCTGTGGCAGGTCGAGGTGGAGGGCGAGCGGCCGGCGGTGGTCGCGCCGCACTTCGGCCTGAGCGCCAACGCCACTGCGGCGCTGGCCCGTCGCGCCCGTGACGGCCTGCGCGCGGCCTACCTCCAGGCCCACCTGACCCAGGATCTCGGCGCGACGGCCTGCCAGTCGGTGCGGGAGAAGCTCGGCGGCTACACGGCGGGCACCGTGAAGGGGCTTGAGGGCCGTCGCATCAAGGCGCACCTGCACGGCTGCGTCCAGTGCAAGACGTTGCAGGGTGAGCTGCGCGAGGTGTGCTCCGCGCTGCGCGCGCACGCCGGCCTGCTGGTACCGGTGGTCGGCCTCGGCGCGACCGCGATCGCCGCCCATGCGGCCACCGGCGGCGGTTTGACCGCGGCCCTGGCCGGCAAGGGCGCGCTGCTGGCGACCCGCGTGAAGCTGGCGCTGACCGCCAGCTCGGTCGCGGCCGTCGGCGTCTTCGGTATCGCCCTCGGGCCGTGGCTGTCGCACACGCACGAGGCGCTGCCCGACCCCAGCGACCACCAGATCGTGTCGACCTACTGCGCGCCGTCGCCGGGCCAGTCGACGGCCGGCAGCGTCAAGCCCGACGGCACGGGCGCGGCCCCGACCAGCACGTTCGCCAGCGGACTGCCCGTCTCCGGCCCGTTCAAGGCGGCCGAGGGCGCGAAGACGGCATTCTTCGGCAAGAAGCCGGCCCAGCACGCCGACGATCAGCCGGCGCCGCCGACGCAGACCAGCGCCCCCGCCGACGCCGGCTCGACGTCGACCGGGCCCAGCGATCCGGTCGAATCGTCCGGGCGGGTGCTCGACGACCCGGTGAACCCCAGCAGTTCGGGTGACGCGCCGACCAAGGCGTTGCAGAGCTCGACCACGACCACCGTGACCGACACCACAGCGCCGACCAAGAGCACGCCGACCAAGACCACCGCGCCGAAGAAGCCGCCGCAGAACCCGGTCACGACGACCACGACCGACCCCACACCGACCACCACCAGCACCCCGGCCGAGACCGCCACCGGCCCGACCGCGCCGCGCACGCCCCACTGAGCGCGGGCGGTGGCGGACCGTCACAATTGCCGGGTGCAGAGGTTCACCCGCCGGGTCCAGTCCCGTCGCGATACCGTGAGCAGACGCTCCGGTGACCGGTTCGCGATCGCGAGGAGGCGGTGATGACGCGGTTGGTGCGTGGCGCCGACGGCAGGATGTGGACCGTGCGCGGTCGCATGTCGTGGGCGAACATGGACGGCGCCGACGACTTCGAGCACGACGTGGCCGGCGGCCACGGGCCGGGCATCGGCATGATCGCCATCCTGGTCATCCTCACCGTCGTGCTGCTGGTCTGGCGACCGAACGGCGTGGTCGTGCCGGGTTGGCTCATCCTCGCCCTGGTGCTGCTGTTCCTGTTCTTCCCGGCCCGGTGGGCGCTGCGGCGGCCGTGGACGATCGTCGCCGAGACGCCGGGTGACCTGGACGAACACCCGCCGGAGCGCTGGGTCGGCACGGTGCGGGGCGTGTTCAACGTCCGCCAGGAGACCAGCAAGGTCGCGCGTAACATCGAGGTGTACTCCCTGCCCAACGTGGACGGGCCGCTGCAACCCGTGGACTAGCCCTTGCCTGAACTGCCGGAGGTCGAAGCGCTCGCGCACCACCTGCGCGAGTTCGCTGTCGGCCGCACGGTGGTG
>DASWRQ010000070.1:0-22679 GCA_036403095.1 Kutzneria sp. | reverse complement strand
GCTGGAGTCGGTCACGACGGCTACACGACGCCTCATGGGCCAGCAGGCTATCCGGGCTGACGCATGCCTGCATACGGGTGACGTCCGAACGGACGCGTCCCCGTTCCCCGCGCACGTCCGCGTAGTGCGAGGATGCCGCGTGAGGACTCTCACGCCACCGGAGTGCTCGCCCGCGTTTGCGCCTGTGCTACCCGTCGGTAACATTCTGGTGGTTGAACAGCCCAGCGCTCAGGAGGTCGAAGGAGACCGATGAACATCGTCGTCCTGGTCAAGCAGGTGCCCGACACCTACTCCGAGCGCAAGCTCGCCGACTCCGACCACACCCTGGACCGCGAGTCGGCTGACGCGGTGCTCGATGAGATCAACGAGCGCGCCGTCGAGGAGGCGCTGCAGCTCCAGGCCACGCACGGCGGCGAAGTGACCGTCGTCAGCGTCGGCCCGGACCGCGCCACCGACGCCATCCGCAAGGCGCTGTCCATGGGGGCCGACAAGGCCGTCCACGTCAGCGACGAGGCCCTGCACGGCACGGACGCGATCGGCACGGCCAAGGTGCTGGCCAAGGCCGTTGGCACGGTCGACGGCGTCGACCTGGTGCTGGCCGGCAACGAGGCGACCGACGGCCGCGTCGGCGCGGTGCCGGCGATGGTGGCCGAGCTGCTGGGCCTGCCCGCCCTCACCCACGCCCGCAAGGTCGAGGTCGACGGCACGACCGTGAAGGTCGAGCGCGAGACCGACGACGGCGTGCAGCACCTGCAGGCCGGCCTGCCCGCCGTGATCAGCGTGAACGAGAAGATCAACGAGCCGCGCTACCCGTCCTTCAAGGGCATCATGGCCGCCAAGAAGAAGCCGGTCAGCACGCTGACCGTGGCCGACCTGGGCGTGGACGTGGCCGAGCTGGGCATCGCCGGCTCGTGGACCTCGGTGCTGGAGTCCGCGCCGAAGCCGCCGCGCTCGGCCGGCCAGCGCGTCGAGGACGAGGGCGACGGCGGCACCAAGGTCGCCGAGTTCCTCGTAGGCCAGAAGCTGATCTGACGAACTGACGAGGAGGAAACAGACATGGCAGAGGTCCTGGTCCTCGTCGACCACGTCGACGGCGAGGTCAAGAAGGTCACCCACGAGCTGCTCACCGCGGCCCGCCGCATCGGCGAGGCCAGCGCGGTCGTCGTCGGCGCCCCGGGCACCGCGGCGAAGCTGCGCGACGCCCTGGCCGCGCACGGCGCCGCCAAGGTCTACGTCGCCGAGTCCGACGATGCCGCCACCCAGCTCGTCACCCCCGAGGTGGACGTGCTGGCGGCGCTGGTCGGCTCCGCCTCCCCGGCGGCCGTGCTGGTCGCCGCGTCGGCCACCGGCAAGGAGATCGCCGGCCGGCTGGCCATCCGCATCGGCTCCGGCGTGCTGGTGGACGCCACCGAGGTCAACGCCGACGCCACCGTCGGCCAGTCGATCTTCGGCGGTGCGTACAACGTGAAGGCCAAGGCGGGCAAGGGCGTGCCGGTGATCTCGGTGCGTCCGGGCGCGGTCGAGGCCGAGAACGCCGAGGGCGCGGCGGCCGAGGAGGTCGTGGCGGTGCCGGCGGCCAATGCCAGCACCGTCGTCACGATCACCAGCCGCGAGCCGCTGGCCGCGGGTGACCGCCCCGAGCTGACCGAGGCGTCGGTTGTCGTCTCCGGCGGCCGCGGCGTGGCCAGCGCGGAGAACTTCGGCGTGGTCGAGGCCCTGGCCGACGCCCTCGGTGGCGCGGTCGGCGCGTCTCGCGCGGCCGTCGACTCCGGCTACTACCCGCACCAGTTCCAGGTCGGCCAGACCGGCAAGACGGTGTCCCCGCAGCTGTACATCGCGCTGGGCATCTCCGGCGCCATCCAGCACCGGGCCGGCATGCAGACGTCCAAGACGATCGTCGCGGTCAACAAGGACGCGGAGGCGCCGATCTTCGAGATCGCCGACTTCGGCGTGGTCGGCGACCTGTTCAAGGTGGCCCCGCAGCTCACCGAGGAAGTCGGCAAGCGCAAGGGCTGATGATCTTCACCCACCGGGGGCGATTCCCATTAACACGGGAATCGCCCCCGATTCATATCTGCTTCACGCTGAATTCACGTCGACCGGCAATTAGCGCAACCGTCATTTTCGCGTAAACGGACATCCCCTTCGGAGTGGGGGTCGCTGCCGGTACACCAGAACGTATGACGCGGTCGCAACTGCTGGTCAGCAGCCCGGAAACGGCTCCGGGCACGCCTCGCTACTCGCTGCTCGTCGCCCGTGGCAACGAGGAGGTGCGTGCCGCGCAGCGGTTGCGCCACCTGGTGTTCGCCGAAGAAATGGGCGCCACGCTGCATTCCCTCTCGGACGGTGTCGACGCCGACGAGTTCGATGAGCGCTGCGACCACCTGGTGGTCCGGGACGACAGGAGCGGCGAGATCGTCGGCACCTATCGGATGCTGCCGCCGGAGCACGCCGACGCCGGCCTGTACTCGGAGACCGAGTTCGACCTGCGCAACCTGTCCGGGCTGCGGCCGGCGCTGGTGGAGACGGGCCGCTCGTGCGTGCACCCGGACCACCGCAACGGCTCGGTGGTCGGCCTGGTGTGGGCCGGCATCGCCCGCTACATGCTGCTGTCCGGCCACAAGTGGCTGGCCGGCTGCGCCTCCGTGCCGCTGGCCGACGGCGGCTCGTACGCGGCGGGCGTGTGGAACGCGGTGTCCACGAAGCACATCTCGCCGGACGAGTACCGCGTGACACCGCTGAACCCGTGGGACCCGGAGTCGGTGCCGGCCCCGCAGCGCATGGTGGTTCCGCCGCTGCTCAAGGGTTACCTGCGGCTGGGCGCCTGGGTGTGCGGCCGTCCCGCGCACGACCCGGACTTCGGCGTCGCCGACCTGTTTGTGCTGCTGTCCATGGACCGGGTCGACCAGCGCTACCTCAAGTTCTTCCTCGGGCAGACGGCATGAGTGCGCATGCCTGGATGCCGCAGTCGCCCTGCGGTTCGAGCTGCGTCGCCGGCGGGCAGTTTCGCCGCGTGTCGGCCGTGCGCGTGACGCTGCGCGTGCTGTCGGCTCTGACGGTGCTGCTGTGCGGGCTGCTGGTCGTCGCGGCGAAGCCGGTGCTGCGGTCCAACACCCGGCACGCCGTGCGGCGCTGGTTCGCCTCGCTGGTGCGCGGTTTCGGCGTGCGCATCGAGGTGCACGGCGACGCGAAGTTCCAGGCCACGCCCGGCCGTGGCGTGCTGGTGGTGAGCAACCATGTGTCCTGGCTGGACTCGCTGGTGCTCGACGCCGTGCAGCCGATGGCCATGGTGGCCAAGCAGGACATCAAGGGCTGGCCGCTGCTCGGCGGCCTGATCTCCGCCGCCGGCTCGGTGTTCATCGACCGCGAGCGGCTGTCCCGGCTGCCCGAGACGGTGTCGGAGCTCAGCGCGGCGCTGCGGGCCGGGCTGGCCATCGGCACCAATCCCGAGGGCACGACCTGGTGCGGCATCTCGTCCGGCCGGTTCCGGCCGGCGCTGTTCCAGTCCGCTTTGGACGCCGGTGTACCGGTGCGCCCGGTGGCCATCCGCTACCGCGTCGCCGACGGCACAACCGCCCGCCCTGCCGCATTTGTCGGAACCGAGGACCTGGTCACGGCCATGCGACGGGTGCTCCGGCTGCGTGGGCTGGTGGTCGAGGTGCACGTGCTGCCGGAAATCGCCCCCGGCCGCGCGGACAATCGGCGTGACCTGGCTCTCATCGCCGAGGCCCAGGTGGCCGAAGCGCTCGGAACGACGGTTGCTTTGCACGCAGTGCCAATTCCTCCTGGACTGGACTTCCAGCCCAGTTGAGGTTGCAAACTGTCCCGGTGACCGCTGTAGGGGAGACGACGCGTAAGCCGAGCGTGCTGTGGGCGCCGGACCGTCGAGCCGCCACCACCGGACTGCTGTTGCTGGTGACGCTGGCCGCGTTCGAGCAGATGGGCGTGAGCACGGCGCTGCCGTCGATCGTCGGGGATCTGCACGGGGAGGCGCTGTACTCCTGGCCGTTCACCATGTTCCTGGCCACCTCGGTGGTCGGCAACGTGGTGGGCGGCCGGCTGTGCGACCGGCTCGGGCCGGCGCTGGTGCTGATGATCGGCCCGCTGCTGTTCGCGCTGGGCCTGGTCGTGGCCGGCAGCGCCCAGGAGATGACCCAGCTGCTGGTCGGCCGGGCGTTGCAGGGCATCGGCGGCGGCGCGCAGGTGGTGGCGCTGTACGTGATGATCGCGATGGTGTTCCCGGAACGGGACCGACCGGTGGCGTTCGGCGCGCTGTCCGCCGCCTGGGTGGTGCCGTCACTGGTCGGGCCGACGATCGCCGGCCTGATCGCGACGTACCTGAACTGGCGGTGGATCTTCCTCGGCCTGGCGCCGCTCGAGCTGGTCGGCTGGGCGCTGGTGGTGCTCGTGCTGCGCCGGCTGCCGGCTTTCCAGCCCTCGGAATCCGGGCAGCGCCGGCGGGGCCTGGTGCTGGCCGCAGTGGCCGCCGCGATCGGGCTGGCCGTGCTGAGCTGGGCCGGCGACCACGCGAACCTCGTCGGCCTCGCGGTGGTCGTGGTGGGACTGGCCCTGGTCGTGCCGGCGCTGCGGGTGCTGCTGCCCAAGGGCACGGTGTCCGTCCGGCCCGGCCTGCCCAGCGTGATCCTGGCCCGGGCCCTGCTGTCCGGCGCGTTCTTCGGCAGCCAGATCTTCCTGCCGCTGGTGTTGCACGAGGTGCACGGCTTCTCGCTGGCGCTGGCCGGCGTGCCGCTGACCGTCTCGGCGCTGGGCTGGTCGGCCGCGTCCTGGTGGCAGGGACGGCATCCGGACATCGCCCGGCCGCTGCTGATGCGGCGCGGCTTCCTGTTCATCACGCTGGGCCTGGTCCTGGTGACGTTCGTCGCACCCGTTTGGGGGCCGCCGTGGCTGGCCGCGCCGGCCTGGGTGTTCGCCGGCCTCGGCATGGGGCTGGCCGTGTCCAGCGTCGGCGTGCTGGTGCTCAAGCTGTCGCCGCCGCACGACCGGGGCTTCAACACGGCCGCGCTCCAGCTGTCCGACCTGTTCGGGCAGTCTCTGGTGGTGGGACTGGGCGGCGTGCTGGTGGCGCTGCTGGGGCCGACCGCCGGCTGGTCGCCGCTGAACGCGGCGCTGGCCGTGGTGACGCTGTTCGGGGCCGTCGTGGTCAGCCGGCAGGCCGCAAGCCATTCGTGAACCGTCACGCGGACGGGCTACCCTTGAACGCGCGATGGCTTATCTCGACCATGCCGCCACCACCCCCATGCTTCCGCAGGCCGTGACGGCGATGACCGAGGCGTTGTCCACCCTGGGCAACGCCTCGTCGCTGCACACCTCCGGCCGCCGGGCGCGGCGGGCCGTCGAGGAGGCGCGGGAGGACATCGCCGACGCGCTGGGCGCCCGCCCGTCCGAGGTGATCTTCACCGCCGGCGGGACGGAGAGCGACAACCTGGCCGTCAAGGGCATCTACTGGGCCCGGTCGAAGCCGCGCGTGCTGGCCTCGACCGTGGAGCACCACGCCGTGCTCGACGCCGTGCAGTGGCTCGGCGAGGACGCCGTGGGCTGGCTCGAGGTGGATTCCGTCGGCCGGGTGCGGCCCTCCGTTCTCTCGGCCGCGTTGGACACTGCATCTGACCACGAGGCGATCGGCCTCGTGACGGTGATGTGGGCCAACAACGAGATCGGCACCGTCAACCCGATCCGCGAGCTGGCCGAGGTCGCGGCGTCCCGCGGCGTGCCGCTGCACACCGACGCTGTGCAGGCGGTCGGGTCCGTGCCGGTGGACTTCGCCGAGTCGGGGGCGTCCGCGCTGACGTTGACCGGGCACAAGCTCGGCGGCCCGTACGGGGTCGGCGCGCTGCTGCTCAAGCGGGACGTCAAGTGCACGCCGCTGCTGCACGGCGGCGGCCAGGAGCGGGACGTGCACTCCGGGACGTTGAACGTGCCGGCGATCGTCGGCTTCGCCGCCGCGGTGCGGGCTTCCGTCGAGGACGACTCGTCGCGGGTACGGGCGCTGCGGGACGAGTTGGTGGCCGCGGTCTCGAAGGCCGTGCCGGATGCGGTGCTGAACGGCGACCCGGTGGACCGGCTGCCCGGCAACGCGCACTTCACGTTTCCCGGCTGCGAGGGCGACAGCCTGCTGATGTTGTTGGACGCCAAGGGCATCGAGTGCTCCACCGGCTCCGCGTGCACGGCCGGCGTCGCGCAGCCCAGCCATGTGCTGCTGGCCATGGGGGTCGACCCCGCGGCCGCCCGTGGCTCGCTGCGCTTCTCGCTCGGGCACACGTCCACCGCCGAAGACGTTGCCGCCCTTGCGGAAGCGATCGGGCCCGCGGTGGAACGGGCTCGCAACGCGGGTATCGCCGGCATGCGCCGGCGGACCGGCTCCACGGTGAGGATGTGACGATGCGGGTTCTGGCGGCGATGAGCGGCGGGGTCGACTCCGCCGTGGCCGCGGCGCGGGCCGTCGAGGCCGGGCACGAGGTCGTCGGTGTGCACCTGGCCCTGTCGGCCAAGCCCGGCACGCTGCGGACCGGGGCTCGGGGCTGCTGCACCGTCGAGGACGCCCACGACGCCCGGCGGGCCGCCGATGTGCTCGGGATTCCCTTCTACGTCTGGGACTTCGCCGAGCGCTTCACCGAGGACGTGATCGAGGACTTCGTCGCCGAGTACGCCGCCGGGCGCACGCCCAACCCTTGCCTGCGCTGCAACGAGAAGATCAAGTTCGAGGCGTTGCTGGACAAGGCCATCGCGCTGGGCTTCGACGCCGTCTGCACCGGCCACTACGCCCAGTTGTCCACTGTGGACGGTCGACCCGAGCTGCGGCGCTCCGTCGACGTCGGCAAGGACCAGTCGTACGTGTTGGCGTCCCTGACCGAGGACCAGTTGGCGCACGCCATGTTTCCGCTCGGCGACACCGTCAAGGAGCAGGTCCGGCTGGAGGCCGCCGCCCGTGGGCTCGCCGTCGCCGCCAAACCCGACAGCCACGACATCTGCTTCATTCCCGACGGCGACACCCGGTCGTTCCTGACCAAGCGCCTCGGCGAGCAGTCCGGTTCGTTGGTCGACGCCGAGACCGGCGCCGTGCTCGGTCGGCACACGGGCGTGCACGGCTTCACCGTCGGGCAGCGGCACGGGCTCGGCATCGACGCCCCCGCCCCCGACGGCCGTCCGCGCTATGTGTTGTCCTTGGAGCCCGTCTCCGGCACCGTCCGCGTCGGCTCCGCCGAGCAGCTTTCCGTTTCCGGGATCTCCACTGCTGATGCCGTCGTGCATGCCCCTTGGGACGGCTTGGTCGAGTGCACCGCCCAGGTCCGTGCCCATGGCGGGCTTGCCCCTTGTGTCGCCGAGATCGTCGACGGCTCCGTTGCCGTGACCCTCCGCGAGCCCCTTCGCGGCGTCGCCCCCGGCCAGGCCGTCGTTCTCTACCGTGACGACGTCGTGTTGTGCAGCGCCACCATCACCGGCACCCACTGATGCGCCGCATCTGCTTCCTCCTGCGGGTGCGCCCCGACCGTCTCGACGAGTACCGCTCGCGGCACGCCTCCGTATGGCCCGAGATGCGTGACGCCCTTCGCGACACCGGCTGGGGCAACTACTCCTTGTTTCTCGCCGACGACGGCCTCCTCGTCGGCTACCTCGAGACCGACGACTTCGACGCCGCCCGCGCCGGCATGGAAGCCCGTGAGGTCAACGCCCGTTGGCAGGCCGAGATGGCCGAGTTCTTCGTCGCTTTGGACGGCTCCCGCCCCGACGAGGCCATGCACCCCCTCTCCGAAATCTTCCACCTCGACTGAAGCCCCGCCGCCTGTCAAGCCCCTGGTGTTTGGAAGGGACCATTCCTGACGTTCATCGTGAGGAATTGAGCTTTCACGCAGCCCTGACAGGTGCGCCGCGACGGTGTGCGGATCAAGGTCGGTCGGCGAAGCGGATGTCGTACTCGTCGACGGTCGGAGGTGGTGCGGCCCGGTCGCCGCGCTTCGGGCTCCCTCGGCCGCCGCGGGCATCGGGGCGGGTCCGAGGTCGCCCTCGGGCTCGCGGGTGATGGCAGCATGCAGATCGGGGTCGGCATAGATCTCGGCGCTGTGTCGCCACTGGGTGAGGAGAAGGGCGACCTGGGTGAGGTTGCCCCAGCGCCACCGCGCCGCGTGCCGTGTCGACCAGTTCGGAGAGCAGGGGGTCGACGTCTTCGGTGGGCAAGAACGTGCTCCACGGAAGGGCCTCCGGGAGCACCTGGCGCAGCGCTGCGAGGTTGTCGGTTCAGTAGCTCGGATGTCGGTCGGCAAGAAGAGGTGGCGGTCGTCGACCGCTCGATCTATGATCTGACCGTGCGGTCGAAAGATGGGTCGGGCGGTCGGACGTTCACCGAGCAGGCCCGGCGGGCCCAGTTGGTGGGGTGCGCGATCGAGCTGATCGCGGAGGTGGGGTACGGGCTGGCGTCGCTGAGCAAGATCGCGGAGCGGGCGGGGGTGGCCAAGAGCGTGGTGCTGTACCACTTCGCGGGCAAGGAAGAGCTGCTCCACACGCTGGTGATGGAGACCTTCCTGGCCTCGGTGCCGTACCTGGTGCCGTCGGTGCGAGCGCAGGAGTCGGCCCGGGGGAAGTTGCTGGCGTACATCAGGGCGAACGGGCGCTTCATCGACGAGAACCGCACGGCGGCGCTGGCGATGTACGAGATGTACATCGGCTACCGGTCGCCGGAGGGTAAACGGCTGGACCAGGTGATGGTGGAGTCGGTGGCGGCGAACCCGCCGCAGGGGGATCTGGCCGAGCTGGACCCGGCGGGGATCTTCGAGCTGGGGCAGCGCACGGGGGAGTTCCGGGCGTTCCCGGTGCACACGATGGTGATGGCGTTGCGGCAGGCGATCGACGGGGCAGTGATGTTTCTGGTGCGGGACAAGGAATTCGATGTGATCGGCTACTGCGAGGAACTCGTCACGATCTTTGACACAGCCACGAAAGTCACGGCCACGAAAGAGGGGGAGCCATGAGCAATGTGGTGATTGCCGCGTTGGGCACCAAGGGGGACGTGGTGCCGCTGGCCGGACTGGGCGAGCGCCTGCGCAGGGCGGGCCACCGGGTGGCGGTGGCGACGCCGGAGGCGTTCCGGGGCCTGGTGGAGCAAGCAGGTCTGGAATTCCGGCAGCTGCCGGGCGACCCGGTGGGCGGCGCGCAGAGCGAGGCCTACCAGGAGTACTTCGAAAAGGGTCACTCGAGCCGGACACTCAAAAAGCTGATCCCACGCATGGTGGAAGACATGTGCCAGGTCGCCAATCCGCTGGCCGAGGCGGCCAAGGACGCGGACATCCTGCTGACGGGCTTCGCGGCCGAGCAGCTGGCCTACCAGGTGGGCCTGGGCCTGGGCATTCCGACGGCGGGCACGTTCCTGGTGCCGCTGGCCCCGACGGGCGAGTTCCCGCCGGCCCCGCTGCCGATGCGGTCGCTGGGCCGCCTGGGCAACCGACTGGCGTACGCGCTCGCGGCCCAGGGCGAGCGGATGTTCGCGGGCGTCGTCAACGACCTGCGCCGCGACCTCGGCCTCCCGCCGACGACGCCGAAGGCGGTCCGCCGCGAGCAGCGCGAGCGGCGCTGGCCGATCCTGCACGGCTTCAGCGAACACGTGGTGCCCCGTCCAAGAGACTGGCGGCCGGGACTGGATGTGGTCGGCTACTGGTTCGCGCCGATGCGGGACTGGGAGCCGCCGGCGCAGTTGCGAGACTTCCTCGCCGACGGGCCGCCGCCGGTCTACTTCGGTTACGGCAGCGGCAGCGAGAACGTCGCCGGCCGCCTCGCCGAGATCACCGCCGAGGTGGCACGAAAGGCCGGCGTGCGGGCGGTCGTGTCCAATGTGGACGTCGACGGCGACGACATGATCAGCGTCGGTCAGGTCGACTTCGACTGGCTGTTCCCGCGGATGCAGGCGCTGGTGCACCACGGCGGCGCCGGCACGACGGCGTTGGGCCTGTGGTCGGGAACCCCGGCGGTGACCACCCCGCTGTTCGTCGACCAGCACTTCTGGGGCGCTCGCCTGGTGAAACTCGGCGCGTCGCCCGACTCGATCCGGTACCAGAACCTCAACACCGACCGCCTGGTCGCTGCCGTAAGACGTGTCATCGATGACACCTCTTACCGAGCCCGAACCCAGGCCCTTGGCGCGAAGATCCAGGACGAGGACGGCGCCGAAGCCGTTGTGCGCCTGGTGAACCAGCTCGCCGCGGCGCAGGGCGTCCGATGACCACGGCGGTGATCGTCGCGTTCGGGTCCCGCGGCGACGTCGCACCGTTCACGGGGCTCGGCGCGCAACTCCGGCAAGCCGGGCACGAAGTCGCCATCGCGGCCCTGGGTCCGTTCGAGAATCTGGTCACCGAGGCGGGCCTGGAGTTCCGTCTGCTGGATGTGGATCCCGACGCCGTGCCGTCGGCCCATGCGCAGAGCTTCGTCGAGGACGGCGGCTCGCTGCGCAAACTGGCCAAGATTCATGCCGGCGGTCCGGGAGCTGATGGGCCGGGTCGGGCCGGCCGTAGCTGACGCCGCCAAGGGCGCGGATCTCCTGCTGACGTCGGTGACGAGCACCCACTTCGGGTACCACGTGGCCGAGGCAATGGGCATCCCGAGCGCCGGTCTTTACGTGGCGCCGGTCGAGCCGACCGGTGACTTCCCGCCGCTGCTGGCCGACTTGCGGTCGTTCGGCCGCTGGGGCAACCGCGCGATGGGGCGGTTGGCGGCGACGCAGGTCCAAGCCGGCTATTTCAAGCACATCAACACCTTGCGTCGGGACATGGGCCTGCGACCCACCACCGTCCGCGAGACGCTGCGCCGGCAGCGCGAGCAGCAGTTCCCGGTGCTGCACGGCTACAGCGAGCGCCTCGCGCCGCGGCCGGCGGACTGGCGGCCGGGGCTGGAACTGACCGGATTCTGGTGGCCGCATCGGGATCCGGACTGGCAGCCGTCCCGAGAACTGCAGGCCTTCCTGGACGGCGGTCCGCCACCGGTCTTCGTGGGCTTCGGCAGTGTGACGGCCGCTCGCGGTTCGATCGCGGTCGAGGCGCTGCGCAACGCCGGCGTCCGGGGTGTCCTCTCGGGTTTCGAGGCCGAGGGGGACGACATGTTCACCATCGGGGACACGCCGTTCGACTGGCTCTTCCCGAGAATGGCGGCGCTGGTGCACCACGCCGGCGCCGGGACCACCGCGCTGGGGTTGCGGGCCGGCGTGCCGGTTGTCGCCGTGCCCGGGATCGCGGACCAGTTCTACTGGGCCAACCGCCTCGCCGCGCTCGGGCTCACGCCCGATGTCATGCGGCAGAAGCAACTCGACGTCGACCGGTTGGCCAAGGCGATCCGGCGGGCGATCGACGACCCGTCCTACCGGGCTCGCACGCAGGAGATCGGCGCGGCGATAGCAGCGGAAGACAGTGCGCAACCGGTCCTGGACCTGGTGCGCGAGCTCAGGCCGTAGCCCACTTGTCCCAGGTCTCCAGCCATACCTTGAGGTCCTCGGGCCGGCCGTCCAGGGTGACGCGTTCCCAGGCCAGCTGCGCGTCACGGCTGGAGACCGGCTGGTTGAGCACGGCGTAGCGAATGGTCTCGTCAACGGCCAGGTCGGCCAGCCGCTTGTCGGTGAACCAGTCGGCGCGGTCGGCCAGCCGGGTGAGCTGGTTGACCATGGAGGTCACGGTGCGGTTGGCGGCCTCGCGGGACAGCCGCCCGGCCTGCTCCAGGTCCCGCACGGCCCGCTGCCACATCGGCCCGTAGAGCCGGCCGTCGCCGACGCGGCGCCGGGGCAGCCGGCCGGCGCGGGCGGCCTCGCGGTGCCGGGTCTGGAAGCCGAGCAGCTCTCCGATCAACGTCCGGTAGACGTCGAGACCGGCGGCCGGCGGCAGCTCGGCGGTGGGGCGGCGGCGGTGGGCCTCGATCAGCCGGGCGATCCACTCGCTACGCCGTTCGAGGTACGGCCGCAGGTCACCGACGGTGCACAGGCGCAGGGCGGCCGGCGAAACGCCGCGGGCCACGACCGTGACCACGACGTCGGCGATGGTGAACCGGGCGGTCCACAGCGGGCCCTCCCGGTAGATGGGGCCGGTGAGCTCGACCCCGTCGACGGCGGTGCTGGTGTCGGACAGCTCGGCCGGCACGTCGTCGGGGTCCTCGACGCCGGCGTGGTCGACGATGCGGTTGTGCTCGTCGTCGAGCATCCGGCGCAGTGCGCCGGCGGCCTCCTCGTCGACCGGCAACGCGGTGTTGATCGACAGGTGCGGCCCGTCCTGGGACAACGGGTCGCCGTAGGCCAGGGTGATCTCCTCGGCCGACGAGTCGCTCAGCGAGGTCAGCACGCCGAGGCCGAGCTCCGGCTCGGCCAGACCGAACACGGGAAAGGACGGCCTGGGCGCGATCTCCTCGGCGTCCCGCAGTGCCGTGCGCCGCAGCCGTGCGATCCATTCCTCGTCCGACTCCATACGCCCCATCCAACACGCCCACCCGGGCATCTCGCGACGAAAAAGTCGCAAACGTTCGCTTCATCCGCCGAACGGACGCCGGATCGGACGGTCGGACACAGGAGCGTCACGATGTGTAAGTCACGGGAGAAAGCCGCTGCCGTCGAACTGTGATGGGCGTTACGGTCACTGGTCTGGACCGGGTCGGGGCCGGTTCAACCAGGACCAACAGTCCACCTGACCAGCAGGGGGAAGATCCACATGTCTAACCAATCGGGTTCCGAATTCACCCGTCGCCAGCTGCTCCAGCGGGCCGCCGCGCTCGCGGTGCTGGCCGGCCCCGCGGCCGGTGTGCTCAGCGCCTGCGCCGGCGGCGGCAGCGGCGCCACCGGCCCGACCGGAACCAAGAGCGCGACCAATCCGCTCGGCGTCGCCGAGGACGCGCCGCTGGACGTCGTCATCTTCGACGGCGGTTTCGGCACCGACTACGCCAAGTACGACGTCAGCCTGTACAAGAAGGCGTTCCCCAAGGCCAACGCGGCGTTCTCGGCCACCCAGAAGATCTCCGACCAGCTCCAGCCGCGGTTCGCCAACGGCACCCCGCCGGACGTGATCGACGACTCCGGGGCCAACCAGATCAAGGCCGGCACGCTGGTCACCAGCAACGCGCTGACCGACCTGCAGCCGCTGCTCGACGCGCCCAGCTACGACGACCCGAACGTCAAGGTCAAGGACACCCTGCTGCCGAACGTGCTCGACGTCGGCACCTACGACGGCAAGGTCTACCTGCTCAACTACGGCTACACCGTGTTCGGCATCTGGTACAACGCCAAGGTCTTCCGTGAGCACAACTGGACCCCGCCCAAGACCTGGGCCGACTTCAAGACGCTGGCCCCGCAGATCAAGGCGGCCGGCATCGCGCCGTGGGCCCACGCCGGCAAGTACCCGTACTACATGGGCGTGCCGATCATGGACTGGGCCGGCAAGGCCGGCGGCAAGCAGGTCCTGATCGACATCGACAACCTCAAGCCCAACGCCTGGCGGGTGGACGCGGTCAAGGCCTCGCTCAACGCCGTGCTGGAGATGGTGCACAACGGCTGGATGCTGCCGGGCACCGAGGGCATGTCGCACACCGAGTCGCAGCAGGCGTTCCTGGACGGCAAGGCCGCCTTCCTGCCCTGCGGCAGCTGGCTCGAGAACGAGATGCGCAAGACCACCCCGGCCGGCACCGAGCTGACCGTGATGCCGATGCCCGACCTGACGTCCTCGGACAAGCTGCCCTACGGCACGCTGCGGGCCGAGGCCGGCGAGCCGTTCGTGGTGCCGGCCAAGGCCAAGAACCCGAACGGCGGCCTCGAGTTCCTGCGCATCATGCTGAGCAAGGACGCGGCCAAGAACTTCGCGCAGGCCACCAGCTCGCTGTCCATCGTCAAGGGCTCGGCCGACAGCGTGACCGGCTCGACCGGGCTGGCCTCGGTCAACAAGGTGAACACGGCGGCCGGCGACAACCTGCTGGCCTACCGCTCGGTCACCGACTGGTACCCGACGATGATCAACGAGTGGGAGGCGGCCACCGGCGAGCTGATGGCCGGCCGCTTCACCGCCGACCAGTGGATCGACAAGGTCCAGGCCGCCGCGGACAAGGTCGCCGCCGACAGCTCGATCCAGAAGTACAAGCGGGACAAGTAACCGATGAAATTCCGCCGGCTGCCCTTCATCGCGGGCTTCCTCGTGGTGCCCGTGGTGCTGTACGTGATCTACGTCGTCTCGCCGTTCGTGCAGACGGTGTTCTACTCGTTCACCGACTGGGGTGGCTTCTCCGACGCGCAGAACTTCATCGGCATCGGCAACTACACCCGGCTGTTCCAGGACGACATCTTCCTGGGCGCGATGGTGCACAACGCTTTCCTGCTGGTGCTGATGCCCGTGGTGACGATACTGCTCGCGCTGTTCCTCGCGTTCATGCTCAATGTCGGCGGGCGCGGGGACAGCGCGGGCATCCGCGGCGTGCGTGGCTCCAGCGTGTACAAGGTCGTGCTGTTCTTCCCGCAGGTGCTGTCGGTCGCGATCATCGTGGTGCTGTTCCAGTCGGTGTTCCGCACCGACGGGCGCGGGCTGCTCAACGCCTTCCTGATGGCGCTGGGCCTGGTCGACCCGACCAGGCCGGTGCAGTGGTTCAACTCGCCCGACCTGGTGCTGTGGTGCCTGCTCGCGGTGATGGTGTGGGGCGGGGTCGGCTTCTACATGGTGCTGTTCTCGGCGGCCATGCAGTCGATCCCGAAGGAGATCTACGAGGCGGCGCTGCTGGACGGCGCCTCCCGCGGGCCGACGTTCTTCCGCATCACGCTGCCGCTGCTGTGGGAGAACATCTCGGTGGCCTGGGTGTACCTCGGTTTCATCGCGCTGGACGGCTTCGCCCTGGTCACCGGCCTCACCCCGGACTCCGGCGGCGGCGGTCCCGACCATGCCAGCGAGCTGATCTCCAACGTGCTGTACCGAACCGCGTTCACCCAGGGCAAGTTCGGCCTCGCCTGTGCGATGGGCGTGGCCCTGGCGGTGTTCTCACTGCTGCTGGCCATCGTGCAGCTGCGGATCACCCGACGCGACCGCATCGAGTTCTGAGGGGGATGTCGACATGACCCAGCTCGTCACGGCCGCGCCGACGGTCCCGACGCCGGAGTCCGAGCGGGCCAAGCCGCCGCGCGGGCAGTTCGGCGTGGTGAACCTGTTCTCGCAGGGTTTCCTGCTGCTGTGGGCGGCGATGGTGGTGCTGCCGCTGCTGTGGGCGGTGATGTCCTCGTTCAAGACGGACAAGGAGATCCTGTCCAGCCCGTGGTCGCTGCCGTCGTCGCCGCAGTTCGAGAACTTCGGCCGGGCCTGGACCACCGGGCACATCGGCGACTTCTTTATCAACACGGTGATCGTGCTGGCCGGCGGCGTCACCATCACCATGGTGGTCGGGTCGATGGCGGCCTACGTGCTGGCCCGGTACCCGTTCCCGGGCAACCGGATCATCTACTACGCCTTCGTCGCCGGGCTGACGCTGCCGGTCTTCCTGGCCCTGGTGCCGCTGTTCAAGATCGTCGGCAATCTCGGCACGCTGCCGGTGATCGGCCCGTACATCGGGCTGAACTCCTACGCCGGGCTGATCCTGGTGTACGTGGCGTTCTCGCTGCCGTTCACGGTGTTCTTCCTGCACTCCTTCTTCCGCACGCTGCCGACGGAGATCGCGGAGGCCGGGCTGCTGGACGGGGCGTCGCACACGGCGCTGTTCGCCAGGGTGATGCTGCCGATGGCCCGCCCGGGCCTGATCAGCATCGGCATCTTCAACGTGATCGGCCAGTGGAACCAGTTCCTGCTGCCGCTGGTGCTGCAGCAGAAGCAGTCCAGCTTCGACACCGACCACTCGGTGCTCGCCGAGGGCCTGCTCAACCTGGCGGTCGCGCAGGGCTACAAGTCGGACTGGTCCGGCCTGTTCGCCGGCATGACCATCGCCATGCTGCCGATGCTGGTGATCTACGTGCTGTTCCAGCGGCAGGTCCAGGCCGGTCTGACGGCTGGCACGCTCAAGTAGGCGCTTGATGCAACCACGGGGGCTGCTCGCACCGTCCTGAGGGCATGCGAGCAGCCTTTGTGGTTCTAGCGATGTCAGCGATCCTCGTCGCCGGCTGCGGCTCGCGCGTGCCGCCGGCCTCGCCGGCCCAGCCGACGACCGGATCGACCACCGGATCGACCACCAGCCAGCCCAAGCCGTGCCCGTCGCCGCACGAGCTGACCATGTCCGACAACGGGCAGACGGTGTGCGTCGAGGTCGGCGACAAGTTCACCGTGAAGCTGCCGGAGGACGGCAAGGGGCACTGGTCGGCCATCACCAGCGACTCCGACGCGGTGGACGTGCTGCTGCTGACCGGCTCTCCGCCGATCAGCGGCACGCAGGCCGATTTCATGGCCCGGCACAAGGGAACCGCGAAGCTCACCGCCACCCGGCCGGTGTGCCCGTCGGCCAAGCCCGGCAGCATGACCTGTCAGGCCATGCAGGCGTTCACCGTGACGGTCACGGTTCCGTAGTCCACGCGCTGTTGGCGCCGCAGAGCACGATGCACGGCAGCCGGCCCGGCACCCGCCCGGCCAGCCACGCCGCGAACGGCGCCGCCGCCGCGGGTTCGACCGCGGTCCGAAACTCTTCCCACAGAAGTGTTTGCGCGGCAAGGACTTCGTCCTCAGAGACCAGCACGGGCACGGTGTTCGGCGAGTTGAGCACGGCGAACGGCAGGTCGCCGACCCGGGTCGCGCCGAGCGCGGACGCGGCGACCCCGCTCACCTCGGTGTCGACCGGCCGGCCGGCCTGGAGCGCCGCGTGCAGGGCGTGGCAGCCCGCGGTTTCCACCGCGACGGTCGTCCGGTCGCCGATGCCCAGCGCGGTGCCGGCGGCCAGCCCGCCGCCACCGACGGCAACGACCACGGCGTCGACCTCGGGCGCGTCGGCGATGATCTCCGCGCCGACCGTGCCCTGCCCGGCGATGACGTCCGGGTGGTCGTAGGCCGGCAGGTACACGTCCTGTGACGTCACGGCGGCCAACGCGGCGTCGGCGGCCTCGGCGTAGGTCGCGCCGTGCCGGACGAGCCGGGCGCCGGTGGCCTCGATCCGCCGGGTCTTGGACTGCGGGGCCGACTCCGGCACGTACACCGTCGCGGGCACGCCGAGCAGCGTCGCGGCCGTGGCCACGGCCAGCCCGTGGTTGCCGCCCGAGGCCGTGACGACCCGGGCCGGGTGGTCGACGCAGGCCAGCGCGTTGAGCGCCCCGCGCAGCTTGAAAGAGCCGCTGAGCTGGAGATGTTCGAGCTTGAGCAGCACGTCCCGGCCGCGGATCGACGCGCGCAGGACGGGCGTGCGCCGGGCGTGCGGACGGATCGTCGTCGCCGCGGTGGCCACGTCCGCCGCGGTCGGCAGCCCTAGGAGTGTGGTCATGAGGCCAACCATCGCGCGACCGGGTCATAATCACCAGCGAGGATTTCAGACCCGACTTTAGGAGCGCTTAATGCTCGACCCGGCCCGGCTGCGGGTGCTCGTGGAGATCGGGCATGCCGGCTCGATCACCGCCGCGGCGGCCCGGCTGGCCTTCACGCCGTCGGCGCTGTCGCAACAGCTGGCCAAGCTGGAACGCGAGCTCGGCTGCCGGCTGGTCGAACGCGGCCCGACCGGCGTCACCCTGACCCGGCAGGGCAAAGTCCTGTTGCGCCACGGCGAACGAGTGGTCGGCGAGCTGCGCGACGCCGAGCGGGCCGTGCGGGCCTCGATCGAGGCCGAGCCGGAGTCGCTGGCCATCGGCACCTTCTCCTCGGCCGGCCAGGCGCTCGTGCCGGAAGCCCTTGCCGCGCTTCGGGAACGACACCCGCGGGCCCGACTGTCCCTTGTGGACATCGAGCCGCCCGGCGGCTACGGCCTGGTCACCTCGCGCGATCTGGACGTGCTCATCACGCACCGCTACCCGGGCACAAACCTGCCGCCGGACAACGGTTTGCACCGCAGTCGGCTGCTGGCCGACCCGCTGCGGCTGGTGCTGCCGGCCGGGCATCCCAAGGCCACCGGCAAGATCGGCCTGCGCGACCTGCGTGACGAGGACTGGATCTCCGGCGCGAGCGGCGTCGCCAACCGGGTGTGCCTGGAACTGCTGTTCTCCCAGGCGCACATCCGGCCGCACGTGGCGTACGAGACGGGCGACTACGGGGTGACGCTGGCCCTGGTGGCGGCCGGCCTCGGCATCTCGCTCGTGCCGATGACCCTGCTCCGCGACGTCGACCGCGAGCGGCTGGCCGTGCGGGCGCTGCCCGGAGCCCGTCCGCAGCGGGAGATCTTCGTGGTGCACCGCAAACGTCCGCAACGGCTGGTGGCCGAGCTGGTCGGGCTGCTCACGCCGGATCGAACAGGCTGACCACGCGATTGCGGCCGCCGCGTTTCGCTTCGTACAGAGCCGAATCCGCGGCCAGCAGCACCTGCTCCAGCACCGCGCCGGCCATCGGGTGCACGGACACCCCGATGGACGCCGACAGCGCCGACACGGCCGCGCTGCCATCGGTGACGGTCAGGCCCGCGATGGCGGTCCGGATCCGCTCCGCGACGCGGATCGCGTCGGGCAGCGCGGCCCCAGGCAACAGCACCACGAACTCCTCGCCGCCGAAGCGGCCCACCGCGTCCACCTCCCGGACCTGGTCGCACAGGGTGTCCGCGACCTCGCGCAGCACCGCGTCGCCGACCAGGTGCCCGTGCGTGTCGTTGACCAGCTTGAAATGGTCCAGATCGATCATCAGCACGCCGAACTCGGCGCCCCGGTCCAGCTCGCGGGCGGCGGCGTCGTGCCAGGCCACCGAGTTCAGCACGCCGGTCTTGTGGTCGGTGGTCGCCGCCTCCTGGAACTGTCGCATCAGGACGCCGCGGTGCAGCACCACGATCGGCACCACCACCAGCGGCACCAGGTAGACATGGGCCATCAGCACCACCGCGGTCAGCCCGCCCAGGCACAGCGTGGCCAGCTCCAGCGCGTTGACGTCCCAGCCGCCGAACAGCTCCCGGACGGTCAGGTCGGGGTAGCGCAGCTTCAGAGCGATGGTGACCAGTGCGCTGTTCGTGAGGAAGAACGCGGCCATGGCCGCCGCGATGGCGACCAGGTTGCGCAGGTCATGGCCGATGAGCGGCAGCGCCCCGGACACCGCGGTCAGCACCGGCCGCACCGTCAGCACGGACAGCACCACGGTGGTGGCGGTGTAGATCACCCGGTGCGCCGGCCGGCTGGCCAGCTGCCGCCAGATCCGCTCCCACAGGTGGGCGAACAACACCACCGTGAGGGTGACGGCCAGCCCCATCGGCAGGTCCACCGCGCCGGCGAAGATCCACACCGACGTCATGTTCACGTGCACGGTGCTGGCCAGGAACCGGCGCATCCGCTCGGTCCGCCGGGACAGCTCGGCCTGCGCCACGCCGACCGTCAGCAGCACCCCGAAACGCAGCCAGTCGCCGACGCTCGGGGGCTGCCCGGGTAAGAGGAACGGCAGCACCACCGACACCAGCTCGACCGTGACGGTGAAGGCGATCAGCGCGGGCGGCAGCCGCCGGATGGCCCAGTCCGCCGGCCGCACCAGCACCGCCCGCCACCCCCTTGTCGTGTCTCGGCAGTATCGACCGCGAGCGCCCGGGTGTGCCAGCGCCGAACGTGCTCAACCGGCCAGGAGAACGAACAGCAGGGCCAGCGCCCCCGGCAGCACCTGGACGAGCAGGATCCGCTTGGTGGCGGTCGCCGCGCCGTAGAGGCCGGCCACGATCACGCAGCACAGGAAGAAGATCTCGGCCGGCCGGCTGCCGATCAGGCCCCAGACCAGGCCGGCGGCCAGGAAGCCGTTGTAGAGGCCCTGGTTGGCCGCGAGCGCCTTGGTCTGCTCGGCGAGCTCGGCCGACACGCCGAAGGCGGCCCTGGTGCGTGGCGCCGTCCACAGGAACATCTCCAGCACCAGTATGTAGACGTGAATCAGGGCAACCAGGGCGACCAGGACATCGGCGACGATCAGCATCGGCACAGTCTGCTGGATCACGTTGCCCAAACGCCCGGCAGTGACACGATGGTGGACGACGAGGAGGTCATCGATGCACGGGTTGCCCCCGGCCGCGGTCGAGCGACTGAACAGGGCCAAACGCTCCGGCGTGCGCACCTCGCTGCTGTCCGCGCCCTCGGCCGCCGGCATCAAGGCCGTCGGGCTGGAGCCGGTCGGCGAGGTGATGGGCTGCGTGGTGCTCAACGTCGTCTCCCGCTACCAGACCTACGCGCCCGGTTACGGCTACAACCCCGGCTCGTTCGCCATGCCGTACCTGCAGGCGCTGCACACCGGCTACAACACGGCGCTGGACCGGTTGCGTGAGGAGGCCGGGGCGCTGGGCGCGGACGGCGTCGTCGACATCCGGATCAGCCTGAACCCGCTGGGCCAGGCCGAGGAGTTCGTGGCCATGGGCACCGCCGTGCGGGCCCAGTCCACGGCCCGGCCGAAGTCGCTGTTCACCACCGACCTGTCCGGCAGCGACGTGGCCAAGCTGATGCTGGCCGGCTGGGCGCCGGTGCGGGTCGAGTGGACCGGCGCGGCCAACGCGATCTACACCGGCATCGGCACCCAGGCCCAGACCTCGTTCTACGCCGGCAACATCGAGGTCGACTCGTACACCCGGCTGATCAACCGGGTGCGGGCCGACGCCAGAGCCCGGTTCCACGACATGGTGCGAAAGTCCGGCGCCGAGGGCGGCATCGTGACCCGGATGGCACTGTCCACCTGGGAGCCCGGCGAGCAGGTCGTGGCCGCGCTCGCCTACGTCTACGGCACCGCCATCGTCCGTTTCCACCGGGGCGCCTCCGCCCCGGCCAGCACGTTGACCATCATGCCGCTGCGTCGGCAGGGAGAGTGACATGACCACCGTCGACGGGATTCCCGAGGACGCCATGCGTCGGCTGGCCGAGATGAAACCCGGCCAGAAGACCTCGCTTTTCACCTCGGACCTGAGCGTCAACGAGTTCCTGCTGGTGCGCGAGGCCGGTTTTCGACCGCTGGGCATGGTGCTGGGCTCCAGCATCTACCACGTCGGCTTCCAGTTCGGCCGGTGGAGCAAGAACCAGGAGCTCGAGGTCCTGTCCAACGCCATGTACCACGCCCGCGAGCTGGCCATGTCCCGGATGGAGGCCGAGGCCGACGTGCTCGGCGCCGACGGCATCGTCGGGGTGCGGCTGGACATCGAGTTCAAGGAGTTCGGCAGCGACCTGGCCGAGTTCATCGCCGTCGGCACCGCGGTGAAGGCCGACGAGCCCGGGCAGTGGCGCAACAACACCGGCAAGCCGTTCACGTCCGATCTGTCCGGACAGGACTTCTGGACCCTGGTGCAGGCCGGCTACGCCCCGCTGGGCATGGTGATGGGCTCCTGCGTCTACCACGTGGCGCACCAGCGGTTCTGGCAGGCGATGGGCAACGTGGGGCAGAACGTGGAGATCCCGCAGTTCACCGAGGCGCTGTACGACGCTCGGGAGCTGGCCATGAGCCGGATGCAGGCCGAGGCCGAGGCGTTGCAGGCCGAGGGCATCGTCGGCGTGCAGCTGCTGTCGTTGCCGCACCGGTGGGGCGGGCACACCACCGAGTTCTTCGCCATCGGCACCGCCGTCAAGCCGCTGCGGGCCGACCACACCATCGCCAAGCCGCAGCTCGTGCTGCCGTTGGTGGACTGATGGCCGACAACATGTGGGACACCCACCTGGTCGTCGCCGCCCTGAAGGCCGACCGGGCCGATGTCGAGTCGTACACCCGGGTTCTGACCGAGACCCTCGGCGACGCACTGCCGGCCGGCATGGTCGAGGTTGAGCGCAAGCGCGGTCTTTTCGGCCGTGGGCAGGCGACTTCGGTGCTGGTTCGCACGCCGGACAAGCACCTGGAACTCCGTGCCGGCAAGCACGGCGGCGTGGAGGCCGAGATCCGCCAGGTGGTGCGGGGCGTGGTGATCAGCCGCCGTCAGGTCGGCGTGGACGAGTGGCTCTCGGTCTTCGCCGAGGTCCTCAACAGCCTCGCCGCCCAGGACGCCTCCGCCCGCGAAGCCCTCACCCGCCTCTTCGGCACCTGACCCCCAGTCAGGTTGGGAAGGGACCATTCCTCCACTCCGAGTGGAGGAATGGTCCCTTCCCAACTTTCGAAACTCAGTTGGTTGTCACCATGCCGCTGACGTTGACGCCGCGTCCGTGAGGCCGGCGGCGACCAGGAGCCCGGCCACCGGCAGGCCGGCGAGCAGGGCGATCGCGGCGCGCCTGTCAGCCCACCACCAGGTTCAGCCGCTGGATGCCCCAGTTGTCGGCCTGGCTGCCCGGCAACCAGACGTCCACGATGTCGTCCTTGATCCAGCTGCCGATGTCGGCCGCGTAGCAGCTGCCGTAGCCGGGGACGGTGAACCTGGTGCCCCACGGGATGTTGCGGGCGTCCACCGCGCAGAAGCCGGAGCCCGCGAGGTAGCCCAGTGCGGTCTGGCCGGTGTCGTTGTAGGAGGTGACACGGTAGTTGAGCACCGTGCCCTTGGGCAGCGCCCACGCCGCCAGCTTGCCGTCCGCGCCGACCCGGTAGGAGGTGGAGACCTGGCCGATCGACGGCTCCGAGCCCGAGGCGTCGCTCATGGCGTAGAGCTGGTAGTTCGCGTTCTGGCACGGGCTGTTGTCGGTGACCGTCAGCGTCGGTTGGCCCCAGTCG